>DASYKW010000028.1:0-33755 GCA_035995005.1 Pyrinomonadaceae bacterium
CACATCGTGATCCCCGTGACCGTGACGGTAAACGGTGACACGATGAATGCTAAAGGCGAGTTTGAGCTCGACCGTTCGGATTTTAAGGTCAAGGCGACGAGCGCGTTTCACGGGATGGTGAGAGTGAGGGATAAGCTCGCATTTACGTTCGACATCAACGCCCGGCGTTTATAGTATTTTTTACAAAATGAGATCAGTTTTCACTTGTCTGTTGGTTATCGGTTTGTTCGGTTGTATCGCGAGCAACACTCTTGCACAAGCGCCGACCGCGTCCGACGAAAAGGCCCTCGCCGTGATCGCAAAGTCCGTCACTCAGCTCGGCGGCGAACGCTATCTAAAGGTCACGTCGCAGGTCGGTAAAGGTAATTTCAGCTCGCTGCGTGATGGCGGCGTGATCAGTTACCAGTCGTTTCTCGATGCGATCGTTTTCCCGGACAAGGAACGGACCGAATTTAAGGGCAGCGGCTCTCAGACGATACAGGTCAATACGGGCGACACGGGCTGGATCTTTGACGGCGATCAGCAGCTCATCAAGATACAGACGCCGGTGCAGATAGAGAATTTCAAACGCGGCATCCGCACGAGCCTCGACAACCTGCTCCGCGGATACTGGAAGGGCCAGGCCGCGGTCTCATACGTCGCCCGCCGCCAGGGCGGGCTCGGAAGGCGCAACGACGTCATCAAGCTTACCTACAACGACGGCTTTGCGATCGAGTTCGAATTCACCGATGACGGAATGCCCGTCAAGGCCGTCTACAAGCACAAGAACCTTGCCGACGAGGACATCAAGGACGAGGACCGCTACGCCCAGTTCGTCGACGTCGACGGCGTAAAGGTCCCCTTTATCATCGACCGCTTTATGGACGGCGAGCCCGTCTCACGCATCAACTACGAGTCGATCGACCTCAACAAACGCATCCCCGACTCCGCCTTCATAAAACCAGCCTCGGTCAAAGACGCAAAGAAAAGCGTGAATTACTGACGCGACCTTTGGTCCAAAGTCTTGACTTGCAGGTATGTCAAGAGTACAAAGGAATTCACATCGACCACGTGCCCACCTCTGGCCGTTGCACAGCATTATGGCTGACCGCAGGCGTTTCGGAAGGTTCGTTTTTCTCGTCGCATTCTTGGTGTGTCTCGCTGTCCCGGTATGTTTCGGGCAGGAGCCGCAATGGTGGACACAGCAAAAGCGAGAATGTGGGCTACCCGCAAGTCTCGCCTATAATACCTGGACCTCTCAGGGCCAGCCTTGCCCCGCAAGGGAGCGGGCATCAAATCCAACTCCGTCGACGCCTGACAATTCCGCCGCAGAGCGGGCCGAACGCGATCGCATAGCCCGAGAAGCCGAGCAACGACGCCTCGCCGCAGAAGCCGAGGCCAAGCGGCTGGCGGCGCAGGTCGAGTTCGAAAAGGACCGTGATGAGGCGGCCAGCACCCTCAAAGGCAGCACCGGAAAGTCAACGATCCGAACCGGGTCGGGAACCGACGATCTCAAGGGCAGTAGGCCCAACACCGCTATCAAAACGGACATACCTAAACCCACGCAGCCGCCATTTCGCGAGTCTGACTTTTTTTACGCACTACAAACGCGCAAGTTTGAGCCGCTGAATGACGGTGGCCGTCCGATCGATGTGAGCCCGAACCTCGGCGTCCACGGCCTGGTGGGCGGCACCTCGTGGACGTACGGCTATAAATGGGCACGCAAAGATTGTGACAAGACCTGCCGCGAGGAGCTCGTGAAACGCATCTGCGCGACTGGTCCTAAAACGCAGAAGTGCGACGAGACAACGCTGCCCTTCAACGCCACGGATTACGACATGGTCGTATCCATGGGCAGCTATCAGAGCTTCTTTGCCGACCTCGCGACGCGCGTTGTTTTTGACGGACCCACCCTCGGCGAGTTTAGCAAGCAGCACGCTGAGATCTTCGCGAGTCTCAAGGACCGCGAATTCGACACTCTCGACTGCCATAGCAACGGCGCGATGATCTGTCTCGCCGCTCTACGGGGCGGGGTGATCAAAAGGGCGACGGTCGTTAGGCTCTTTGGCCCGCAGATCAACCCTGCCGCTGCCAGGCAGTGGCAGGAGCTCGCGAGGACCGGCAAGATAAAGCTCGAGATCTATATCAACAACGGCGATCCCGTTCCCGGCCTATCGTGGAAGATGCCGATGACAAAGCCTCTCGCGCGACCGTCCGTGATCCCGGCATGGACGCCCGCGATCGCGTCAACGCTCCTTGCACTGCCAGAGATGGCCCGGAACGCGATCAAAGACTCCGAGATCGGGAGCATGGATGTCGATCTCGCCGCCTACGGCTTTAAGGTCAATCGCTTGAAATGCAGTGCACACTTTAATTTCGACTGTCACACGATGAGGGAATACGAGGGCAACTTGCGATGATGTTCTACCCGCGACGTCTACAAATGGAACTGTTAACGGTGGGAGCCGCAATTCTTATCGCCGCGTCCACGATAGCCGGCCAGACGGATCAGCTCCCATCGCTCGTCGCCCAGCTTCAAAAAACTCCGGCCGACAACGCTCTTAGAGAAAAGATCATCAAGCTCGCGTCATCGATCACTCCTTCTCCGGCCGTGCCGGACGAGGCGCTAAAGTTCGAGGGTCGGGGAAGATTTGCGTTCAATAATTCAACATCACTTGCCGAGGTCAATGCCGCGGCTGACGAGTACGAGAAAGCCGTTGCGATCGCCCCGTGGATCGCGGGCTACTATTCCGATCTGTGCAAGATCTACGAAAAGGCGAAGCGATACCCTGACGCAAAGCGCAACTGCGGTTTCTATCTGGTCTCGCTGACCGATAGGGACGAGATCAATGAGGTGAAAGCCCGCATGGCCGGACTCGACTACGGTATCGAGAAGGCGGGCGATAGCAAGGTGCAGGCTGACAAGGTCGAGGCCGAGGAAAATGCGGCAAAACAGTTCATCGGTACATGGGCCCGGACGGCCAGGGATGGTGGAGGAACATCGCATACGATCCGAGAGAGGGTTGAGCGAGTGTCGGCGAGCCAGTGGCGATTTACACAGGGCATGGATGGGAGTTGGTTTGATAACGACACGCGCGGCATCCACGATATTCGCTTCACGAGGGGCCAGCTGCATTTTCTTCGTGACGACCTGATCATGTATCCCGACGGTCCGATCATCTGTGGGGTTTATGAGGTAACTGTTACGGTGTCCTCGGATGCTAACCGCCTTACCTGGGATGAGCAGACAACGCCGCTCGCACCTAACCGCAGCATGCGTTGCCCGTTGCCGAAGTACTTTGCGTCATCCGTCTGGGAATATAGGAGAGCGAAGTGACCAAACGTGCTAATATGCCTGACCCCCGGATTTTTCATTGTGCTCAGCCTTGGTCACGCCACCTCGAAGTTGCAGAAGCCCGACCGTCAGGGAGGGAATGATCAACGTAGTGTGTGATTGCCGTGGGACGAAAGCGAATTGTAGCTTCGCCTTTTGGCGGTAGGCTTGCGTATGGACGGTCCTTCAATACACGTAGTCTCTACCTTGCTTACGCGCAGGCCTTTGCAACTTTGGTTTGCATTCATCCCTCCGCCCTCATCCTTAATCCCTCTCAAGGCGCAGCTCGAATCGGCCGCATCGCATGTCTGACCCGTTCTTTCTCGAAGCAAAACCTAAGCTATTACTTGTTTTTCTCGATAGACTTCACGCTTTCGTAGATGCGTTTGACGGTTTCGTGATCGGAGGAACGTTTTGTGTTGATAACCATCAAAACGGAAACGTCATTAGATCCCCATGTCGCTTTTCCCGTGATCATGTGGAGCTGAGTGACTCGCAAGAGGTCGCCGCCATGCTTAGTGTCCTCATACGTGACCAATCGAGCTTCTCGTCCGTTTATCGTGACCGATCGGCTCTGATAGTTCTTCATCCAGTCCTGCTCTGAAGAAGGCGCGCTATAGAGTCCGTAATCGAGGCCTATTTCGATGTCCTCGTATTCGTAGGAAGCGATACACGAATCGATCATCTGCGTTTTCAGCTCACGAGCTTTCTTAGGCAATAGAAAGGAAAAGGAGCATGCGGTTACGAGCTTCCAGCCTTTCGGCGGCTGTGAGTCCTGAGCAACTACGCCGGTTGGCAGAGAGGCGAGGGTGACAGTAAGGATCGCTATGCGAATAGGAAGCATTTTGAACGCTGAGGAACTTGTTGAGATTTAACAGGAGCCTATCGTCACTTTTTCCTCGAAAAAGAAGTGTTGGCCGTCGTCCTCGCCGGTGGCGGCCAGGAGGACGGTGTCGCCCTCGCTGAGCTTGTCCGGAGCAAGGTTGAGCGACGGTGAGGCCGACGTGCTGCCCCCCGCGAGCTCGGTGTAACAGCTCGCGATCGCTGTACCCTCACCGGTATTCACGATCAGACCGACGCCCGAGATCGCCTCGCCGGTCACCGTGCACGATGCCACGATCATCCCGTTCGCATTGTTGACGCAGGCGCTCCACCCGCTTACATTCGAGCCCATCTCCTTTTCCTCCCGGTCCTTTTGGCTTTCGAAGCCGTAGAATACCAGATTCCAGCTCACGCAATGGCTCACCCGGACGAACCAACAGCACCCATGGGTATCGCAGAATCGCATGTCTGACCGGTTCCGTTTTCGTCGGGAGCAGGGCGGATTGCGGTATATTTGGCATATGTCGCTCGAATCTGCGATCGAAACTGTTTACAAAGCGTTTTCGGACGTCGAGAAGCCATTGATCGTCGATGGTTGTCCGTGCTGCATGACTCCAGAAGAGTACGAGACGCTAACGGCAAAACCACTTCGTGCGTTAACTTCCGCAGAGCTCAGTGATTACGCTTCCGACGTTATGCTGACCATGGGTAGTCCAGATGATTACCGATACTTCCTGCCGCGAATTCTTGAACTGACCATAGAGGATGACCCGGCCTGCCTTCCAACTGCTGAGATCGCAGCGAAGAAGATCAGGATGGCAGGTTTCAAGGAATGGGACGAAAAGAAACAGGCTTCGATCAACAACCTGTGGCTCGCGGTGATTCGCGAGACCGCAACGTCCGACACTGATCCGGAACTTCTTGGCTTTAGGTCGTGGGATATCGGCACATGGTTGGGAGCGGCAACCTTAATTCCCATTCGCGTTTCGCCACTTCTGGATGCCCTGGAGGGCGAGCCGGACATAATCCGTACGATCTACAATCAAAACTTTAAGACTTTATTCCAAGGTCGGTTAGATAACGCCTTTTTGGAGGAGCCAAACAAAGGCCAGGCGGAGATAACTAGCTGGCTGCGGTCACGCGTGGAAAAGACGATGGAATAAAAAACGACGCTTCAATGAACGAATCTCCTGATTTAACAAGCGCCCTATTTTATGGGTCTTGATCTTGTAGAACTTGTAATGCGTCTCGAAGAGGAATTCGAGATCGTGATCCCTGACGAGGTAGCTGGAGTCTTGACGACTCCGCGAGAGGTCATCGACTGGATCGCTGCGCATCCAAAGGTCTCACAAGAATGGTCTCGCGGTTATGTCGAGGTCACAGTCTGGCTCTGCATTGAGGATGAGCTAGGCGTCAGACGCGACGACTACACCGACGACTCCCGCTTCATCCACGACATGGGCGCCGGGTGACGAGCAAGCATTGCAGGTCTGACCCCGATTGTTCACCGATTGTTCAAATAAACACGAACCTGCTTTCGGCGGTCAGTGCTCGTATTTAAAATCCAGGTGTGTGACACGCCAGCCATCATCGAACTTTTGCAACTCTGCTTCGCCGGTATTGACCATATCCTGCAACTTCATGGCTTCGCCCACCTTTCCCGTTGGCTTCCAAAACCAAGTGAATGTAGCTTCCATAGAAGTTCCGCCGGGAATAGGTGACTCGCTAAGACCCGTGACGTCTTTTAGTTCCCGCTGACCGACCTCAACATCGTAACTAGAAATCGCTCCGAGGATACCACCTGAATAGGACGTGTCCTTCCATGACTTTGCCGCTTCTTGTCCGGCCGGCGTTAATTTACCATCGCTATCCACATAGCCGACATCCTTGAGCGCTCTTGCGAAGACGCCGTTGATGTCCTTGTTATCGAGTGCAGCACCCGTTCCTAGCATGCCGCCAGAAAAGGTCATTGTTTTAGTTTGAGGAAATTTCTTGTCGTTCTTTATGACGTCGCCAGCAGCAGAGCGAGAGAGTCCGCAGGCTGAGAAAACGCTTGCAAGAAGCAAGACGCCAATAAACAGCGCGAAGTGTTTTGTTCTCATAGTGACTCCGAATATACCGGCCAAAAGATCATTTAACCAAGCTGGAACAATGGGGTCAGACATGCGATTCTGCGATCCTATCGTTCGTACACGTCGCGGCGGTGTCCTACTTTTACCACGATGACGATCAGGCGATCGTCCTCGATCGAGTAGATAATCCTATAGTTGCCTTGCCGGACGCGGTAGCGCTCGTCGGCTGAGAGTTTTTCGCATCCGGGACCGCGGGGATCCTCGGCTAGCGACTCTATCCTCGTGAGGATCTTTTTAACGTCTGCTTTCGGCACCGATCGAAGGTCTTTGTATACGGACCTCCGAATAACGACCTCATATTTTGCCATCGGCCTTTAGCTTTTTGAGGAGAGTTTCGTACGACATCAAAGGTTCCGCCGAGCGCTCGGCGAAGGCCGCGAGATCTTCCTCGTCCTCGCTCAGAGTGGCTCGCAGCGAATCGTTAACGATGTCCGAAATGCTGCGGTTGGTGCTCGCAGACCTCATTCGAGCGGCTCGATGCAGGTCGGGGTCGAAATAGATGGTCGCCCGTTTTGTCTTGGTGTCCATTTATACATGTTAACGTTATGACGTTATGACGTCAAGACGTTATCGAGCTAGAATAAGTGCAGCTTACCCGGGGGTGACGTAGCGGGCTGGGGCTTGGCGGCTTCTGCGCGGGCTTTTGCGGCTGCGACAGGATCGCGACGGGCCCAGTCTTGGCGGGCACGTTCGATCTCGCGTTCGCGTTTTGCAAGCTCGGCGGCATTCTTCTTATCGATCTCGCGGCGGAGCTTTTGCTTTTCGCGTTCGCGGCTGCGTGCCTCCTGAGCCTGAGCCCTGGCGAGCAGGAGTTGTTCGCGCTCCTCTTCGCGGACCTTTCGGGCGGCCTCGCGCTCGGCGGCGCGTTCCTCGACCGTTTTGCCATCGACAGATCTCACCCAGCCGCCGACGCGTGTCGTCTCCCTGAGGTCCAAGAGCAAAAAGCCCTCGTTGTTTATCTCGGGACGCGTAAATGCCTCGGACGCGGTTATCACGATCCGGTGATGCCGGCACATCCGCTGGGCCGCGATCGCCGCACCGCCGTGATCGCGCTTTTTTACCGGGAATGTATCGGCGAGTCGCGGATGTGCCGGCTCGACGGCGATCACCTGACGCGTCGGGTTGTAATAAAGGTGCACCGCCTCAGGCTTGCCGAGTGCCGAGTGCGTCTTGCGGTTCAAGTAGATCTGCCCATCGCTGCCGATCGTCACGCGCAGCCGGTCACGATCGTTCAGACTCGGCCCGGGCGTGAATTTCAAAAAATCCCGCTCAAGTGTCATCAGTTTGCTCCTTATGTGATAATTCGTGCCGGTTACCCGGCAACTTCTAGTGTGTATCATATATAGCACAATGTTGCACAGAAAGTCAAGTACTTGCGGCGTCCCTTTGCGACCCTGGCGCCTTTGCGTGAGAAAAAGATCGCCTCACGCAATGTCGTAAACAACGCAAAGTCGCTCTTACCGCCCGACATTCCTTTCGTTTCTTTCGTGCCTTTCGTGACCTCCGCCTGTTTCCTGGCAGTTCGAAAATTTCGTAGCAAAACACCGCCAGAGACGATTTACGCCAGGATCGGATACAAAAAAACGGCCCTGACATGCATCAAATAGGCCCCAAAGATACAACAATCCGGTGTATTCCCACATATATCGGAGTGTTTTGACAAGAAAAACGGCCTTCGATAGAAGGCCGCCAATTCGTGCATTTAGTGGCTAATGCCTTTTAAATAAACGCAAAATCGAACTGTCCCTGATGGACCGACTTGTCCGACGAGACGTCGACATTGCCAAGGTATGCCTCGATCTCATCCATTACCGCCCGCTCGCTGTTGCGTAGGGCGCCCGCGACCTCAGGATGCACGCGGAGCGTGGTGTGACGAACGTCGTCGAGATGCTTTGACATGCGCCGTGCCTCGGCCAGGATCTCATAGCAGACAGTAGTCGGCGATTTGACCCAGCCTGCGCCCTCGCAATTGTCGCAAGGCGTGCACATGGTGCGCTCCAGTGACTGCTTGACGCGTTTGCGGGTCATGATGATCAGGCCAAAGTCGTTGAATGACAGCACCTTTGTCGGCGATTTGTCATGGCTCAACGCCTCCTGCAGGGCCTGCGAGACCTTATGCCGGTTGCGTCGGTCCTCCATATCGATGAGGTCGAGCACGAGGATCCCACCGAGATCACGCAAGCGAATTTGTCGTGCGATCTCATCCACCGCTTCCATATTTGTGCGGGTGATCGTGTCCTCGAGCCGTGCATTGCCCTTGCCGACAAATTTGCCCGTGTTGACGTCGATCGCGACCAAAGCCTCGGTCTGATTGATAACGAGATAGCCACCCGACTTGAGCCAGACACGCGGCTTGAGGGCCTTGTCGATCTCCTCCTGAACGCCGTAATAATCGAGGATCGGCTCGTCACGCGTGTATAGCTTGACGCGATTCACCATCTTGGGCGCCATCAGGTTCATAAACTCGACGGTGCGGAGATATTCTTCCTCACTGTCGACGCGGATCGCCGTAAAGTCGTCCGAGAGCTGGTCTCTCAGCAGACGCTGCACGAGATCGAGGTCCTGGTGGACGAGTGCGGGCGAACGCTTTTTCTCGGAGCCTTTTTTCGCCTCAGCCCAGGTCTTTGCAAGGAATCTCGCGTCATTCCTGAGGTCCTCCTCAGAGATGCCGATGCCCGCCGTGCGGACGATAAATCCGCCCTGCGGAATATCCTTATCCTGACGGATCTTTTGCAGCATCGTCCTCAGCCTGGAACGCTCATTCGACGACTCGATCTTTCGCGAGACGCCGAGATGCTCGATCGTCGGCATGTATACGAGGAACCGGCCGGGCATCGCGATATGCGACGTGATGCGGGCACCCTTTTTGGCTATCGGCTCCTTTGCGATCTGAACGAGGATCTCCTGACCCTCCTTGAGAAGGTCCGAAATAGTGGGTTGCGGCGGCCTGTCACGACCGCGATCGTTGCGGTCATTACGGCCCCCGCGTGACCGATCATTGCGTTCGGGTCGGTCAGATGTCTCACGCGCCGGGCGATCGGAAGTCTCACGTGATGGTCGATCTGACGCATCGCGTGAAGGGCGATCTGAACGCTCATCGTTCTCGGCCGGACGGTCGGAAGGGCGGTCGTTTCGATCACGTCCACCTCGTCCACCTCGTCGTCCACGACTTCGATCCGGACGATCGTTCCGATCTTCGGCCGGTAGAGCGTTATCATCCGCAGGAGGAGCTTCTTCAATCCCCGCAGCGTCCACATCTGCGGCCTGCGCCTCGGGCTCAGAGTCTTCGATCGGCTGATCATCAGCCTCAGGCTGTGCCTCGGTCACCTGATCGTCGCCGTCGTCGTGATCGGCGTCACCCGGGGTCTCGTGCTCTTCGATCACGTTTCCGTCTTCATCGTGGATAGGCTCACCGTTAGCCCCTTTGGCCTTGGGCTTGCCGCCCCTCCGACGACCGCGCCCACCTCGACGGACGGCCATCTCAGCAACGTCACCAGGCTCTGAAACACTCGCCTCCGCGTCTTCAAGAGGCGCATCCTCGGCGGTCACCTTCTTCTTAGCACGGCTTGAAGGCTTTTTAGCGGCCGGTTTTGTTTTTGGCTCAGCCTTTGTGCGGCCGCGGCCTTTCTTGGCTGGAGCCGCCGTTTCGTCGTCCTCGTCAGCTATGCGTTCAAAGCCTGACGAACCCGCCGTAACGTCGGGCATCAACGAACCGACCTCAGCCTCGGCGGTCGTTTCAATGTCGAACTCCGCCGCCCGCACACGATCGAGCTTTGCCTCTTGCTGGACGGCTTTTCTCGACGAATCTCCGCCATCGGCGTCGTCGCTGATCCGCTCGAAACCCGATGCATCGAGCTCGAAAACAGGTGCTTCGACAGCCGAGCTCAACTCGCGCTCATCCTGCTTAGGCTCGCGATCGTCCTGGGTCTTTCGACCGCGACCACCACGTCCACGCTTTGGTTTCTCGGAGCGATCTTCCGAAGGCTCTTCAAGAGTCTGTTCTTCTCGCGGCCGCTCTTCCCGATCTTCGCGTCCAAGTGACTGCTCGGCATCCCGCGGTCCATGCTCATCGGCCATAGGCTCGGTGATGTCCTGAGCGGCATCCATTTGTTTTTCGCGCTCGGCGCGCTTGAGGTCGATCTGGTCCTGGGCCTCGCGTTTTGCATCTTCGGGAGACGTCTTTTTGCCCTTCTCCAGCACAATGCGTTCAATTTCCTCCTCCTCGTCGAAAAAGTCCGTGACGTAGAGAAACGCATCACGCTCGAGGCCGATGTCGACAAAAGCCGACTGCATACCGGGCAGTACGCGCATGACGCGGCCCTTATAAACATTACCGGCAACGCCGGAGTTCTCTTCGCCACGCTCGATATAAAATTCAGTAACCTTACCGTTATCGACGATGGCGATCTTTTTTTCGCGTCCGTTGACGCTTACGATCATTTCTTTTGACATACAAATATCCTTTACAAAGTCTTAGGGCTTTGCACGCGCGAGGCAAGGATGTGGTCAGAATTGAGTTATCCGCAGTTCCGAGAGATGGAATCGCCGGCGATAGAGATGGACTTGTAGCTTGGTCGATATGGGCCAAAGCCCAAAATGGACAAGTAACGCAGTTTATTCACGCAGGAAACTCAGTTAAAGGCAGGTGACCGTGTCACGTCCGCCTTTCTCAGGGGAGCACCTGATCTCGACTAACGAGACGTGCTCAGACCCAATTTATCTCTCAAATACTCTTAGGGCTTGTAATTGCCCAAAACTTTCTGACGTTTGCTCCTTGCTTGGGCGTATTTAAACACCCCGCGGCAAACCTAAAGCGAGTATATGCGATTACCGTAAGGCAAGTAAACCTAAAAATATCAATAGCTTGCGGCGGTCCGTGACCTGACGTATCGCTGGGCAAAAATAGTGACAAGGATCAGGCTTAAGCCGAGAAGGGCCAGAACGAACGGGAAAAGAAAGGAGTCTTTGAAGACCGTATAAGCCAGATGCCCGAGGTATGCGTGAACACCGATGGCGCCGAATACCAAAAAAACTCCACGCCGCAGCCATAGCGAAACGCCGACCATACCGAGATGGATGATCATGTAAATGAACCTTCCGACCTCCGAGTTGCTGTCCATCAAGGTGAGACCGCCGCTGAAAGCCATGAGGCCAAACAAGTAGCACCAGAATGCAAAGTCCTCGGACTTTGGTTCATCGGGCCGATGAAGCGTGCGATCCAACCCGTAGCCAATGAGGATCGTAATGGCTCCGACGACCACGCTGACCCAGGCGCGACCATTCCCCTCGTAAAACCCGTCGCCGAAGCCTAGGGCGGCTATGTCCATCGAAAAGAACCAGCACGAGAACCCTAGTGGAGCTGTCAGAAATCCGAACCGAACGAACCTCAATGCTATAAGTGACACAATAATGGTCGCCCATTCAATGATCACCCACGAGCCGTGGATGCGGGGATAGTATTCCTTGTATGCTCCTGGATCGGCAGCCGGCCAAAATCCTGCGAGATCCTCGATCGAATATGTGATGAGCGGAACGAGACAAACTGCCACTGTCACGAGGAGGCCGCCACCGACCTTGTAGCCTTTCGCCCGCAGGAAGAGACCCGCTGATACAGCGATGAGGAAGTAAACCAGTGTCGTTGCAAGTACACCTGCGGAGCCCAACGTGTTCCACTTGTCACCCAGGAACCACGCGCAGGCAACGATCATCATCATGGCCCCAAAATAATAGGCCACCGTGACAAGGTTAAGTCCTTTTGCGGTTTCCACATCCGCCTGGCGAGTCGCCCCTGCTCGGGCCTGCGCCCACGCGAAAAGTCGATTGGCGTCACCCGGTGTCAATATCTGCTCGGCGATCGCGGCTTCAATATCGTGTGCGGTAAGCGTTATTTGTGAGTCACTCATAATTGAAGGAGGGTCGCCAGAGATCTTAATGAGAAGCTGATCGTGCCTCATCTTTGATAAGGCCCGCTTTCACCATACAATATACCTTCCGCACCTGTGTATGGAGATCTATTTTCAGCTTGTAAACGACGCCGACGGCCTCAAAAAGGCGGTCGAGGAGCTCAAAAACGAACCTTTTTTGGGGTTTGACGTCGAGACGACGGAGCTTGACCCTTACAAGGGCGATCTGCGGCTGGTGCAGTTGTCGAATGGCCGAAATACCAAGGTCATCGACCTAAAACCTTTTGCCGAAAGGGGCGATCTCGCTACGAGCGAGGAACTTGCTCCGCTACGCGATCTGCTCGCGTCCAAAAAGCAGTTAAAGATCGCTCACAACGCCAAATTCGACACCAAATGGGTGCGGCACCATTTGGGCACCGAGGTCGGGGCAGTTTACGACACGTATTTGGCGAGCTTGCTGGTCGCGGCGGGCGAAGGCGAGCGGCGGCATGGTTTGGCGGACGTCGCGCAGTTCTTTTTGCAGCAGACGCTTGATAAGACCGAGCAGGTCAGCGATTGGGGCGCAAATGAGCTGTCACACTCGCAGATCGAGTACGCCGCGCGCGATGCGGCTATCATGCCCGACGTCAGGGAGAAGCTCGACGAGCGTATCCAACTCGACGGTCTGAAGAACGTGCTTCAGCTTGAGAACGAATGCGTGATGCCGATCGCTGAGATGGAGTTGAACGGCTTTTATCTTGACGAGACGCGATGGCGCACTCAGCTAGACTCTGTTAACAAGACACAGGCCAGGACGGCCAACGAGCTGCAGGATCTACTTGCGGCGGGCATTGCGCAGGCGTCGCTTTTTGGCAGGCCCGAGATCAATCTCGACTCGATCGATCAGGTCACCGGAGCGTTGCTCGGTCTTGGCGTGCCGGTGCCGAATACGACTCGCGCGTGGGAATTGCAGCCTCTTGCCGAGCAGTATCCGGTCGTCGGGAAGCTCCTGGAATACCGTGCCGCGGCCAAGGCCTCATCGAGCTTTGGCGAGAATATTCTCGGTTTTATCGAGCCAAAGACGGGCCGCATTCACGCTGATTTCAGGCAGATCGGGGCACCGACGGGACGCTTCTCGTGTTCGAGCCCAAACCTGCAGCAGATACCGCACGAGTCAGAATACAGGAGCTGCTTTAGAGCGCCAGATGGGCGCAAACTCGTGATCGCGGACTATTCGCAGATAGAGCTGCGGATCCTCGCGGACTTTAGCGAGGACGAGAATTTTATCAACGCGTTCGTCTCGGGCCAGGACTTTCACAGTACGACCGCGGCGCAGATCTTTGGCACAAAGCCTGAGAACGTCGACGCCGATCAGCGGTCATTCGCCAAGCGTCTGAATTTTGGAGTCGTTTATGGCATCGGAGCGCAGCGGTTTGCGATGATGACGGGTCTCACCGAGCGGCAGGCCGAAGACACGCTGAGGCGATATTTTGCGACGTATCCTAAGATGGACGAGTGGCTGCGAATGCAGTCAAAGGGTGTGCTCACCGAGCGTGCCGCACGCACCGCGAGCGGACGGCTCGCCCGAATAAACTTTGACGCGAACGACCGTTCGTCGATCGGTGCCGCCCAGCGTTACGCCAAGAACATGCCCATCCAGGGCACGTCAGCCGACATTCTCAAGCGTGCCTTGAGACTGCTCCACGACGACCTTCGCGACACGACCGCGAAGCTCGTGAATATCGTCCACGACGAGATCGTCGTCGAATGCGATGCCGCCGATGCCAGCGAGATCGCCGCAAAAATCGAATCCGCGATGCTGCGCGCCGGCGAGCAGTTCGTCAAACGCGTCCCGATCAAGGTCGACGTCACCACCTCCGATGAGTGGTGTAAATAACTCCTAGACGTTAAACCTAAAATCCACGATGTCGCCGTCGCGCATAATGTATTCCTTGCCTTCGAGGCGTGCGAGGCCTTTTTCGCTGGCGGCTTTTCGCGAGCCGCAGGCGACGAGGTCGTCGTAGCCGATGATCTCGGCACGGATGAAGCCGCGCTCGATATCGGTGTGGATCTCGCCGGCGGCTTGCGGAGCTTTTGTGCCGATGGGAATGGTCCAGGCACGAACTTCCTTTTCGCCGGCGGTCAGGAACGACATCAATCCGAGCATGTGGTACGCGGCCTTGATGAGTTTATCGACGCCCGAGGATGCGAGACCGAGGTCCTTTAGATACTCGTCGCGTTCGGACGGATCGAGAGCGACGAGCTCAGCCTCGAGCTTTGCGCAGATGACGACGACGTCCGCATTTTCGCTTGCGGCGTGTTTCTTGACAGCCTGAACGTGAGCGTTAGAGTCCGGATCGGCAAGCGACTCTTCGTCGACGTTGGCGGCGTAGATCGTGGGCTTTGTCGTGAGGAAGAACCACGTCCTGAGCAGCGCGCGATCGTCGTCCGTCAGATCGGCGGCGCGTGCGGGACGGCCTTCTTCCAAAACGGGTTGAATTTTGTCCAGCAAAGCCAGATCGATCTTCGCGTCCTTGTCGTTGCCCGATTTTGCCGCACGAACGGCCTTGTCGCGGCGCTTTTCGGCTGAGGCCAGATCGGCGAGAGCTAATTCTATCTGGATGGTCTCGATATCGCGGATCGGATCGACGCTGCCCTCGACGTGGACGATGTTCTCATCCTCAAAGCAGCGGACGACCTGGATCACGGCGTCGGTCTCGCGGATATTTGCGAGGAACTGATTGCCCAGGCCCTCACCCTTTGACGCGCCGCGCACAAGGCCGGCAATGTCGACGAATTCCACCGTCGCGGGCACGACCTTTTGGGCTTTGTTGAGTTTCTCAAGCACCGCGAGCCGCTCGTCCGGAACGGCGACGATGCCGACATTCGGTTCGATCGTCGCAAAAGGATAGTTGGCGGCGAGCGCCGATTCCTGAGCGGTCAGCGCGTTAAAGAGAGTTGATTTTCCGACGTTGGGCAGTCCAACGATACCAGCTTGCAGCATAGACAGGATTTAGGCCGACAGCCCAAAACTCTAAGTTTACAGTTCCGGCCTGCCTTTGACGAGTCCGCATCGGCTCACCGCGTCACCTCGGGATAGACACCGATCGTCGCGGCTGCCCGTGCGTCGTGAGCGGGAACCATTCGTATGTCGGGAAACCTGGCGTGGATAGCAGCCATACGCGCGATATTCGCCCGGACCTCGTCGTCGTTTTCCTCGACGAGGCGGCGCGAGAGCCACGGCCGCTCAGCGGGAATCTCGACGCCCTCGGATTGCCAGACGAGATCGCCCAATAGGGCATAGCGCGTTCCCGACGGCAGCGTGATAAACGCGACGATCGAGCCCGGCGTGTGTCCGGGAGCCGGGACGAGAACGACCGATCCGTCGCCCAAGACATCGAGGCTCTGAGAAAATCCGAGATATGGTCCGCCGTTAAATTCGTACACCTTGTAATTTAGCTCGCCAAAGCTTCGGATCAGTTCGGATTTCGAGGAGCCGGAGGCGATAAATTGTCTTTCCGACGCGCTTACCCAGACGGGTGTATCCTTCGGCAGCCTGTCGAGACCGCTGACGTGGTCCCAATGCGCGTGCGTTAGGACAACGCCGGCAAGATGGCCAAAGTCGTATCCACCCGCGGCCAAACGATCGCCGACGGGCGTGCCAGGCGTGGCTTTTGCGAACGTTCGTAACAGCCACGGCTCGGTGCTTAGATGTGCCTCGAGCCCGCGGCCAAAGCCGGCGTCAAAGATGAGGTCACCCTTTGGATGATGGACAAGGAACACGGTCATCGTGAAGTCGCGCTTGTCACCAAGGCTGCCGCCGCGAAACGCAAAGGCGGCGCGGCTCTCCATCTTGCCCGTAGAGATCGCGCTGATCGTCATATCCGTTGGCGGGGAGGCCGCGGGCAGTGAATCGGCGGTAAGCGGTGCGAAGTCGACCTTCGCACCGCTGAAGGTCGAGATAAGCAGAGCGATCAGGGCCGTGAGTAGCAGCGCCGCGAATATGAGGAGCTTCTTTAGCATTGTTGTCAGGGGAGGCTGCGGCTCAACAGTATATGCGCATTCGCACTTGCGCCGTAATCCCGTAAGCTATGTTTTTTGTACGGATTACAGTAATTTACAATAACTGTCGCTGATGCTCGTCTCACTTATTCTCATAATCCTGATAACGCTCGGTGGACTCGCCATCACGTACGTGATCGATCGCGAGGAGACGCTGATGTGGCGGCTCGCGGTCGGGAATATTGCGGGAAGCGCGCTTTTTGGGGTCGTCGGGTTTGTCGTCGCGTGCACGATCGGGTTTACGACTGCGCCGGTCGCGGCTTCGCTTGTGGTGACGATGCTGCCGCTGCTTCTCTTTTTGCGCGTCGACATGCGCTCGAGGCTGAGACGCGACCTGCAGAAAGCACGCGGTAAATTTGACGGCGCGAATGCGACGAAACTCGCGACCTTTGCATACTACGCGTTTTTCTTGCTGCTGTTCTTCTTCTATTTTGGCCGCGTGATGTGGGAGGCAAAGGACGGCATTTTTACCGGCGGCTCACAAAATCTCGGCGATCTGCCGTTTCATCTCGGTGCCATATTCAGCTTTACGGACGGCGCGAATTTCCCGCCGCAGAATCCGTCGTTTGCCGGAGCCAAATTCTCGTACCCATTTATCGCGGACTTTTTGACAGCCGGCTTTGTGCGTTTAGGCTCGAACGTCGCAGACGCGATCGCCCTGCAGGACATGTCGTGGGCGATGTCGCTCCTTATCATTCTTGAGCGTTTTACGGCGAGGCTGACGGGCAGCAAATTGGCCGGTAAGATCGCACCGCTGCTGTTATTTTTCTCAGGCGGGATCGGATTCATTTGGTTCTTAAAACATTGGTGGCAAGGCGCCGCGACGGTCTCACATCTGCCGCACGACTATACGATCAACGATGAATTTCGCTGGGGCAACTCGATGGTCGTACTGTTTATTACGCAGCGGAGCCTGTTGCTCGGAATGCCGCTCGCGGTCGCCGCGCTGAACGGGATCTGGAAGATATTCACCAAAGAGCCCTCAGAGAGCACAGAGGATGGGAAGTCGGCTTATTCCTGGCCAAGTTACTTTGTTCCGCTTGTTCTGGGGCTGCTCGCGGGCACGCTGCCCCTGATACATTTGCATTCGTTAGGTGTCCTGTTCGTAGTTACGGCGTTCTGCTTCGCCATGAGGCCCGCACAGTGGAAAGAGTGGCTGATCTTCGGCGCCGGTGTCGCCATCGTCGCTGTGCCTGAGCTGCTGTGGTCGATCTCAGGGACCGCGACCGAGACCAAGAATTTCATCGGCTTCGCCTGGGGCTGGGACAAGGGCGATGACTATAACATCGCATATTTTTGGTTCAAGAATACTGGCCTGACCATACCGCTTATCATCGCCGGGATATGCCTGCTCGTCTCGCGAAGGGGCAATGACGCAAAGAAAGATGGCACTTGGACTCGCAGCGATCTCCTGATCTTTTACATTCCGTTCGCGTTCCTGTTTGTCATCTGCAATATCGCAAAGTTCGCCCCGTGGGAATGGGACAACATCAAGATCCTGATCTATTGGCTCGTTGGGTCGCTGCCGCTTATAGCCTACTTTTTGGCATGGTTGTGGGCGAAGAAGGCAGTATTCAGAGCCGTCGCGGCAACATGTTTCATCGGGCTGATATTTGCGGGTGCACTCGATGTATGGCGGACGGTCTCGGGACAGGTGTCAATACGGATCTTTGACGCGGACGGCGTGGGGATCGCCAACGAGATCAAGGCAAAGACGCCGCCAAACGCCCTATTTTTGAATAACCCGACGTATAACACGCCGGTCGCGCTTTCCGGTCGTATCTCGCTGATGCGATATCCCGGCCATCTCTCGTCGCACGGCATCGACTACGTGTCGCGTGAGGAGGACGTCAAAAAGATCTACGCCGGCGGCGGCGTGGCGGACATTCTGCTCAGGAAATACAATGTTGATTATGTGCTGATCGGCCCCGAGGAACGCGACAAGATGCGGGCCAACGAGGCGTTCTTTGCGCACTATCCGCTTGCGGCGGAGGCAGGACAATACAAGGTCTATAAGGTCAAATGACGGAGCTCGAGGGCGAGACAATTCAGACGAACAGCGGCTGGCTGAACGACCGCGTTTGGCTCGTCATCGCGGGTCTGATCACCGTCGTTGCGGCCGTTTTTCGCTTTGCGGACCTAACGCTCAAGCCGCTGCACCATGACGAGGGCGTCAACGGCTGGTTCCTGACGAATCTCGTTCGCGACGGCGTTTACAAATACGATCCGGCCAATTACCACGGTCCGACACTGTATTATTTGACGCTGCCGTTTGTCGAGGCTTTTGGGCTGAAGACGGTGCCGGTCCGGGTGAGCGTCGCGATCTGGGGCGTCTTAACGGTCGTCCTCGTTCTTTATCTAAAGGATCATCTCGGCCGCATTGGCTCGCTGCTCGCGGCGTCGTTTGTTGCACTGGCGCCGGGAATGGTCTACATATCGCGGTACTTCATCCACGAGATCTTTTTTGTATTTCTGAGCCTGGCACTTGTTGTGTCGGTCGCGTTTTTTATCGAGAAACGCAAGGCCGGGCCCGGCGCTCTCATCTGGATGACGCTCGTTCTTCTCACGTGCTTTATGTCGTCGGTCGTGAACCTCGGCATGTGGCTAGGCGGCGAGAGTCCGACGGCCGTTTGGGCGTTTAGAGCGGCGTTCTTTATCGTGGCATCGGCGTTAGTTTTCTACCTGATGAAGCTGCTTGTCGGCTGGCAGGAAGGTCGTCCGATCTACCTGCTGCTTGCGTCGTCGTGCGTTGCTTTGTTATTTGCGACAAAAGAGACGACCTTCATCACGCTCGGCACGATGGCGATGGCTTGTGTCTGCGTTTACATCTGGACGCCGATCCGGCGAGGCGACGTCTTTCGGCGGTCATGGCTTGGCATCGTCATCGGGATGCATGTCCTGCTCGTCCTGCTAGGCGTCTATTACCGAAGCTCGATCGCGGACGCCGGGACGTGGGCGAGCGATAACTTTCTCGGGACCGACAAGATACACGAGCCGTGGGTGCTGTACGGGATCGTGTTTCTCCTGCTGACATGCGTCGTCGCGTGGATGCTATTTGTTCTCAATGTCAGGAAAGATGAAGAGGTAGGCTTTAACGAGCCCGTCGTTCTGACGTGGTCGAATTGGCTCAAAGCGCTCGGTGTGGCAAATGGAAGTGAGTTTGTCTTGATCCAATGTGGGGTTACGTCTGTTTCGGCGATGATCGTTTGGATCCTGGCTCGGCCGCTCCCCGAAATAGTGGCCGCAACGAAGACGGGCAAAACATTCATCTCTGCGATCGGGGCCGTCACACTCACAAATATCGATTATGGCGTGGTTGCGATCATATTCTTATTCCTGACGATCGCGATCATTGGCTGGCTGCTCAGAAAACCGACTGAATTATCGAAGGACTTTGTTCTTCTTAGCCTTTTCGTTTCTGTAGTTGCGATCTATCTAGGCGTTCTGTTCTTTACGTCATTCTTTACGTACGGCGAGGGCGTGGGCAAGGCGTTTGAGGCCTACTCGATCTGGACGAAGACCGGCAGCAAGGACCATACACAGAACGGCCCGCTCGCCTATCTCAAATGGGGAATGAAGGTCGAATCGCCGCTCTACATTCTCGGGCTATTCGGGAGCGTCGCAACGATGCTCTGGGCGCGGCACAGGCTCGCGATGTTTACGGCGTTGTGGGGCATCGGCCTGCTTGCGGCCTACACGATCATCCCGTACAAAACACCGTGGCTGGCGTTGAGCTTCCTTTTGCCGATGTGCATCTCGGCCGGATATGCGCTCGGACAAATGATCGAGTCGAGGAATCTTGGCCTGAGGATCGCCGCGTCGGCGCTTGCCGCGGTGGGTTTAGCGACACTTGCGTGGCAGGCGTATGACCTGAACTTCGTTCGTTACGACGATGAAGAGATGGGCTACGTTTACGCCCACACCAAGCGTGGGTTCAACGATCTCGTCGCCCAGATCGAACACTATTCCGAAAAGAGCGGTAAGGGAAAGGACGCGACCATCGAGATCGTGTCGCCCGACTATTGGCCGATGACCTGGTATATGAACGACTATGGCCACGCCAATTTTCATGGACAGCTTGTCGATGCAACGACCTCCGAGATGATCGTCGCCAAAAAGGACGCTCAGGACGCGGCGGTCATCCAAAAGTATTCGGGTCATTACAAGTACGTCGGCGTCTATCCGCTGCGGCCGGGTGTGAATCTCGTTTTACTCGTCAGGCGTGATCTTGCGGATCCGAGCGCACAGGATCCTTATAAGATCCTCGAGTACGAATCGATACCCGGATATACGAACTAACGGTAAAACTTGCCACTTCGCTTGTCGTAAAACCCCGGCTCTACAACTCAAAACAAGATTCGCAGCATCTGAGAGCTAAATCGCCAGACGGAGTAAATGTATGAAGGCAATCTCGATCGCCATTCTTGGATTCTTTCTATCGCTCAACATTGCGGGTCAAGCCGTAGCCGGTTCGGGCGTGACACCCGAGATGCGGACCGAGGCGAACAAGCTTTATCAAGCCGCAGATTGGAAGAATGCGGCCACTGCCTACGAGAAGATCGTCCATCTCGAGCCCAAGAATGCAGGTGCGAACTATCGCCTTGGAATGTCGTTCCTTAATCTGAACAACCTTGCCGAGGCCGAGAAACATCTCGACGTTGCAATGACGGTATCGCCGAACGCGGTGTTCGCCCTCGCACTCGCCAAAGCTTATGGCCGCGACGGCAACAAGGCTAAAGCCTTCGAGACCCTAGAGAAGAGCCTCAAGCTTGGCGGCATCTCGCCCGACACGCTCAATGCGGACGCCGATCTCGCAAAGTGGAAAGACGACGCGGGTTTCAAAGACCTCCTGACAAAGTCGGACTTCGCGGTGAATCCTTGTAAGTCGGCGCCGGAATTTCGTCAGTTCGATTTCTGGATCGGTGAATGGGACGTCAAGAATCCGCAAGGCGTGCAGGCGGGCACGAGCAGCATCCAGCTCATTCTTGGCCAGTGCATCATCATGGAGAACTGGTTCAGCGGCGCGGGATCGAACGGAAAGAGCTTTAACATCTACGACGTCGACGACAAGAAATGGCATCAGACGTATGTCGATGACAAGGGTACTTTTACGCACTATGTCGGCGGTCTCGTGGGTGGCGATATGGTCGTTACGGCGAGCGGCAGCGCAGCCGGCAAAACGACGCTCAACCGAATGACGTTTAGCAAGCTAGCGACCGGCGACGTTCGACAGCATGGTGAGACCTCGGCCGACGACGGCAAGACGTGGACAACAACATTTGATCTCACGTACACACGAAAGAAATCGTAGGAGCATGACAACGGCAGAAGATCACTACGAACAGAACTGTATTCAAATAGCAATGAATTTCAGTAAGAGATCAGGCTACATGCTACTAGCCGTTCTGATACTCGCTTCCTTTCGGGGCGCAATTGCGCAAGGATCTCCACCTGCCCTAGCGTCGAGGTCTGAGACCCGGAAAAAACTCGAGGAATATCTCCAAAAAGCGAACGCCTACGGGTTTACTGGCCAAGTGTTGGTTGCCGAAAAGGGCGAGATCTTGCTCAATAAAGCCTATGGCATGGCCGACCGGAACAGGCACGTTGCGAACACGCTTAACACCGTCTTTAATGTCGCTTCCTTCACAAAGCAATTCACGGCGGTCGCCGTTCTGCGACTGGAGGCCGATGGAAAACTAAGTACCGGCGATACGATCGATAAATTTCTCGATAATGTTCCAGGTGACAAGGTAGGGATAACAATCCACAATTTGCTCACGCACACATCTGGCCTGCCCCGCGGACAGGACGGAAAGAAGAATAGCCCAACTCGCAACGACACGGTCGCGGCGATCCTCAAGCAGCCTTTGACCGCCAAAGTCGGCGAAAAGTTTCGGTATTCAAACGAGGGTTATCATCTGCTAGCGGCAGTCGTCGAGAAAGCTTCTGGTCAAACATTTTTGGAATACGTCACCGAGAAACTCTTCAAGCCCGCCGGAATGATGCACTCGGGTCTTTATCAGGATGCGAAATGGAGCCATTTTTCAGTAGCTCAAAGTTACAACGAGTGGAAACAAGTGCCCTCTTTTACTGAGTGGCCCAAGGTTTGGAATTATGGCCCAGGTTCAGTCGTATCCACTGCTAGCGACATCTTCAAGTGGTTTGTCGCATTGAACAGCAACCGGATCCTGCCAGGAAATGAAAAGGAGAAGCTGTTCAAGCCACACGTCGGGTCGGATGAAGACGACACGGATTACGGCTACGGCTGGTACGTCGAAAAGCTTAAGGACAACAGCCTGCTTATTCACCATGGCGGTGACAATCAGGGTTACCACAGCGAAGTTCGGTGGTACGTCCGAAATAACCGCATTATCATAATTCTCACCAATTTCGAGCTGCTGGAACCGGATGGCGTGGCGATCCAAAAACGAGTGATCGCCAATAACCTGAACCGGATCATGGCGAGTGAGGCATACAAGCAGCCGCCTCCATTCACGGGCCTGTCGTCTAAGAATTTGCGACAACTCGAGGGCGAATATGAGTTGCCAGACGGCGGCAAATTTAAGATATGGAGTAACGGAGTCTTTCTAAACCTCGGAGTCGACGGGCAGGATGCGATCAATGCCCTTGCGGGTTATGAAGGCGAAGCAGCGAAGAAAGCTGCCGACGCGAACGCCCTGACCGAGTTCATCCTGACGAGTATTTCAAAACATGACCAAGACAGTATTCGGTCCCGGCTCTCTAAGAACGAAGTCGACATCTTCATTTCGTTCCTGAGCGAGCAGTACGATGAGTTTCAGAAGAATCTCGGCTCGCTCAAAAGAATACAGATACAAGGCACGACCGCATTTCCATGGGATCCTGATGGTCTGCGGACCAACGTGATCCTGCATTTTGAGAAAGGCCCTATGGATCTTTTTCTTGGCTGGCGCAACGGCAAGCTAAACGATGTAACGACCGAGATCGGCCGTCCATTCCCGCTAATAATGCCGCTTGTCGCAAGAACGAAAACAGAATTTTCGACGTTTGAATTTCTAAGGTCCAAGCGCACCGACCTGACCTTTGCGGCGAACGAACTAAAACTGGGCGCTCTGATCGGCAGAAAAAAGATCGGCACGAAAACAGCATCTCATTGATCTCAATGGCGTGAGGGAATACATATGAAAACAAAATGGCAACGGTTAGCAACGGTATCGGCAATCGGAATCTTTGGTCTGTTCGTGAGTGTGATATTTAACGGCAACTTGCGCGTCGAAAGGACAGCGATTGCTCAATCAACTCCGACCCCAACACCGGCTTCAAAAGCAACATTCGATCAGGCGGCGGCTCTCGCCAAGCTTCGGGAGCAGATCAAGGGGCACGAGCAGGAGCCGGGTGAGAAAGTTTTCAAAAATCTCCAGATGCCTTTTTTCAAGTCCGGGCCAGCCGCTCGGCTTTTAGCGGTTATGGAAATGGGCTACGCTCGCTCGCTCGGCGTTGACTGCACGCATTGTCACGTTCCGGAGAAATGGGACGCGGACGAAAAGCCGCAAAAACAGATCACCCGCGATATGGCCGGGATGATGGCCCGCATCAACGGCGAGCTGCTCAAGGGTATTAAGAACTTGAAGAGCGAGAATCCGACGGTCAACTGCACGACCTGTCATCGCGGCGAGGTCAAGCCCGCGCTGAATCTCGCGCCGAGAACCTAACTTCGCTTGCTGCCCGGCCAAAAGCAGCTACAATTGAGCCGTTCTTATTCACTCAGAGGTGACATCATGAAACGGCTCTTTTTAGCGCTTGCTGCGCTTTTCTCCCTCTTTGTCCCAACGCTCGCGATCGACATGTCCGCCGAGATCAATTCAGCCGCGGCCAAAGTGCTGCCCGATGTGATCGAGTGGCGGCGGTTCATCCACCAGCATCCTGAGTTATCAAATCGCGAATTCAACACCTCAAAGCTCGTCGCGGACAAGCTCAAGGAATTTGGGATCGAGGTCCGCACCGGTATTGCAAAAACGGGCGTCGTCGGCATTCTAAAGGGCGGAAAGCCTGGTCCGGTCGTCGGGCTGCGTGCCGATATGGACGCACTTCCCGTGACGGAGCGGACGGACGTGCCTTTCAAATCGACCGTCACTGCCGAGTACAACGGTGCGACGGTCGGCGTCATGCACGCGTGCGGACACGATAGCCATATTGCGATGCTGTTGGGCACGGCAAAGGTCCTGTCATCGATGCGCGCGCAAGTACCGGGAACGGTCGTATTTATATTCCAACCCGCCGAGGAAGGAACTCCCGCCGGCGAGACCGGCGGAGCTCCTGACATGATCAAGGACGGCGCCATGGACAACCCAAAGATCGATGCGATCTTTGGAATTCACATCAATTCAAAAACAGAGATCGGCAAGATCGGTTATAAGCCCGAGGGCTTTATGGCAGCGAGCGATTGGTTCACGATCAAGATCAAAGGTAAATCGTCGCATGGCGCCTATCCGTGGAACGGCGTCGACCCGATCGCTGCGGCAACGCAAATATACACAGGCTTGCAGATGATCGTATCGCGTGAGTCAGAGCTGACGCGTTCGCCAGTTGTCATCACGGTCGGCAAGATCAACGGTGGCGTACGCGAAAATATCATTCCCGAGGAGGTCACGATGGGCGGAACGATACGAACACTTGATGCCGACGTTCAAAAAGCCGTTCACGAGAAGATCAAGCTGACCGCGACAAAGATCGCCGAGAGCATGGGTGCGACGGCGGAGGTGACGATCGTAGAGAAAACACCCGTCACCTACAACACGCCCGCGCTTGTGGAGAAAATGCTCCCCTCGCTCAGAAAGGCGGCGGGAAAAGAGAATGTCAACGAGATCCGATGGGTCACAGGCGCAGAGGATTTTGCCTTCTATGGCTCTAAAGCTCCAGCGTTCTTCTTTTATGTCGGCGGCATGCCAATGGGCAAGGACCCGGCGATCGCCGCAGACCACCACACGCCGGACTTTTACATCGACGACAGCCGCCTAGACGTCGGCGTCAAAGCGTTTTGTAACATTGTTTTCGATTACACGAAGTAGACGCCAAAAATGGAATGCGCGGCACTTAGCTTCGGCTTGTCTCTTTGATCTTCAACGCCTGAACAGCTAGTTTCTGCTTTCTGGCGTGACTTCTCGAAGGCGGGCGGGGACGATGCCATTTGTGCCGACGCCGCGGAAGAGCGGCGTAAACACCCATTTTGAGTGGTTCTCGATGCCGTAGTAAGTTATGACCGATCTCGCTTTGGACTGGCTGGCAACGCCGATAAATGGCGTGTTGTCGGTCACGATGTCAAAGCTGTCATCCGCGTCATTATCGGAGCTCAGCTCAGTATTCAGTGAATTTACGAGGGTCATCGAGTAACGGTCGAAGGTGGGGCTAGGATTTGCCGGCAGCTGGCCGCCGTTGTAATTTTGCACGCGGCGGGCGAATGATCCGATCGAATTTACGTCAGCCTTGATGAGCCGCCATTTGCCGTCCTCGCTGAGAGGGTCGACAGCCGCCGACGCACGCAGGATCTGACGTTTCTTTGTGCCCTGTGGCAGACCCTCAAGAAGGTCGTCCATCGAATTTGGCAGCTTGGCTCCGCGGTAGAATTCTACATACTGACGGATGGCCTCCGCGACCTCCTCGCCACGGCGGATCGTTTCAAGCTCTTTTTCGCGTTGGATCTCTTGTTGGACACTTGGCGCGACAGCAAGCAGGCCGATCGCGAAGACAGCCATGATCGCCATCACCGCAAACAGCGTCATCCCTTGCTCGAGATCTCTATTCCGGCGGGCCGTCATCGTCGTCATCGACATCCTGTTTCTTTTCGTCAGGCTGTTTTTGAGGCACCTGCGGCGTAATGTATTGCGGTAAGTTGCAGGGAATTCCGGGAACGCACGGACTATTGATCGTCGGGTTGAACTGCTGCGGGAAGCTATTGGGAAACCCATTTGACGGAAATCCGCCGGCGGGACTGCCGGCGCCCGTGCTTGCGCCTGAGCCCGCCCTGGTGATTTGGACCCGGTGCTTGAATGGAAGTTCAACGTCCTGAAAAACTACCTCTGCCGGCGAGATGTCTATCACTCGAAAGCGGCTTTGAACGACGTCATTAAGCCGCGCGCCAAAAGGCTTATCACTTCCCGATTGTAAAAAATACGCGGTGTCGTTGTTATGTCGAGCCCGGCTGATCATACCGATATACGTCACGGTCGGCCGCGGCGGGGCCATTACCGTGAACGTCGCGGCATTCGAATACAGCTTGCCGTCCGCATTCTGGACGATGATCTGCGCCGGGCCTTCCTGTGCGACCATGTTTGCCGGCAGCTCAGTAACGAGTTTTTGGGCGTTCACAAACGTTGTCGGCAACTGCACCTGGTTGTAATAGATATGCATGTCCGATGTGAACTTATCGCCGTTGACCTCGAGCCTGAAACCGCGTGTCCCCGTATAGGTGCTTGGCGGATTCATGAACGTCACCAGGACCGGTGGTGTAGGCGCTGGAGTCGGCGGGATCGGCGTCGGCGTCGGCTTGGGTGTCGGCGGACAGATGCTTGGCGGGCACGGCGGCGGCGGTTCGTAAAATGCAAAGATATTACGACCGGGATCCGGTGCGTATGAGCTGCCCGGACGATAATCGATCGGCGTCGTCTGGTAGACGAAATCTTGCTCGGTCACGGTCGGCATCGCAACGGTCGCGCTGCCGCCATTGGGAGCTGACGGGGGACGCGGCGTCGGCGATGTCGTGACCTTAACAGTCGTCGTCGATGAGCTGAACATGCTCCGCCCGAATGCAAGATACAAAGCGACGAGCGCAACCAAGCCGAGCACGCCCGCGGCGATGATCTTGTTTCTCTCGGTCGAAGTTTTGCCTTCGAAAAGGTTCATGAAACTACTGCTGCGCCGGCGCCATCGGCGCGAAATTTGGACGGCGGAAATACGCGGCTAACTCAATGTGAAGAGCGATCGTCTCACCGTGCATCTTGCCCTGTTGTCGCGCGCCCTGAAACTGCGGCTGGACCATCATAGGCTTAGTCTGGAAGCCCGGCTGCACAGGCGGACTGACGCCCGCAATGGTCTGAGTCGTCGTTTTTGCCGCATCGCTGTTGTCTGACGGTGCGAGCTCGACAGAGCTTATGACAACAAACTCATTTCCCGTTTCGATATCACGGATAAAGCGGCGGAGATTCTGATACGGCCCCTCTACGGTCATCGTCACGTAAACGCCCGGATAGAGGCTGCGAAACTTTGAACGGCCTTTCTCGTCGTCAGATTGCTGCGTGTTATTGGCGTCAGCGGTCTCGAGCGGAGCGTAATCAGGGCCCGTCGTGTTCATCAGGCCGTACGAGATAATAAGGCTGTTGAGCCGCTGATAAAGAGCGTTCTGGCCATTCGAAACCGCCGGCAAAAATCGCGTCTCAAAGTCGTCGACGCTTGTGAGTAGCTTATCGACCTGCGTCTGCGTGTCCGTGATCTCACCGTACTTTGAGCGGGCAGAGAGGACCTCGGCTTCGAGGCTGTCGGCCTTGGCACGATTTGTCTCAAGCTCGCGATTCGAGGGGATGACCCAAAAGAAATAGATCGCCAATACGGCCAAAAGCGACATTGTCCCAGCCGCAACGACACCGATCTCGGCCGGGCCCCACATGCCAGCGTAGATCTTGCGAGGCCTGTCTGGAATGATATGGACCGGCTGCTCGGGTGTGACCTCGACCTCGATCTTGACGGGTTCCTGCTCGGCCATTACTGAGCACCTCCCGTCTGGTTTTGAGCGACATCCGTCGTCGGAGCCGCAGACGTAGCATAGCCAGGGCTATAAATTAAGCGGAAGGTGTATTCGGTGAATGTGCCGCGCTCGTTCTTTTGCAGGTCCTGACCGCGAAGCTCAGCCCGGAATAGACCGGAATTCTGCATGTTCTCGAGCATAGCCGTTACCGAGCCGTAATCGTGACTTAAGACACATAGCTCAAGCTCGGCCTTGACGCGATCGCCGTCCTGGTAAATATTCTCGACGTGGATCTTTGACGCGGAGACGCTGCCCGGAAGGACCGTTTCGAGGTCGGCAAAGAGGCGTGACCAGCCAAACTGCTTATTCGCGACAAGTTTGTGTGCGGCACTCAGCAGCGATTTTTGCTCGGGTGTCAGGAGTTGCTGGACCTTTTCGCCCTCGCCTTTCAGCCGTGCGATCTCATCCTCACGCTCTTTTACCGCCGTTGCGAGAAGGTCGTTCTTTTTTCGATTATCGTTGAGCTGCGTGAGGCAATACAGGCCGAGCGCCGCGCTCACGACGAGCATCAGGCCGGCCATCAAATATGGCAAAAGCCGGTTTCGAAAAGGGTGAGTGGAGAGATTTAGCCTGGTTATCACGAAATATTACCTAAACAGGGTGCCCGAACACGTCAAAGAGTGCATTCTAGCACACAAATACCGCTGTCTTTCACGTCTCAGACGGCTTGATTGTTGCAAAGAATCGCGCGGCGAATTACTAAGACGAGAAGCGCGTGAAATTGGATGCTAGAACGTTGAACTGCCAAAAGACAAAAGGCGGCCGTTGCTGGCCGCCTTTGTTGGGCAGTGCTGGGAAACTACGACTTTTTCGTGTAAGTGCGGGTAACGCTGCCATTGCGGCCTTGTGACTCGCTAGTCAGCGTGCCGTCAGCGTTGAGCGTCCAGGTCTCGCCACGCGATCCCATTGGGCTCGTGGTCGTCAGCGTAAGCTTGTTACCCTCGATCTTTGCACTGAATGACAGCTCGACAGGGCCGTTAGGGGTGTCTCGCGAAACTTTGACCGCGTCCTTCAAACCGTAGGTCTGCGGACCGCCGCCGCCCGGACCGCCCATTCCACGGCCGCTACCGGGACCGCCATTCGGTGCTGAGCCTTCCGGCATCGGCTTCACCTTCGTGCTGCGGTCGACCTTGATATCAGCCGCCGTCTGTGTGACCGTCATCGTCTGTGATTCGATCATCGTCTCAGCCGGATTCGACTTCGCGACTTCGAGGGTCCAGGTGCCTGAGAAATCGGTCGTCTTCTGTGCTGATGCCGAAATGGCCATCGCCGTAAACGCGAGAGCGGCCGCTAAAACAAAATTGCGTTTCATAAAATACTCCTAATAGAGAGAGGTAAAATCGTTCGCCTTGTAAGACGCAATTCTACCTCTCGTGGTTCTAAGCGCAGTGTAAAGAATTGTAAAAGCTAACCCTCGACCACGGCGGCCTCCTCGCGGTTATGCAGTTTGCTGTGGGTGTAGCTGTACAAGAAATAGACGACAAACCCGACGGCCATCCAGATGATAAAGCGGAACCAATTCGTCCAGCCTAAACTCGTCATGAGGTACGTGCAGCACATCACTCCAAGCACCGGTATCAGCGATAGCCGCTTTACGATGCAGAGGATAATCATCACGAGCGTGAACGGGATGAATACGAAGTAAGGGATCTTTTCCATAAAGATCCGCGTCGACGTCATATCCGCCGTCGGTGTAAAGTCAGTCAGGCCCGTATAAAACTCCGGTGCGAGGAAGTAAACAGCCACGAACGCACCAATGAGGATCACCGGGCCGAGGATCATGCTGTTGATATAAGGCACGAAGCGCTTCTGGCCGGCGAATTCTTTGTCCTTTACCAGCACGCCCGCACACACGATCGTAAACGCGAACAACGTCCCGATGACCGACAGGTCGGTTACCTCGCTGAGATTCATGAACAGCGCGGGAATGGCGACCATGAATCCGGTCAGGATCGTCGAGAACCACGGCGTCCTAAACTTCGGATGAATGGACGAAAAGATCTTTGGCAGCAGACCGTCGCGGCTCATCGCCATCCAGAGACGCGGCTGGCCGAGCTGGAAAACGAGCAGCACCGTCGCGATCGCGATGATCGCCGATACGGCGATAACGCCCGAGATCCACGGTATGTTTACGCCCTCGGGACCGAAGACGAACGCTAGCGGATCGCCAACGTTCAGCTTGGTGTAGTTCACCATTCCGGTCAGCACTAGTGCGAGAACGACGTACAGGACCGTGCAGATGAGCAGGCTGTAGATCATGCCGCGAGGCAGCGTCTTATACGGGTCCTTGCATTCCTCTGCGGTCGTCGACAACGCGTCAAACCCAATGTACGCAAAGAATACGGCCGCGACGCCGGTCATCACGCCGCCAAAGCCGTGCGGCAGAAATGGGTTCCAGTTGGTCGTTTTCACAAAGAATGCACCGACGATGATGACCATCAGGATCACCGCGAGCTTGAGGCCGACCATGATGTTCGACGCGATCTTTGACTCGCGGATGCCGACATAAACGAGCGCCGTGATCAGAAAGACGATCCCGAGCGCCGGAATGTCCGCGATGATCGGATAGCCGCCGATATGCGTGGCGGTCGTCCATGCCGTGTGGGCCTCGAGGGCGCCGCAGGAGACGATGGCGTCCTTCGCAGCGCATCCCGCGGTGAGAGCATCGAGCGTTGCACCGCCCGCGATTGCATCCTGGACGACGGCGGCCCCGCGCTTAGCCGAAAGGAAGTCCATCGTGTACTGGACCGGCATGTGGATGCCGTTCGACTCGAGCAGACCGGTAAAGTAATCGCTCCACGAGATCGCCACCGCGATGTTGCCGATGGCGTATTCGACCAGCAGGTCCCAGCCGATGATCCACGCCAGCAGCTCGCCGAACGACGCATAGGCGTATGTGTAGGCCGAGCCCGCGATCGGTATCTTGGACGCGAACTCCGCGTAACACAACGCGGCAAACCCGCACGCGATCGCCGCAAAGATGAACAGCAATATCACGCCCGGCCCGCCGTTATAGCTGGCCTGGCCGACCATGGCAAATATTCCGGCGCCAATGATCGCCGCGATCCCGAGCATCGTCAGGTCAAACGTGCCGAGCGTGCGCCTGAGGCTTGTGTGCCCTTCACCCGGCTGTCCGGGAACCAGCTCAGCGTCTGAAAATCCCGAGGCCGCATCGGCCTGTATCTGTGCGATCGATTTTTTGCGAAAAAGCGAATTTGCCATGATCTTTAATTGTGCTCGTGAAAAGTGAACATGACCGGTCCCGAAAGTGGGAAACCGACCTAGATCAACATCTTGACTTCGTTACGGGGCTTGCTTCAGCGAATTTTGAACGAAAACCGCTCAAGATGCAACTTTTTCGCTGACGGTCGCTCTAGCGGTAAACTTGTGGAATGGATTGGAAGATATTCGGGACGGCGTTTGTGACATTGTTTTTGGCGGAGCTCGGCGATAAGACGCAGCTCGCGGTGATCACGATGACGGCGAGCACGGAATCGAAGCTGTCGATCTTTCTCGGTGCGGCGGCTGCGCTTATCGTGGTGACGTTGTTGGGCGTTGTCTTTGGCGGCGTGCTTGCGGAGTACGTGCCGACCGAGTGGCTGCAACGGATCGTCGCCGCGGCCTTTATTGTGATCGGCGTGCTGATGCTCCTCGGTAAATTTTAGGCGCAAAAAAAAGCGGCTGACGCCATGTCAGCCGCGAAAAAGTAATTGCTGGGAAAGTCGCCGTTAGTTGGCGACGAAGTTAAGATCAACGACGTTGTCGGTGACGTTGACGAGCATCGACGACGGGTTAAAGCTAAATCGTTTTGCGCTGACGCTGACAATGACGCTTTGGCCAGCCTCGATCCTGTCAAAGCTATAGTAGCCGAACGAACTGGAGAGCGCTGTATACGTCCTTCCGTCCGCGCCTCTTAGCGTGACAATCGCATTCCGAAGACCGGAGCCGTCGGCAAGAATTATGCGACCACCGACCGTGACGTTCGCGGCGGTTGGAGCAGCGAGCCTGAATCCGACGTCGAGGGTGTGGTCGTTTGAGCCGACTCCACCCGTCGTGAGGTTAATGACGGGGACACCGCCTGCCATTACGCCATCCGAATCGCTCGACGTATCGTCACCGAGCTGACTCGTCTGATTTTTGGTCGTCAGGGTCAGACCAATAAAGTCAGTCGGCCGATCGAACCGCACCTGATAGGACGTGCTATAACCGATGCCGCCATTTACCTGGCCGATGCTGTCGCCGGTATTAGCGTCGGCGACCGTGCTCGAAACAAAGTAATATTCGCCATTTGCGCTCGTCACCGCTGTCCCGACCAACGAAGCTCCCTGATATAGATGGACTTGAACATTGGCCATGCCGTTCTCACCCGGGTCCTGGACGCCATTACCGTTAAGGTCGCGCCAGACGCGATTCCCGATCTCGATCGGAGCCGGGCTGCACATCGCGACCGTCCCGCCAAGGCCATTCGCCTTGCCAAAGTCTGGAACGCCCGATGCGCCGTTGCCGTTGTAGATCCGATAAGCGCGATCCGTCGCACCCGTCGCATTGTTTAGCCAGCGGAATCCGCCGTCGAACGTAGCACTGCTGTCAATGGTGCGTGAGATCGGGTCGAGAACGGTCGTCATGACGTCCTGCCTGCCCGGGATGAAAAGGATCGAGCCCCAAGCGACTTCGTCGTGATAGTTGGCGCCATTCGGCGTCAGGCAAAAGTCGTCCTGATAGTAGAATTCACCTGCACCAGGACCTTGGTTCGTGTTCTGCGGAGCACTGCCCAGCATTGGAGCGGCGCCGCAGCGGCCGTTGCTCTCGAGCGTCCACGAGCCGAATGAGCCGCACGCCTTGAGCGTGTCGCCGGCCGTTCGCTTTGCGGCGGGGCCGTTGTCAAATTCCTGGTCGCCCGCGCGGTCGCGCATCCCGAGCATCATGTTGCCGCCATCGAATTCAATATCGGCGAGCATCGGCTGAGGGTACGCGAAGTTAGTGGATACATTAGGCGTCCACGGCAGCCACGCAGCGGGCTTACCAGGATCAGCGAATCCGCGTGTGTAGTTGAGCTTTGACGCGAATACCGGCGATGCCGAGAAGGCGAGCGACGATGGATCGGCCTCGACGATATAGGCAAAGAGATCGTTGACCGACTGTGTCGATTCGGCCGAGCAGACAACGCCGACATATACCTTGCCGCGATAGTATTTGACGGCGAATGGGCGGATGTTAAGGGCTGCGCAATTGGCTGCCGAACCGCCGGGCGTGGCTAACACAAGTGTCGAAACATCCGCGCTCGAGCCGATCGAACTGCCGGTGGACGGATCGAGAGCGTAGAGCTTTCGGTCCTGAAGATTCATTACAAAAAGACGGCTCTCGTCGGCCGAGATATCCAATCCGCCGAGGCTCGTCTTGCCGACAGCGTCCCAACCCGTGTTGCCGTTGTCGCTCGCGTAGTCGAGCACGTCATGTGAATTTGTCGCTGCGTTGGGCACCGTAAAGACCGAGGCCACGGCGCTCGTTGAAGGGTTGACCACATAGATGGCACCCGCGTCGTCGGAGTCGTTGTACGTTCCGTTCTTGCCGGGGCCAAAGCCCGCGTGGCGTTTGAATTGCGCCGCGGCGTAAAGCCGGCTGTTGACCCTCGAATAGGTAAGGGAAAAGACCGTTCCGCTGGCAGACGCCGGGACGCTTAACGTGTGAGTGGACGGACTGTCATAGTTCGCGACGGTAGCATCGGTGTAAGCGGTTCCAGCGTTATACGGGAAATCCCATAGGACAGG
>DASYKW010000029.1:0-10917 GCA_035995005.1 Pyrinomonadaceae bacterium
CAGATAGACATTCTCTCCGGAGGTCGCGACGGCACCACGCAGCGTCGGTCGATAGCCGTTTAGGAGAAGATTCCTGAGCGGCGGCTCTCTTTCGTGCAGATCGCGGTCGCGAAACGCGATCCAGATGGTCGGCTCGGTGATCTCGTCGATCGACGTGCCTCTTACTTCGTCGAATCCGCGCGGCAAAAAGTAGGCGTGGTCTTCGGTAATGCCGTCGACCCCCGAAACCTTTACGATCTCCATCGACTTGTCCTTGACGGCAAACCAAGCTTGATATGCCGCGAGGTCCTCGAAAACGTACAGCGACTTCGCTCCTCCGTCACGAGCACCGACCGCGAGTTCTCCCCACGCACACCAGGAGTTATTCGGTGCGGGGCGGCCCGCCCATAGAACAAAGCTATAGCCGGTGAATAGAATGACAAGTGCTACCGTCGCGACTCGTATCGCCGGCTGGCGCGATCCCGAAATACATCCCGCGAGCAGCAGCGCCGCGGGAGCGAAAACGATGATCAGATGTCGTGTCCCCCAGATCGAATGCGGCAGCAGCCAACTCAGGACAAGTGCGGCAAGGACCGGCAATAGGATTAAAATGCTCAGGAGGGTGAGCGATCGTTTCTCGTCTTCGGGATACTGCTTCCACTGAGAGAGATATACGGTAACGACTACGAGAGCGATCAACAGAAGCGGGATGGAGACCACGTAGGTCGTTGCACGCTCGGCACTGCTCGCTTGATTGTAGAATGGCTCGATCAGGTTGAACAGGAAGATGCCGATCTCACGAGGGCCAGGGCGCGGCATCCAACCGATGTTTTGAGCTAGATCACCAGACCCTGCAACATTAAGAATGCACCACGCCCACGGTAGGAATGTCACGGTCGTGATGGTCGCCATCGAAAACATTTGGCGCCATTTTTCGCGATCTAGAATAAGAACTGTAACGACCTCACCTGCGACGACAAACCAGGCGAAATAGTGCGTCCAGACCAAGACGATGTTGACGACGATCAGCCACCCTAAACTCTTGCCTTTATTCAGATATCGGAGGAACAGCCAAAACGAGAAAAGCGAGACGCACATCAACATGCTATACATCCGAACTTCTTGAGAATACTTTAACAATGAGCCGTTAACTGTTAATAGCAATATACCTAACAGTCCCATCGACGAGCGTTTCAGCTCGCCCGAGACAAGCCGAAATGGAATGATAGTAAGGATCGAAAAACCTACCGGCAATAGCCTCAGCCAAAGGAGACTTTCGCCTCCAAGAGCGATCCAGATCTTCAAAATTACGTAAAAAAGCGGCGGGTGTATCAGGTCAACAGCGACAAAGTGAAAGAGCTCATTCCACCGGTGCTCCGCGGCGTGAACACTATAGATCTCATCGAACCAAAGACAGTTGTCGGTGAGGCCCCAAAAACGGGTGGCGATATAGGCGGCGATCAGCAGCAGGTATGCCGCCACCTGCGTGTAGCGAATAGTACGCACTAGGTCGCTGAGCTATAGCAAGGCTTTCCGCCGATACTGTCGTAGTAGAGACGAACTTCTTTAAATGTGTCGGTATCGCGGCAGTACGAAAGGCAGCGGTCGTAGGGTTTTGAGTAGATGTGAAGACTGACGGCGCGTTCGTCGTATTCGGAAAGATTAAGGACCTGATGAACCGGTTCCTCAAGCTCTACCTTCGCAGCGAGGCAGTCAGAAAGGTCGAACGAATCGGTTTCCCGCAGTTTGCAGTAACCTCGCGTCTCATCGATCTCCTCTACGGCGAAGTTCTGTCCATGAAGACGGCCGACCGGAACGGTCATCCAGCATTTCTGGTCAAAATGGTTGTGAACTCGTGAGACGACGCCCTTTTCCCAGCAAATCGCCATTAACTCGAAACGGTCGTCCTTATATATGAGATTGCGCGTGTAGCACTCGGGCTTCCAGGTAAAATATTTGACGATCGTATCGACCTCGACGGGATTGTCACCAAGGAATTCATAAACGCCGTCACAGGTGAATTCCACGTCGGGCATTGCCTTCAAACCGTTGACCAAACTGTCGATGGAAACCCGTTGCATTTTTGCCTAATTCTTCTGCGCTTTCTTCAAAAAGTCAACAAATTCGGGAGTGTTTCGCGTCAGGCCGGGAAAGGTCGCGATCGTTTTGCCCTCGCTATCCAGGATCGCATAAAACGGCAAAGCTACTGTCCCAAAGCGGTCTTGCTCCATCAGCTGTTGTCGCTCGTAGACCTCACCCTCGCCGTCGGTATAAAGCCGCGCGAGGGCAAATTTGCTGAGTTCAGCCTCGACCTCAGGCTTTGGAAACACGTTCGCCTCCATCCAGCGGCAGTTCGTACACGTGTAGCCGGTAAAATCGATAAAAACGCGTTTGTTCTCGGCTTTGGCCCTGGAGAGGACGGCGTTGTAATCATTTGACGTCCATACGAGCTCGGTGCCGGATCCATTCAATAATTTCGTCGACGCGCGGTTGAGGTCTGGGGGAAGGAAGGATTCCAGCTCGCCAAGCTTTGCGCCAAACAGACCTGTCAGCAAATAGAAACTAACCGCAAGGCTCACCACGGCGGCGAACATTCGAAACGCGCCGAGACGCTCGGGTTTGGAATCATGTGCGAGCTGGAATTTACCCAGAAGATAAAGGCTCAGTATTACGCCGATGGCGATCCAGACCGCGAGAACAACATCGCGTGTGAAGATGCCCCATTTCCAAACTAGATCGACGTTTGAGATGAACTTCATCGCGGCCGCTACCTCGAGGAAACCCATCGCCACCTTTACCGAGTTCATCCACCCGCCGGCGCGCGGCAGTTGCGAGATCAACTGCGGAGCGAGAGCGAGAACAAAGAACGGCAAGGCAAATACGGTCGAAAAAACCAGCATCCCGACGAGTGGCATTCGCCAGTTCCCTTGCGACGCCGAGACGAGGATCGTGCCGACGAAAGGCGACGTACACGTAAACGACGTCAGCGTAAACGTCAACCCCATCAGCAACGCACCGATAATGCCGCCGCCCTCGCCCTCTTTGCTTCGTGTGAGCGAGTCGAGCTTTGTCAGGACACCGGCCGGGACTGTGATCTCATAGGCCCCGAAGAGGTTGAAGGCGAAGAACAAAAAGATGGCCGTGATGACCAGGTTGATCCATGGATTCGCGGCGAAAAGGTTGATGCCGGCGGCCCCGACAAAGATCGCCAGTAGCATTCCCAGGATCGTAAACGTAGCAATGATGCCCAGTGAATATATAGTCGCAAGTTTTATTGACTTAGAGCGGCTGCCGCCTGCGTGGTTCGTAAAGTACGAGACCGTGATCGGAATCATCGGAAAGACACACGGCGTCAGCAGAGACAACGCACCGAGCGTGATCGCGAGCCAAATGAACGGGCCGAGATCGGTTGGCGTTTGATTGTTGACCGCGGATGTTTGTGTGTCGGCGACCGGCTTCGCTATCGACGGCGTTGCGGCCGGGGCAAGAGTTCCCTTCTTGATCTCCTCAGTTCCCGAAAAAGAGACCCTAACCGTCTTTGGCGGCAGGCAGAATTGGTCGTTACACAGCTGAAAGCGAACGTCTAGCGATGCCGCGGCCGCAGCTACTTCAGCCGTCGCGGTAAGCGGGATCGTGAAGTTAACAGAATCCTGAAAGAATTTGGTTTCGAGTTCCTTTCCGTCAGTCCCGGTAAATAACGGATCTGTGCGCCTGGTCGGCTTGGGCGATGCTATTTGGCCTGCGAGCTGGAACGATATGCCCTCAGTCGCTTTGATCGTCGTCGCGATCGGCCCACCGGGCGGCTGTTCCAGCGCGTAAAGATGCCAGCCCGGGTCGATCTGAGCTTCTAACTCGACCGGAAGCTTGTCGCCTTGTTTTAGGGTCTTCGTGGTGTCTGGGGATGATAGGGTCCACTTCGCCGGATCCTGCGCGAAAGCAGCCGCGGCAAAGATAAAGATCGCGATTGTGAGGCGTAAGATCTGACCGACCATAGGGCGAGGCATCGAAAGAGAACTATAACATTTCCGCCCGTCGCGGATAACAGCTATACGCTCAATGTTTTGCACTACTTAGACGCTCACCTATAATATAGAGTTTACGCTGCGGACGTTGCTTGAGACGCGGCTCGGACGGAGGACGTGAGATTTGCCAAAAGCAGGCACCCGAACAAAAGAGGCAGCGAGGATTTCGGCGAACGGCACGGGTGACAAGCCCGATAAGCCGGTCGCGATCGATACGTCGCATGAGATCGATCTTGTCGAACTCGCACAGAATGAATTTCTGAAGCGGCGCGATTCGCAATTGGCCGCGATCAAGAAGACCGACAAAAAGCTGCTCCGGCAGATGCTCTATGAGATGGTGCTCGGTCGGCATTTTGAGGAGAAATGTGCCGAGGTCTATCGAATGGGCAAGATCGGGGGCTTTTGCCATCTGTATATCGGCCAGGAGGCGATCGGCGTCGGTTCAATGATGACCCTCGAACCTACCGATATGGTCATCACGGCATACCGTGACCACGTTCAAGCGATGATCAAGGGCATAACGCCTGAGGCTGTGATGGCCGAGCTTTATGGCAAGGCTGGCGGCTGCGTGGGTGGCAAAGGCGGGTCTATGCACATGTTCTCCAAGGAGCTCGGGTTCTACGGCGGGCACGGCATCGTCGGCGGCCAGATCGGCGTCGGGACCGGAATGGGTTACGCGGCGAAGTACAAGAATTCAGGCCAGGTCGTGATCTGTTTCTTCGGCGAGGCCGCGGTCAACCAGGGTATTTTTCACGAGTCGCTCAACATGGCCCAGCTTTGGAAGCTGCCGGTCATCTATATTTGCGAAAACAATCAGTACGGCATGGGCACGTCGCAAGAGCGTGCGATGAGCACGCGAAATATCGCGAAAAAGGCCGATGCATTTGAGATGGCAAATGAGTTCGTCGACGGCATGGACGTGATGGCTGTTCGCGACGCATCGCTGCGTGCGATCGATCGTGCGAGGAACCACAGCCTGCCAACCCTGCTCGAAATTCGAGCGTATCGTTACATGGGTCACTCGATGTCGGACCCGGGAAATTATCGAACGCGCGACGAGATCCTGAAATATCAGGAACGCGATCCGATCGTGCTTTTCAAGAACAGTCTCAAGGACTCAAAAGTGCTCAGCGACAAAGATTTTGACGAAATTGAGACCGAATCGCGTGCTGCCGTCGAGCGAGCAGTGAAGTTTGCCGAGGAGAGTCCGCTGCCGGATGAGAGCGAGCTGTTCACGGATGTTCTAGCTTAATTATGGCGATTTTGACGATTCGCGACGCTTTAAATCAGGCCCTGCGCGAAGAAATCCTTCGGGACGAGAATGTGTTCGTTATGGGCGAGGAGGTCGCCGAGTACGACGGCGCCTATAAGGTGACGCGCGGACTATGGAAGGAATTTGGCGACAAGCGTGTCGTCGACACGCCGATCACCGAGCTTGGCTTTGCCGCGGTCGGCGTTGGTGCGGCAATGGCAGGCCTTCGACCGGTGATCGAATTCATGACGTGGAACTTCTCGATCCTCGCGTCCGATCAGATCATCAATCACGCGGCCAAGATGTTCTATATGTCGGGCGGGCAATTCAAGGTACCAGTCGTCTTTCGCGGGCCAAACGGCTCGGCCTATCAGGTCTCCTCGCAGCACTCGCAGGCGCTCGAGGCAATGTATGCCAACTTCCCCGGCCTGAAGGTCGTGATGCCATCGACAGCCGCCGATGCAAAGGGCCTGCTCAAATCAGCGATCCGTGACGATAATCCTGTGATCTTTATGGAGCAGGAGCGGATGTACGGTCTAAAGGGCGAGGTGCCTGAGGATGATGACTTTACGATCCCGCTCGGTGTCGCCGATGTTAAGCGCGAGGGTAAAGATTGCACAATAGTGGCGAGGTCCATGACAGTTCCGCTTGCGCTTCAGGCCGCAGAGCAGATCCAGAATGAATTCGACGTTTCGTGCGAGGTCATCGACCCGCGAACCATAAAGCCGCTCGACATGGATACGATCGTCGAATCGCTAAAGAAAACTAATCGCCTCGTCATCGCCGAGGAATCACACGAATTCGCGTCCGTCGGCGCGGAGATCTCGTATCAGGTGATGGACAAGGCGTTCGACTATCTCGACGCTCCTGTAAAACGCGTCGCCACCACTGAGACGCCGATGCCTTATGCGAAGAATCTTGAGGCCCTCGCCCTGCCAAGCGTCGAGAAGATCGTCGCGGCGGTTAAGGAAGTTTGTTATCTCTGATCTGTGTTCAAGAAGCTGATCATCGTTCTGTTCGTCATCGTCGCCCTGCTGGTCGCGGGCTTCTTCTGCATCGGGATCATCGTCCCGTCAGTGGATTATGAGACAACGATCGTGATCAACAAGCCACGAGATTTTACCTGGCAAGTCATGCGCGAGCGGAAGGACTGGATATATGGCTTCAAGAGTTTCGAGCAGTTGAGCGGCACGCCGAATGAGGTCGGGAGTCGTGCCCGCGTGACCGTTGTGCGGGACGGCCGCGAAACAACCTTTGATACGGAGCTCGTCGATATCCGGCCGCCCGAATCCTCGGCTACGCGATTCACTAATGACACCCTCACACATAACGCCGCGGTGCGGCTGAGCGAGGCCGACGGAAAGACCACGATCGTGTCTGATGAGAAGCTCGAGGGAAAGAATCCGTTTTGGCGGAGCATCTTCGTGATCTTTAAGGGGCGAATTGTCGAGACCTCGCGTAAGAATTTTGAAGGCTTGAAAAATACGGTCGAGTCCACGCAATGATCGATAAGCAAAAGGCAAAACTCGACTATAAGTTGTCACACCGGCCGATGGGTGTCTTCCAGATCCGAAATGCGATCAACGGCAAGATATTCGTTGACTCCAGCATCAATGTCCCGGGCAAGATAAACCGTCATCGATTTTCTCTGGAAATGGGCGGCCATAAGAGCAAAGTGCTGCAGCAAGAATGGGCAGAATTCGGCGAAGCGGCCTTCGTATTCGAGACGTTGGAACCACTCGAGCCCCGCGAGGACCCGGCCTACGATCACGCCGCAGATCTCGAGGTCCTTGAGGACCTTTGGCTCGAGAAGCTCGAGCCTTATGGCGACAACGGATACAACGAGCGCAAAAAGTCCCGCGAAGAGCGGCTGAGAATGATCGCGGCTAACCGCAACCTTTGATATGGCTGAAAACTTCTTAATGCCAAAACTCTCGCCGACCATGGAGGAAGGCCAGATCGCGCGGTGGGTCAAAAACGAGGGCGACGCATACGACGCAGGCGAAACCTTGGCCGAGGTCGATACCGACAAGGCGACCATGGAGATGACCGCCCTCACAGGCGGCACTCTGCTTAAGATCCTCAAGGGCGCAGGCGACACCGCGGCCCTCGGTGAGGCGATCGCGATCACAGGTGAAAAGGGCGAGGACATTTCGGCTTTATTGAATGAGGTTGGGACGGCGGCAAAGTCGGCACCGTCTGCGGCAGTGGGTGACGAGTCTGAAAGCAAAGAAAAACCTCAGGCAAAACCCACGCCCGAAGCGGCGGAAACACGAACGGTGGCGAGTGTGTCCGCTCCGGTATCGCAAGTTCCATCATCTGCTCCGACTAACGGCGGCGGACGCCTTATCGTCTCACCGATCGCGGCGCGAATGGCCGCTGAGAATGCCATCGACCTCAAAACGATATCCGGATCTGGCCCTAACGGCCGCATTATCAAGCGTGATATCGAGACCGCACTCGCCGGCGGATCGGCGACAGCGAGCACGTCGGCTGTGGCTCCATCGTTCACGGCCTCTACGAATGTCGGATCGTCGGCTTTTCGGGACGAGCCGACATCTCAAATGCGTCGCGTTATCGCGAGCCGTCTGGCCGAGTCGATCGGCCCAATACCAACCTTCTATCTCACGGTCGAGATCGAGATGGATAATACGCTCGGGCTGCGAAAGGCGATCAATGCCTCGATACCGGAGGAGCAAAAGATCTCTGTTAACGACATCATCGTCAAGGCCGCGGCGATGTCGCTCGTGAGACATCCTTTTACTAATGCTTCGTACCAGGACAAGAGTATTCGTTTTTACCAGCAGGCTGACATTGGTGTCGCCGTCGCGATCGAGGACGGTTTGATAACGCCCGTCGTTCGCGGTGCCAACCTCAAGGGTTTTGTCGAGATCGCCGCCGAGATCAAGTCGCTCGCCACTAAGGCAAAGGCCCGCAAGCTCCAGCCGGAGGAATACACCGGCGCGACGTTCTCGATCTCGAATCTCGGGATGTTTGGCGTCAAGGAATTCACGGCGATCATCAATCCGCCCGAGGCCGGCATTCTGGCGGTTGGCGGCGCCGAGCCGACAGCGGTCGTTCGCGACGGCGAGGTCGTCGTTCGAAGCATTATGCATGTCACGATGAGCTGCGACCATCGCGTCATCGACGGCGCGACCGGGGCAAAATTCCTGCAGACCTTCAAACAAAACCTGGAACAACCTGCGATGATGCTCGCCTAACGCGTTGGACCCAGAAGAAAGATCCACCGCTCCATTTCTCGCGCTCATCCCGGCGCAGTTGCTCTTTGGCTCGCTCCCGGTGATCGGCAAGGTCGTGCTCGCCGTCATCCCGCCAATGTCGCTCGTCGGCATCCGAGTTGGCATAACGGCCGTCATTCTGATCGCGATCCAGGCTCTTCGCCGCCGACTCTGGTTGAAGGAAAAGGGCGATTATTGGCGGGTCGCGGTCCTTAGTCTTTTCGGTGTCGTCCTTAACCAATTATTTTTCATCTCGGGCCTCTCGCTCACAACCGCTTCGAATACTTCCCTCCTTGCGGTTATGATCCCGGTCTTTGCACTCACTGTCGGCTCGATCGCCGGCTTTGAAAAGCTCACTTGGCTCAAGATCGTCGGGATAGTCTTCGCGGCGGCGGGCGTCATCCTGCTTATCGACCCGCGCAAGGCTTCTTTCTCATCGCAAACGACGATCGGTGATCTTTTCATAATCATCAATTGCCTCGCCTACGGCATCTATGTCGCTACGTCAAAAAGCGTTATCACTCGTAATGGAACGTTCCGCTCGATGATGTGGGTATTCATTTTCGCGAGTTTTGTGTGCATTCCGCTTGGCGCCGTTTCTCTCTCACGGATCGACCTGGCAGCGGTAGATACGCGAATTTGGCTCATCGCGGTGTACATTGCGATTGGTGCAACTGCGGCTCCGTATCTGCTCAATGCGTGGGCGCTTTCTAAGGTCGATCCGTCAACTGTTGCGGTCTTCGTCTATCTGCAGCCGCTGATCGGATTTGCTCTCGCGTTGATGTTTCTCGGTGAGAGTATCGGCCCGATATTTATTGGTGCTGCCGCGATGATCTTCGCCGGTGTCTTTCTCGTGACTCGCAAGTTCGTTCCCGTAGAGACCTAACCTTGCATTGAGCGCTCAATGAGCATCTAATCATTTCAAAATGCCAACTGAGATCAAGCAGATCCGAGATGCAGAGCGCGGCGAAACCGTGCTTCGGATCAGCGGCGAGATGTTCCAGGATGACGCTCTACTCGTGGCGAAGATCGCGTCCGACCTGCGTCGTGAGTCGCACGATCTTGTAAGGCTCGACCTCGCGGACCTTGACCTTATTGACAGCGATGCCGCCCACATCCTACGCGGCCTTTTAGAAGCTGATGGATATCGGATCGAGGGCATGGAGATCTTTCTTCAGTCCGTCGTTGATGAGGCCGAGCGGCATCACAACTGACTTTTCACCCAAAACGGTTTACATTTTAGGGCATGAAGACTCGCGAGATAGCTGAGCTTGTCGGCGGCGAACTGGTCGGTAATGGTGAGGTCGAGATCACGTCAGTCGCGGCGTTGGACTCGGCGCGCGAGGGGCAACTCGCGTTTGCTGATAGTGCCGACACTGAGCTCGGCACTGCGGGTTGCGTGCTGGTCCCGCCGGACTTTGGCGGGGACTCGCGCTCAACGGTGATCCGCGTAACAAACCCTAAGCTTCTATTTACGGTCGTCGCCAAGACGCTGCATCCCGCAAAAGACCGGCCTGACGGAACTCACGCGACGTCGGTTGTGTCTCCTACCGCTCAGATCGGAAGCCGGGTCTTTATCGGCGCCTTCGTATGTGTCGGAGACGGCTCGGTGATAGGCGACGGAACGCACCTTCGAGCAGGTGCAAAGGTCGGCGACAATGTCCGCATAGGCCAAAATTGCGTGCTTCACCCGAATGTTTTCGTCGAGGACGGCTGCACGATCGGTGAGAACGTCATTCTCCACGCAGGCGTTGTTATCGGCGCACCGGGCTTTGGTTATGTCCCGGATGATACCGGCGCCTATCAGCAGTTTCCTCAGATAGGTACAGTCGTTATCGAGGACAAGGTCGAGATCGGTGCGAATACATGCATCGACCGTGGGGCCCTGGGCGAGACCCGCGTCGGTGCCGGGACGAAGATCGACAACCTCGTGCAGATCGCTCATAACGTGCAGGTCGGCAAGCGCGTCGTCATCGCAGCGCAGACCGGCATCTCAGGCAGCACGATCATTGAGGACGACTGCGTCATCGGCGGTCAGGTGGGCATGGGCGACCACGCAACCGTGAAAAGCGGCGCCATCATCGGCTCTCAGGCCGGTGTCCTGCCCGGCAAGATCGTGCGGGCCGGGGTCTGGTGGGGCACGCCGGTTCAACCGCTCGATGATTACAAGCGTCAGAATGCTCACCTAAAGGGGCTGGGCCGTCTCAAAGACGAGGTCAAGCGGCTTCGCGAACGGGTCGACCGCGATGAGAACGGGAACGGGTAGGTCCTCGTTGTTTTTTCGAGCTATGCCGAAGGTCTAATCGGGTCAATTAGGTCCAGGATCACACGAGCGGCTCGTTTGGATGCTCCGCCCTTTCCTAATTTTTCAGCTGCAACTCGAAGTTTCTTCCGCATTTCGCGATTTGACCTTAGATCAAGCAAA
>DASYKW010000030.1:0-15726 GCA_035995005.1 Pyrinomonadaceae bacterium
AAAGGATCGATGAGCTAAAGCCGTCAGGGACGAAGTAGGGAAAAGTCGATCTCCAGTTCCAAAGCTTTAACAGCATCTCCCACGCCTGGCGTGGAATGTAATAGGTCGAGAATATCCCGTGGTTGTACCAAGGCTCGTCCAACACGCCGGGAATGCGAGCATAGCCAAAGTCAGCGATGGAGTGGAATCGTATGTAGTTGTAAGCCAGCGTCGCTATTCCGAGCACAAACGGGACGGAGCAAAACAACGCAACCCGGCGAAGGGTGTCAGAACCGGGAGCGGTAGCGACTGGGTTCTCAGTAGTCCGCGACGATTCGGACTGTGTATCTCGATAGAGGAAGTAAATTAATATCGGAGCCGTCAGCAAGCACTCGGTCCGATTACCGAACGCCATCGCGAAAAACAATCCAGCCAAGATCGGCCGCCGATCGAACACTGTAAAGTAGATCGCTCCTAGTTCGCCCAGCATCGCGAATCCAAGTGCGAGTTGCCATGCTCCCGCAAAGGACAGATTCGTCCACATGAACGTCCCAAAGACGATCGCCAGCGACAGCATGATCCGCTTTGTGTTGTCGAGCTGATAATGTGCAGCGATCTTTAGACAAAACCAGCAGATCGCACCGGCAAGGATCGTCGCGATCCACGCTCCGGGCATTTCGGTGATGAGCCCGATCGCCTTGAGCACCGCAAAGGGCAGCATCGACACGACGGCTCCTAGCGGAAACACGGAGTAGTAATAACCCTCGAAGGGAACAAACTCGTTCAGCCACGTGGGCTGCGCCAAATTGAACGCGACCTTGCCCCCGAGCATGTTCGCCGCAACACGAAAGGTGTAGTCGTAAAAGCTCTGAGGTCTGGGATTTGAAAAGAAGTATATAAGCGCCGCTGCAGCCGAGATCGCAAGCACAACTTTGCTCGACAAAGGCGTGATCGGATCCTGCTCTTTGCCGCGCTTCTTCTTGACCATAGAAAAGCAGTTATCGTCCTGGATCGCGCCTACGCCGCGTAGATCTTTACCTTGAATTCGTCGTTCGCAATGTAGATCTCAGGCTTGCGGTCCGAATATCGCGTCGACTGCCGCAGGATCATGGGCAATCCGCCGTGAGGCGCGTTGATGCCGTATTCGCGACGCGTGAATATCGCGGTGATCTGCGGATTCAGGCGCTGCGTAATGCCATATCGTATCGAGCGATAACCGCCGGAGAATCCGATCGTCCGTCGAGGATTGATAAATTCGATCGCGTTGTCATAGATGTTGATCCGCGTTCGAATGTCTCTGAGAGCCAGATCGCGATGCACGAGCGCGTTGATGACAGCTTCCGCAACAGAGTAATAGTGATAGTTGCCCCGAGGTTTCGCGACAGTATCGCTGACGAGCGACAGTTTTCGTTTTGGTTTGTCTTTTCCGAGATCGACGTATCGTTTAATGAACTCGATGACCGACTCGAATTGGGTCAGCAAGTTGCCCTTCACCTCCACAGCCTCTATCAACTGAGCACTGCCGTTCTCGCCCGTATATCTCGCTACCGTAACGTTCGAACGCGGCAACAGTTCCGCGACGCGGTCGTTTTTACCGAATAACAGAAGCGCGGCGACGGTCGGGAAGAATTCGTCGGTATTTCCCACCGCGAGCTGCAGGTCCTTTCTGAGAAAATCGCTCGTCTGGTAAAGGTTGATATTCGGCGCGTTATCGTCAAATCCGCTCGCAAAGCTCCACAGCAACGCGTCGTCAAAATCTTGCTCGACGACATTCTGAAGCGGGATATTCTCAAATCCTAGCGGCCGTACCTCGTCGAGCCACGCCGAGAGTTCGTCACGCGAGGCTTCTCGCTTCTCAGCGCCAAACCGCAGATAAAACCGGCCATCGCGTGTTCTGTACGGACGTTTTTTTCCGATTATGTCGAGCGCGACGATCCGCTTGCCGCTGTCAAAGGCAATCGTATCGATCACCGGAACGATCGACGGCACGATCTCCTCGCGGCAGATGCGAGAGAGTTCCTGCTGCACCCACTCGGGATTGCTCACGCCCTCGATTCGAAGTTGGTCGTTCACGCCGAAGATGATCGTCCCACCGTCGGTATTGGCGAGCGCGACGATACCCTGGGCGATGCGTTCGCTGTTTGAGAGCTTTACCTTGAGCTCGAGATGGGTGTCCTCGCCGCCACGGATCAGGCGCAGCAATTCAGTGCGGGTCGTAGCCTGCAGCGGCTGGTTTACGAGATATTCTTGAAACGACTGATCTTCGGTGGACTCGAAACGCGGGCTGTGTCGAAATCTTCTTCTCGGCATCAGTTTTGACGGCAGTTTTTTGTAAAGACGAAGCCGCCGGATCCGCCCGAATGCCCGCGGGAGAGAGGCATTACTGGTGTCAAAATCGAACAGCTCAATTGAAACACCGAACGAGGGAAATGTAAACATTTAGTCGTCTCGGTTCACTTCTTTGACTTTACGCGGGCATTCAACTATGTATTACACAGCAAAAACCTAGTGGAAACCGATCACACAACCGCATTCTTAGGCCTCGGCTCCAACCTCGGCGACCGAGCGGGCAATCTGTTGATGGCCCTCCGCGGCCTGATGGAGGCCAGCTTTGTCGTGCACAAGGTTTCGGCGATCTACGAGACGGAGCCCGTCGGGATCGACACCGACGCGATGTTCCTGAATATGGTGGCCGAGATCCGTGTGGCCAACGTCAGCGCCAGTCAAATGATGGCCCGACTGCTGCGGATCGAATACCTGCTCGGCCGGGGTGATAAATCGGTAAAACGTCCTCGCACCGCCGACCTCGATATCCTTTTCTTTGGTGATCAATGCATCGACACCGACTTCGTTACCGTCCCGCATCCGCGGGCGCATCTTCGACGGTTCGTCCTCGTGCCGATGAATGAGGTCTGTCCGGACTTTGTCCATCCAACGCTCAAACAAACCATTTCCGGCCTACTCGCAGGCGTCGAAGACATGTCATATGTTCAGCGTTGGGACCCGAATCGAGAGCTTCTAGGGGCCGGAGCGAACGCTCAGATCTAACCGTCAGGCGCCGGCGTTCTGTGCTATCCTTTAGCCAATTTTATGGCCTATCTGCAGCCCGATAAAGAAGGTAAGGTCTACCTACCGGCGATCCGCGAGGCCAAGAAAAACGGCCAAAAACTCATCTGCCTGACGGCCTACGACTATCCGACAGCGCGGATCGTTGATGAGGCCGGCGTCGATATTATTCTGGTCGGTGACAGCATCGGCAACGTCATTCACGGTTACGGCAACACGATACCCGTCTCGCTCGATGAGATCGCCTCGGCCTGCATTGCGGTCAAACGCGGGACCGAGCGTGCGATGGTCGTTGCCGATATGCCGTATGGCACATATCACGTGAACGAGGACGAGAGCGTCAGCAACGCCCTCAAGCTGATGAAATATGGCGGTGCCGAGGCCATTAAATTGGAAGGCGGCCGAAATCGTGCCGACCTTGTTCGCCGGCTCGTGAACGAAGAGATCCCCGTTGTCGCCCACATCGGTCTCACGCCTCAATCTGTTTATAAGATGGGCGGCTATCGCGTCCAGGGCCGCACGGCCGAGCAGGCCAAAGGCCTCATCGAGGACGCGAAGATGCTGGAAGAGGCCGGCGCATTCGCGATCGTCCTAGAGCTTGTGCCTCGCGAGGTCGCGGCGATGATCACGAAGGAGCTGTGTATCTCGACCATCGGAATTGGAGCCGGTGCTGAGTGTGACATCCAGGTCCTTGTTATCCACGATCTAATGGGCATTTCGTTCGGACGGCAGCCGCGATTTGTCCGCAAATATGCCGACCTTCGTCAGGTGATGACCGACGCGATCCACACGTGGGCCGCCGATGTCCGTTCGGGCGAATATCCCAACGATCAGGAATCGTACGGTCTCACCGAGGACGCGCTCAAGGAGCTCGGCCAGCTCCGCTCGACCACTGCTAAAGGCTAGATGGAGATAATCAATCGCCGTCAGCGGATGTTCTCGATCTCGCGCAAGCTGCGTCGCGAGGAGAAGACCGTTGGTTTCGTGCCTACGATGGGAGCGCTGCACGAGGGGCATCTGTCGCTCGTCCGCGAGGCGCGTCAGCGATGCGACATCGTCATAGTTTCGATCTTCGTAAATCCCGAGCAGTTCAATGACACGGGCGATCTGGAGCGATATCCCCGCGACCTGACGGCGGACGCCGCGACGCTCGCTGAATACGATGTCGACTACGTTTTTGCACCCGACGCTGAGGAGATCTATCCAGCCGGTTTTTCGACCTACGTTAATGTCGTGGGGTTGACCGATCGTCTCGAGGGCGGCTCGCGTCCGGGCCACTTTCGGGGAGTATCGACGGTTGTCACGATCCTGTTCAATACAATTCGGCCCGACCTCGCCTTTTTTGGACAAAAGGACGCCCAGCAAGTCGCCGTGATCAAACGTCTGACGCTTGACCTTGGCTTCGAGACCGAGATAGTCGTGATGCCCACCGTCCGGGAGGAATCCGGCCTTGCCCTGTCCTCCAGAAACGAACTATTGTCCGCGGAGGAACGCCAAAAAGCCGCCGTCATCATCAATGCCCTGCGCGAGGCCAAGACGGCATTCAAGAAAGGCGAACGAAATGCCGCGGAGCTCGCTCAAATAGTGCGAACTGCGTTGGAAAGCGAACCTTCGGCCCGGCTTGATTACGTCGAGATTATCGGCCGGGAAACTCTGCAAACCATTGAAAAGATTGGAGATGAAGAGGCACTTATCGCCGCCGCGGTCTATATTGGGAACGTCCGGCTCATCGATAACGTCATCCTCAATAGAAAACAGTGATTGGCCGCAAATTTGCATCTAATCGGGTGCGAGGTCGTTTGTGCGGCCTCATAAACATATGAGGACCATAAAAGGTTTGATAACAATTTCGGCTCTCACACTCTCGATGTCCGTCGCCGCGTTTTCGCAGACGGTGCTGACCTCACTCGACGGTTCGCGGGTAGATCTCGATGCCCAGCGCGGAAAGGTTGTTGTTCTGGCGGTCGGCGCAAGCTGGCTGCCGCTCTCGGCAAAGCAGATCGAATATTCGAACATGCTTGCGAAAAAGTACCAGGGTAAAGACGTGGTCTTTTACTTTATCGCGACGGATTCTAGCCGAGCGGGCAAGAACTTCGCATCCGACGATGCGATACGAAAGTTCGCCGCGGCGAATAAGCTTAGCGGAACGGTACTGCGTGATTCGGACGGCTCAGTAACGCTTCGCAAATACAATGTCGACCAAGTGCCGTCATTCGTCGTTCTCGACAAGACCGGACGTCAGGTTGGTGAGCCTTTTGGCGGCATCGACTCGAAGTACGACATAACGATTCCGATATCTAGGGCGATCGACAAGCTGCTCTGATCAGAGCGAATTATCCCGAACTAAGGGCGAGGCTCAGCGGCCTCGCCTTCTTATTGCTTATCGCTTATCGCTGACTGCTCAAATCTACGAGCTAAAACGCACCAGCCTGTAGACCAGGCATATTGGCAGTCCGACAACGTTCCAATAATCGCCCTGAATTCCCTCGATGAATAGCGCCGCCTGGGCCTGCACGGCATAGCCGCCAGCCTTATCGAGCGGATCGCCCATGACTGCGAGAAAGTTGATCTCTTCCTCCGACATCTCCGCGAATTTCACCCGGGTCCGCTGCATTCCCGATCTCAATGCACCACTCTGCGCGACCGCGACGCCCGTCAATACGTCATGCCAACGGCCAGAAAGGATCGTCAACATTCGCCGCGCATCATCGATGTCAACTGGCTTCGCCATGATCTGCTCGTCGATGACTACGGTCGTATCGGCTCCAAGAACGATAGCCTTGGGATAATGCGCGGCGACCGCCTTGGCCTTTTCATAAGCGAGACGCACGACATAATCTTCCGGCGTCTCACCGGAAACCTCACTCTCGTCGATGTCGGCCACGTGTTTTTCAAATTCCCAGCCGACGCTGTTGAGTATCTCGGACCGCCGCGGACTGCCTGACGCAAGAACGATCTTTGGAAGGTCGATCATAATAACCTAAAATGATAGGTTACTGGCGGTAAATGACAAATGGAGCAGCTTTTTGCGGCACTGCCGTCCGTCTTGAAAGAGCTTGGACCAAATGCCGACGTAACGGAGCAGATCGTCTTTGCAGCATGGATCAAGGTTGCGGGCGAGATGCTCAACAACCGAACAAAGCCGATCCAGTATTTTGAGAATCGACTTGTTGTAGCTGTCGAGGACCAAAACTGGCAGCGAAACCTCGAGTCGCTTGCCCCCGAAATGGTTGCAAAGCTAAATGCCGCGACCGGGCACGGCACGGTTAAATTCGTCGAGTTTCGGATCGACAAGCGTGCGGTCACACGTTCGAGGAACTCGGAACCGTTGCCATCAGTGGCCGCCCTTCCCGACTCGCTCCAGACCGCGGCCGATGGCATTGCCGACGAGCAATTACGGAGAAGCTTTCTCGAGGCAGCCGCGGCATATCTCAAAAACTGATTTCTGACTTGCGATCTCTTGATTATGGACATCCGACAAGTAGCAAAGCTCGCCCATCTCGAGATCACTGACGCCGAAGTAGAGCTTTACACTCCCCAAATGGCTGACATCGTGAAGTATATCGAGCAGCTCAACGAGATCGACACCGAGAACGTCGACCCGATGCTTGGCGGCCTCACGGTCGCGGGCGAGGCGACAAACACCATTCGGGAGGATATTCCCGGCCAGCCCCTTGGCCAAAAGGCCGCTCTATCGCAAGCTCCGTCCGCAGTCGAGGGACACTTTCAGGTGCCAAAAGTCCTCTCATAAATGCAAAATTCCAAATTCAAAATTCAAAATAGGGATCGCTTATTTTGCATTTTGACCTTTATATTTTGCATTTATGGCTTGGCGGCCTGTAGCTTGCCGAGTCTTGAACCGCAGCAATGCTCCGAGGCAAGGCTTGCGGCCAAGCAGTTTTACTCGTTCCATTTTGGGAATGACATGACTCCGTCCGCCGAGAACTTGAAAGCGAGAGAAAGGTTCCTGACCAGTGAACTTTACGGCTCGCTCGCAAACCCGAATGGGAAGACCGATTACTTTACGAAAGCGGACGAGTATCCGAAGACTTTCAAGATGGGAACTTGTGAGTCCGCCGGCCCTGATCGGGCGACGCTGCAAGTCCAGGTCTATTGGCAGGAAGAGCGTGGTTCCCGCAAGGAAACGACTCAACGAGAGGTGCTCGTCGACGTAGTGAAAAAAAACGATCGTTGGCTAATCAACAATGTTGCCGAAGCCCGCACGAAGTAAGGGCTCCAGTTAGAACTTCGATGTCCCTAACCGATAACATCAAAAAAACGTTGGACGCCGCTGAGCGTCTCAATCCCGACCTAAACTCGTTTCTCTCGATCGAGCATGAACACGCGCTTCTAAGGGCAAAAGAGCTCGAAGCATCGGGCGACAACTTGCCTCTAAAGGGCCTGGCGATCGCGGTCAAGGACAACATTTGCACCAAGGGCATTCAAACAACTTGCGGCTCGCACATCCTTCACAATTACAAAGCCCACTACGACGCGACCGCCATCGACCGGCTGAATAAAGCCGGTGCGATCGTTATCGGTAAGACGAACATGGACGAGTTCGCGATGGGTTCGTCGAACGAAACGTCATTCTTTGGACCTGTCAAAAATCCATGGGATGTGACGCGTGTTCCGGGCGGCAGCTCGGGCGGCTCGGCCGCAGCCGTCGCGTCAGGGGTGGTCCGCGCGGCGCTTGGTAGCGAAACCGGTGGCTCGGTGAGGCAGCCTGCGTCGCTATGCGGTGTTGTCGGATTTAAGCCGACGTACGGCCGCATCTCGCGTTACGGCCTGGTCGCCTTCGCCTCATCGCTCGACAACATCGGGATCTTCGGCCGAACGACAAAAGACGTCGCGGACGTCCTATCAGTTATTGCCGGTCGCGATCCTCTCGATTCGACTTCGGCAGATGTCGCCGTACCCGACTACGCCGCGACCCTCGACGACAGCATCGAAGGCAAAGTCATCGGCATTCCGCAGGCGTTGCTCGGCGACGGCCTCGACGATGAGATCCGCGAGAGCGTGCTCGCGGCGATAACGAATTTTAAGGCCCTCGGATGCAAGACGATCGATATCGAGCTTCCGCTCGCCAAATACGGCATCGCGGTTTACTACATCATCGCAACGGCCGAAGCGTCGTCAAATCTCGCCCGATTTGACGGCGTGCGATATGGCTTCCGCGCCGAGGACGCGCCCGGGCTGCGGCAAATGTATTTCAAGACTCGTGAAGAGGGCTTTGGCGCTGAGGTCAAACGTCGCATCATGCTCGGCACCTACGTGCTTTCGAGCGGTTATTACGACGCGTATTATGCCAAGGCCCAGAAGGTCCGAGCTCTCGTCAAACGCGATTACGTCGAGGCATTCAAAAAGTGTGATGCGATCCTGACACCGACGTCGCCCGACGTAGCCTTCAAGATCGGCGCAAAATCCGACGATCCCCTCGCGATGTACCTCAACGACATCTACACGGTGTCCGCAAATCTATCGGGCGTTCCGGCGATCAGCGTCCCGTGCGGCCTCTCGACCGAAGGTTTGCCGATCGGTGTTCAGCTTGTAGGTAATTTCTGGTCCGAGGCGCAACTCTTCAATCTCGCCCACACCTATGAGCAACATCATCCGCTGAACGCACGACCCGAGATCTTCGCGGCCTGACTTACAGGCTTTAGCTCGTCACGCCCCTCCGTGCTACAATTTGCGGCAATTCGCCCGCAATTTTTTGGAGGAAAATCCATGTCTTCTCGCTTCTCAGGGATCGGTCTCGTTGCGTTCGTCTCGTGCGTATGCCTCGTAGGCGGCGTTTCCGCGCAGGGTACACGTCTCCTGCGCACGCCGACTGTCAGCGCCGATTCGATCGCCTTTGCTTACGCGCAAAATATTTGGGCAGTACCACGCTCGGGCGGCACCGCCCGACGTGTAACGAGCTTTCAGGGACAGACCTCGAATCCCCATTTCTCGCCAGACGGTAAATGGATCGCATTCGCTGGCGAATACGCCGGCAACCTCGATGTCTATGTCGTCGCGGCGGAGGGCGGCGAGCCGAAACGCCTGACCTGGCATCCGGGGGCCGACAGCGTGCAGGGCTGGACGCCGGATGGGCAGCGAATCATGTTCTCCTCCGCTCGGGCCACGGCGGCTCCGACTGGAGCCCCGCGATTCTGGACTGTCGCGGCTGCCGGTGGCGTTGAGGAGCCGATGGCGCTGCCTCGCGGATTTCAGGGCAAGATCTCAGCCGACGGCAGCCATATCGCGTATCGCATGAACAACTCTTGGGACGACGAGCGCCGTAATTATCGCGGCGGGCAAAATCGCCCGATCTGGATCGTCGACACCAAAACGTGGGACCTCGTCACGCCGCCCTGGACCGACTCGAAGGACATCGATCCCGTCTGGATCGATGATACCGTCTACTTCATCTCGGATCGCGACGGTGTCGAGAACGTCTGGTCTTATGAGATGGGTTCAAAGAAGCTGACCGAACTGACCAAATTCCGAGACTTTGACGTCAAGACGATGGATTCCGGTGCCGGAACGGTTGTCTTTGAACAGGCGGGCTATATTCATGAGCTCGATCCACGCTCCGGCAAGGAGCACGTCGTTCCGATCACCGTCGCGGGTGATTTTCCGTGGATGATGCCTCGCTGGGAGGACGTCTCGAACCGCATGGCTAATCTCGAGATCTCACCGACCGGCAAACGCGTGCTCGTCGAGGCTCGGGGTGAGATATTTACCATACCGGCGGAGAAAGGCGACGTTCGCAATCTTACCAATTCAAGCGGCTCCGCAGATCGAGATCCCGCATGGTCGCCCGACGGGAAGTCGATCGCATACTTCAGCGACCGCAGCGACGAGTACAAGCTCTACATCGAAGACCAGGACGGTCTTAAACCCGCGAAAGAGATCAACATCGCAAACCCGAAGCACTATTACACCGTCTCGTGGTCACCTGACTCGAAGAAGATCCTCTGCACCGACACTGACCTCAAGGTTTGGGTCATCGATGTATCGAGCGGCGCGGCCAACATGGTCGGGCGCGATCCATGGATGGTGCCGGCGCGTACCGTAAACCCGACCTGGAGCCCCGATTCGAAATGGGTGGCGTACGCGGCTCATCTCAATTCCCTTTATAAGGCGATCTTTATCTCGAACGTCGAAACGGGCGAGACAAAGCAGGTGACTGACGGGCTCGCTGACGCGGCATCGCCCGTCTGGGACGCGAGCGGCAAGTATCTGTGGTTCCTCGCATCGACGGATTTCGGACTTCGGTCGCAGTGGCTCGATATGACGAGCTACGACCACGACGAGAATTTCGGCCTCTACATGGCGGTGCTCAGTAAGAAGGAATCGAGTCCGCTGCTTCCCGAAAGTGACGAGGACAAGGGCATGTCAGCTCAGCCTCCGCCGGGTATCGGCCGCGGAAATCGCGTCGTTGACGGCACCGCTGCCGCAGACTCGTCGAACGAGCCCGGGACTGCCGTACAGACGGCTGGAGCAAAGCGCGGTGGGACGAACGTCGAGATCGATTTTGACGGTCTCGGCAAGCGCATTATCGCAGTTCCGGGCGTTCCCGAAAGGCAATATACGGCCCTTACGGCAGGCGGCGACGGCACGATCTTCTACCTTGAGAACCCGGCCGGACCGCAAGGGCCCGGGCAAGGGGGCGCATCGCTCACGCGTTACAAACTCAGCGATCGGAAGGCGATCCCATTCGTTAGCAACGTCGCCACTTTCGCTGTCAGTGCGGACGGCAAAAAGCTCGTCTATCGAGCGGGCGGTGGCGGTGGTGGCCCCCAGGGCGGTGTGGGAACCCCACCGGCTCCTTCCCTGTTCCTGGTCGACGCCGACAAGGCTGCTCCAACCGCGGGTGCGGGCAAGCTCAATTACAGCCTTCGCATGTATCTGGACCGCCGCGATGAGTTCAAGCAGATATTCAACGAGGGCTGGCGCAATGAGCGCGACTATCTATACGTGCCAAATATGCACGGCACGAATTGGGCAAAGGACAAGGAAATGTACGGTGCGATGCTCCCATACGTAATGCACCGGGCAGATCTGAATTACCTGCTCGACATGATGGGAGCCGAGATCGCGATCGGCCACTCGTATGTGCGTGGCGGTGATATGCCTGACGTTCCGAATGGCAACGCGGGACTGCTTGGAGCCGACTTCGCGATCGACAATGGTCGCTACAAGATCACGCGTATCTACGACAACGAGAACTGGAACACCGACCTTCGCTCGCCGCTCGCCGTGCCCGGCGTCAATGTAAATGTCGGCGACTACATGGTGGCGATCAATGGCATCGAGCTAAAAGGTGGCGACAATATCTATCGGCTGCTCGACGGCACCGCGAATCGTCAAACGCAGATCACGGTGAATGACAAGCCATCGATGGACGGCTCACGGTCTTTCACGATAATACCGGTCCCGAGCGAACAAGCGCTCCGCACCCGTGCGTGGGTCGAGGCAAATCGCCGCGCCGTCGACCAGCTTTCCGGAGGTCAGCTCGCTTACGTGTATGTCCCAAATACCGGACAGCCTGGCTACACGAGCTTCAATCGGTACTATTTTGCCCAACAGGACAAAAAAGGAGCCGTCATCGACGAACGTTATAACGGCGGCGGTTCGGCGGCGGATTACATCATCGACGTCCTTCAAAGGGATTTCGACGGGTACTTCAATAACGTCGCGGGCGACCGCATGCCTTTCACCTCACCGGCGGCAGGGATTTGGGGACCAAAGGTGATGATCATCAACGAGATGGCCGGCTCCGGCGGCGACCTGATGCCGTGGATGTTCCGCAACCGCAAGATCGGCCCGCTTGTCGGCAAACGAACCTGGGGCGGCCTCGTGCACACTGCGGACACGCCGGGCTTTGTTGACGGCGGATCGATGATAGCTCCGCGCGGCGGATTTTTTACCCGAGAAAACAAATGGGCCGTCGAGAATGAGGGCATCCCGCCCGATATAGACGTCGAAAACCTGCCGAAAGACATGATCGCCGGCCACGACCTACAGCTCGAACGAGCCGTTGCAGAGGCGATGCGTCTCCTTAAGGAACATCCGGTCAACCGAGCGACGACCGAACCGCCGTCCCCAACTTGGGGCCAGCGGAAGCCATAATCTACGTTTAGCGTTATTGCCATTGTAGTGCCGTACGACGGCACTGCTTTTTTCTCTTATGATCGTTACTGCGCGAGTCGTAGATGAGAAGTCTCAGGCGTTGAATGCGGTAGTGCCTGAGCCGGTGCGGGCAGGATGTTCTGCCACCGTGTGCCGTCGGCCAAGAGTCGCTCGATCTCTGCTACGGGCAGCGGCTTTGAAAAGAGATAGCCCTGGCCGTATTCACAGCCCAGTATCCTGAGTTGATGAAACTGGTGGATGCTCTCGATACCCTCAGCGACCACCTTTAGATTTAGTGCTTTAGCCAAGGCGATCACGGTGCGAACGATCTCGCCATTCTCCGTATTCTCTTCCATCGCCGAGACGAAGGAGCGGTCGACCTTGAGCAGATCGATCGGGAACCTGTGCAGGTAGCTCAGGCTCGAATAACCGGTTCCAAAATCGTCGATCGATATCTGGACGCCGGTTTCCTTGATCTGCTTTAGCATGAGGATCGCGGTCTCGGCGTTTTCCATTACCGCGCTTTCGGTCAACTCAAGCTTGAGCGAGGCGGGGTCGATACCTGTTTCATTGATCACGGTCGTGATCTGCTCCACGAGGGCATGGTGGGCAAAATGTTTACCCGACAGATTCACGGCTACGCTTAGCGGCCGGTCAGAGCCTGCAAGCTTTTGCCATTTGACGATCTGGTCGCAGGCCGATTTCAGGATCTTCACGGTCATCGGAATGATCAGACCGGTCGTCTCGCTGATAGGAATGAATTCGTTTGGCGGCACGAGCCCACGCTGCGGATGATTCCATCGCACGAGCGCCTCAAATCCTACTAAAGATGCTGTATCCAGCCCGATTATCGGCTGATAGAAAAGCTCAAACTCGTCACGCTCGATCGCGAAACGAAGGTCGGTCTCGAGCTGCAGTCGCGTAACCGCGCGGATATGCATCTTCTGGTCAAAGATGACGTAATTCTCGTTGTTGTCCTTCGAGTAATACATCGCGATGTCTGCGTCGCGAAGAATGTCCTCGGCCTCGGGATACTTTGAGTTACCGTACGCGATGCCGATCTTTGCACTTGTAAAGACCTGTCTACCGTCGAGCGTATAGGGCTCGGCGAGACGTTTCGCGAGCCGGTTGGCGAAACCCGTGGCCTCGTCCCGGCTTAAGAGATCGGTCAGGATCACGCCGAATTTGTCTCCGGAGAAGCGACCGACCATGTCTTCTTCCCTGACCATACTCGCGAGTCGCTTTCCAACATTCTTGATCAGGCGGTCGCCCAAGCTGTGGCCGAGGCTGTCATTGATCGTCTTGAAGTTGCGGAGGTCCAGAAAGAGCACGGCGAAGTTGCTCTCGGAATTGTCACGCGTAGCCTGGAGCAGTCCCTTTAGGGTATCCAGAAAGAAATTTCGGTTTGGCAGCCCTGTCAGCGCGTCATGATAAGCGGCATGTCGAAAATTCTCGTGACTCTCCTGTAATGCCTCGCTGCTGCGTTCAAGTTCCCCAACGTAATGCTGAAGCTCCGTAACATGCTCCTCAGCTTGTTCGGCACGTTCCCTCTCAGCCTGTTTGGCTTTCTCGACCGTCTTCTTGAGGTCCTCGACAAACCTCCGAAAGGTCAGATAAACCACCCCGAAAAAGCCGACGACCGCCGCGAATAGAAAGATGTTGATCTGGTCAAGTGCCTTAACGACGATACCGGCGACCACACCGCCCATCAAATAAATGACAAGTCCGTTGAGACAGTTATCGGCCCAGAGCTTCCAAAACGAGAGTTCCCGTTTGAGCGACGAGAAGAATGCAACGAGTATCGAATTTGTCGCAAACAGCGAAAGCGACATCACTGCCAAAAGCCAGACAAAGCTCGTAAATTCGCCCCTCTGTAGGATCAGCTCCGTCGATCCGAAGATAATACTCGCTGCCTTAGTGGCGACGAAAACCGAGAACGCCGCGAAATATACGTTAACGAGGATGGTCTTGGGCTTGATCGTCAGGCCCTGCCGCATGATGTTTATCGAGGCCACAAGCGTCTCGACCGCAGCCAGGAGCAACGCGATCTGCCCTCCGTAGAGCAGCACGGTGAGAATTATTAATCCATCCGAGATCGTTAGATGAATATTTACTCGCGGGAGCTGGATACGAAGGTAGCAGCTGCAAAAGATCGTAAGCAGCGAGATCGTGATCACGCCCGGGGTGATCTGTTCCGCCTTGATTCCCAACACTGCCCAGACCCCCGCCGCCAACGCTAGTGGCGTGAGGATGGCAACGAACAGATTGGCAGTATTTTCTTTCGAAAGAGAGAACATTCCAGACTAGACTGAGGGTGAGATCGGCGAGCGTTGTCCGAGGTGAGAGGACACACTGATTGCCAGAAGGATACTGGCAGACCTAATTGTAGGTTAAACTTTGTTTTTCCGCAAGGAGTTTTTCGCGGTTTCAATAAATAAAAAGGGACGCGAGAGCTACTCCACTCTCGCGTCCCCCCTTCAAATACACCGTTCGATGCGCGTCTCCCTAACGCATTGCCGGTGTATCGTCCCCACTTGCAAGTAATCGACTACTCATAGACTGGGCAGTGTCGCTGATAATGATCCCGTCCGAGATCAGGATGCCATCGCTTATTAGAATGCCATCACCGAGTATCGAGTTATCGGCCATACCTCCGCTTCCAAAGAGAAGACTGGAGCTCGCGATCGACGACCCGTTCGCAATGTCCTGATAGCCATTGGGTGACGCATTATCCGCCAGCAGTGAGCCATCGGAAATTATGATCCCGTCCGAGATGAGAATACCGTCGCTTATCAGGATCCCGTCTGAAATGAGGATCCCATCACTGATCAGTATCCCGTCCGAGATCAGGATCCCATTTGCATAGATGCCCTGATACTTAGTAATGAGATTCGTTCCCGTGACGGCACCGTAGTTCGGTAGGATACCTCCGGACCATTGGAATCGTGTTCCCCCGATCTGCGACCAGTGTGCCGGAAGATTGTTTCCCGACGTGAGCATTGGCGTTCCCGTGGCTGGCGACGTGCCGAGGTCCTGGCGGATCAGCTTCGCAAGCCGGACCGCACCTTCGACGTTGAGTTCACCTGCACCTTGCTCGAGCGTGTTAAAGCCAGCGAGCGGCTGAGCCGTGTACTCGAGGATCATCTTGACCATGTTCGGCGTCAGCTTCGGGTTTGCCTGCAAGAGCAAAGCTGCCGTTCCGCTGACGATCGGTGTCGCCATCGACGTGCCGCTGAGGTACATCATCGTGACATCGTCGCTGCCTGAGCTCGTCGGCGACACCTTGTTGGCCGGATTTTGCTCGAGAAGCAGGCTGTCCTTGCCCGTCGCGGAAACGATCTTGTTTCCCGGAGCGACGAGGTCAGGCTTGATCAGGTCGTCAAAGACTTTTGTGCCGCTGCTATTCGTGTAGTACGAACGTGTCGGGCCACGCGAACTGTAGGTCGCGATCCCATCATCGGCCCTTTGATCGGTACCGAATGTATTCGTCGCTCCAACCGTGATCGCCGAAGGGTCGTTGCCGGGCGAGTGGATCGCTCCGTAGATCTTCTGACCGGTGGCGTT
>DASYKW010000031.1:0-43031 GCA_035995005.1 Pyrinomonadaceae bacterium
GTTTGCAGACCTTTTCGAAGTTGAATCGGAAATCGCCGGATGGTTTTTTGAAGCGGATCGCCGTGATTATTTCTTCCTGTTGTTTTGCGAGCTGCTTGTAGCCCAAATAAAGGTCTTTGAGGCTGAGAACCCGGTCGCTACCGCTCCCGCTTCTGACACCCGTGCTCAAGGTCAATTCGGCATCCAGCGCCAAAAACCACACGGTCATGTCACCGATGGGCGAGCCGTTCACAAAATTGCCTGCGAGCGTCGCCATGTTGCGGATGGGCGTGGACGACACGAGCTTGAGGTGTTTGTAGAGATCGGGAAAGGCCGCCTGCATAATGGGCGAGACCATAAGGTCCGTGACCGTTGCGGATGCTCCGATCTCGATGGCGTCACCCAGATCGCGGATCCCCCGCAGATCGTCGTCGTAGAGAAGCGGGCGCGAGTCGATCTCGGCCATGTGCTCGGGCCGTTGGACGTATACGTCAGTGCCCCCGCCGACGACTGTCAGAACCGCCTGCGTGAGCGGGCGGCCAGTTTCGTGAGTAGCCGCGGCCTGCAGGGCTTTCAATCGAGCCGACATCTTAGAAAAATATTCAGGAACGCATCCTGCGAGGGGCCTTACAGCCTGGCCGCCCGCAGACGAAGGCGGTTCTGACAGACGCATTGCGGCGCGTTCGATCGACTTGTAACCGGTGCAGCGGCAGATGTTGCCGTCGACGGCCGAAACGGCCATTTCGGGTGTCTTAGGGGTGTCATCGATACAGAATCCCGTTAACGACATTACGAAGCCAACTGTGCAAAATCCGCACTGCGTACCGCTTTCGTCGACCATCGCGGCCTGGACGGGCGTAAGCGACCCGTCCGACGGATTGATGCCCTCGACCGTGACGATGTGCTTGGCCTGAGCGTTCGCGAGTGGCATCAGGCACGACGTCATTGAGCGATATTTAACTTTATCGCCGACAAGCTCGCCGACAAGGATCGTGCAGGCGCCACAATCGCCCTCGCGACATCCGATCTTTGTGCCCTTGAGGTCCTTGTAATACCGCACAAAGTCGAGGACCGTCGAGCCCGAGGCCTCATCGGTCGCGATATCGGTTTCGTTGAGAACAAATCGGATCATCATTTATAGCTAAACAGGATATACAGGATAGTCAGGATGCAGAAGAACATCCCGCTAATCCCGTCTATCCTGTTTCTAATACTCTACCTTGTCGGGCTTAGCGATCCATTCGCTAAAAACCCTTCGGGCCTCGTTCCTCAGCAGATTCTGCAGCGGCAGCTCGCGCTCGGCGTTTGCGAGAGCAAGCTGGGTGTAAAAGTGCTCGTCGTCAAAGCCCGCCTCGGCGGCGTCGGCTTGCGTGCCGGCAAAATAGATCGCCGCCGGCCGCGCCCAGTAGATCGCTCCGAGGCACATCGGGCATGGCTCACACGAAGTGTATATCTCGCATCCCTCGAGCTGAAAGGTTTCCAAACTACGGCAGGCCTCTCGAATGGCGACGACCTCGGCGTGTGCGGTCGGATCATTGGTCGAGGTAACTTGATTGTTGCCCTCCCCGACGATCTCCCCATCCTTGACCACGATGCAGCCAAACGGACCACCAGCGCCGCCGTCCATACCCGAGCGAGCAAGCTCGATCGCCCGCCGCATGAATTTTTCGTGTATGTTGATCACTGATTCTTAGGCCCGGTCAGCCTGATCTCGTAGAGTTTTTTCCACTGTTTACCGGTCACGAATATTCGGTCCTTCTCAACGTCGTAGGCGATCCCGTTCAAGGTGTTCTCTTCCTGGTCCTTGTGGCCCTGATCGTCGGGCGAGATCCCGGCGAGATCGATCCAACCAAGGACTTTGCCGGCGTTCGGGTCGATGCGGGCAATGAGATTCGGCTTACCCAGAATGTCAGGCTGCTCAGAGTGCCAAACATTTGCCCAGAGCTCGCCCTTGATCATCTCGAGCTCGTTGAGCTGCATGAGCGGCTTGCCGTTCTCCTGCATCACCGGAACCGTCTTGATGGTCTTTAACGTCTCGGCGTCCACGAATTTAAGAACGTGTGTGCCCTGATCAAAGATCAGGTGCGTCCCGTCAGTGGTCATTCCCCAGCCCTCGCCGGTGTAGCTAAACTCTTTTTGTACGCTGAATGTCTTAGCATCGAAGACACGCCCGAGCTCCTGCTGCCATGTGAGCTGATAGATCTTGTCGCCGATCATGGCTATGCCCTCGCCAAAATCCTCGCGTGGATTGTCCCATTTCTGAACGATCTTACCCGTTGTCAACTCGATCTTGCGAAGCGATGAGCGCCCTTCCTCGCCTGTGCTCTCATAAAGAAAGCCGTCGTGATAAAAAAGGCCCTCAGTAAATGCTTTAGGATCGTGCGGGTACGAATTTACGACCTCGTAACCATAAATGGGGACGGTGCCGGATTTGACTGCCGGCGTGCTGTTTACCGAGGCATTAGGTTTCGCGTTGTTGGTCCCGCCAGAACACGCGAGAGCCATCGCGACCGTGAAGATTAAAAGAATTAGCCGCATATCGCTTGTCTACTTGCCAAGTGCGCGATCGATCGCCGTCTTAAATCCCTCAGCCGAATAATTGCGAACGCGAGCGCCGTTTACAAAGATCGTCGGTGTTGAGCTCAAGTGATAGCTCTCACCATCGGCAATGTCCTTTCGGACCTCGGCTGCGACTGCGTCGGACTTAAAGTCTAACTCAAACTGCGCGGCGTTCAAACCGATATCGGCCGCGTATTTCTTGAGTGATTCCACATCGAGAACTAGTTGGTGGGTGTAGAGGATCTCTATGTATTCAAAGAATTTGCCTTGCCTATTGGCGGCTGCCGCGGCGAGCGCGGCGTTCCATGCGTTCTCGTGCCGCGACATCAGCGGATAGTTGCGAACGACGAATCTTATCTTGCCCGGATAGCGATCCATTACAGTCTTAAGAATGGGATGCGTCGCCGAGCATGCCGGGCATTGAAAGTCGCTGAACATCAAGACCGTAACCGGTGCCGTGACGGGGCCTTTGGCCGGGCTCGTGGCCGCGGAGACGTTCTCGATGATCGGCTCGGGCACCTTATAGAGCACGCGAACCGGGTATTTGGCGTAAAGCTTTTTCGCGAGGGCGTCCTCAAACCCGATACGTTCTTGATCGGTAAAATCCTTGAGTTTGTTCGTTACCTCGCGAGCGATGATGTCACTCGCACTCACGCCGAGGGCCTTTGCCTCATCGGCGAGAAGCGTTTGATAGATCGCCTCGCGCAGCTCGTCCGAGATAAGGTCGGCGATGTCGGCCTTTGCTCCCCAGAGTTCGAGCCGAGCATACTGGTCGAACTCCTTAGCAGTGATCGGCTGACCGGCGACTGTCGCGACGACGTCAGTCGGAGCCAAGACAGCAGCGTTAATGTCTTTCCCCTCAGACGCTCGATATTTCTTACCCAAGTTGTCGAGAAACGAGATAAGGGCCGCGTCCTCGGGTTCACCCCGCAGATACTCGACGATGGTCCTGCGAGCGATCTCGGGCGATATGCTGGCGAAGGCATTGGTATTCGCGTCGTACACGGCCTTTATCTCCGACTCAGACGGATCCTTGACCTTGGCCCGCTCGGCAGCGACGAGCTTGGCGGGCGTGCTGCCCGTCGCCTTCGCCTCGGCGGCGAGCAAGCGTTCGTTCATCATCCGGCCGAGGAGGTCGGAACGGAGTTTCTTCGTTCGTGCAGGCACCTCGCCGACAAGCTTTTGCGTATCGGGCGAGAGGTCGCGAAAGCGGATCGCACGCATCCCGGCCGTCGCCAGGATATCGTCCGGTTTTTGAGCAGAAGCGAACTGTGTGAGGGCAAGAAGGGAGAACACGATGAAAAGAAAGAGCTTCATACGATTGGCAAACGGTAAATCTTAACAATTTGGCAGCATAGAGACCATTGTCTTTGATGCCGCCGCCTGACGGAAGTTGCTAAAATCGGCAGTTATGGGCCGCAAACTGCCACGCAAATTCTATTCTCGCACCGACACGGTCGCCATCGCTCGCGAGTTGCTGGGCAAGCGACTGGTCATTTGCGACGAGAACGGGGTCCCCATCTCGGGAATGATCGTCGAGACCGAGGCCTATCTAGGTGTGGACGATAGAGGAGCTCACTCTCATAGAGGTCGCCGCACCGCACGCAACGAGGTCATGTATGGGCAGGCGGGGCACGTTTACGTCTTCTTTGTATATGGTATGTATTACCAGTTCAACGTTGTGACCGGTCCCGTCGAGCATCCGCACGCTATTCTCATCCGCGGCGTCGAGCCTGTCGACGGCATCGAGATCATGCGTGAGCGACGCGGTGAGATGAAGGACAAAAACCTCACGTCTGGCCCCGGCAAGCTCGCCCTGGCGCTCGGGATCGACCGCTCTCTGAACGGAGCCGACCTCCTCGGGGATCGAGTCTGGATCGAACGCCATCGCACATTCACCGATAGCGAGATCCTGTCAGGCTCGCGCATCGGGATCGATTACGCCGGTGAGGACGCACTCAAGCCATGGCGGTTTTGGGTCAAGGGAAATGAGTTTGTCAGTCGGCGTTGATCCGCATTTTCATTCCGAATTTTGGCCGCAGCGTGATCTTTGGGTCTACTGCGATCTTTTGATCAGGGTCAAGCTGCAGACACCATTTGGATCCGATCGTCGCAATCAGAAGGATGCCCTCTGCCCACGCGAACGACTCGCCGATGCATCGCCGGACGCCGCCGCCGAAAGGAAAGTAGATATTACGCTGGCCGGCCTCCTTCACGCTTAGCTCGGCCCAGCGCTCGGGCCGGAATTCGAGCGGGTCATTCCAAAACCTTTCGTCACGATGCATTACGAACGGGCTCATCAGGACGATCGCCCCTTGCGGCAGCTCATAACCGTCGATCTCATGCGTCTCTACGACGCTGCGTCCGATCGCCCACGCCGGCGGATAGAGACGCATAGACTCGGCCAGCACAGCCTCGGTATATTTGAGTAACGGAATATCGTCCATCGTAGGCAAACGTCCACTGAGTACGCGATCCAGTTCGTCGTGCACCTTTGCCTCGGCATCCGGATTTTGTGAAAGCAGGTACCAAGTCCAATTGAGTGCGTTGGCCGTGGTCTCGTGACCGGCCAGGAAGAGCGTCAGTGCCTCGTCGCGCACCTGCTCGTCGGTCATGGCTCCGCCGTCCTCCTCGTCTCGTGCCATGAGCAGCATCGACAAAAGGTCGCCGGTATCCTCGCCCGATCTTCGCCGCTCGTTAATGATCCGGTAAATGATCTCGTCGAGCGTCCGTCGTGCACGCTTAAAGCGGATCGAGTGGGGCAGAGGCAATTTCTCCAGCCATTCAGAGAAGGGCAGCATTAAATAATTGAAGAGGTCGACCAGAGTGGTCATCGCCTCGCCGATCGCGTCCGCATCGTGCCCGACCTCCGCGTTGAATAGCGTTTTCGCAACGATCCTCAGCGTCAGATGCATCATCTCCTGATCGATATCACGCACCTCGCCCTCGCGCCAGTCGGCAATGCTTCGCTCGGCCATCTCGACCATCCAACGCGAGTATTCCGCGATCCGGGATCGGTGAAACGCCGGCTGGATCATTCGTCGCTGACGCAGGTGATATGCTCCCTCGCTCGTCAGGAGGCCGCGACCGAGAAGGTTTTTAGTCCGCTGCAGGGCCCGGCCTTTTATGAATTTGTGGGCGTTGACGACGAACACATCGCGAATGATGTCCGGATCATTGACGAAATATATCGTCTGATTTCCCATCTTGATCAGCGATACGTCACCGAGCGCGGCCTGCCGGGTGAGAAAGCCTGTGCGATCTCGAAAAAACGCGCGCATATGGCCGGCAAAGAGGCCTCTTCGCTGTTGAGGTGCCAATTTTGTATGTTTTTCAGCGGCCGTGTCTGGCATTCGAAAATGGGTAGCGAAACTGCTATTTTTATAACATATGACCGAAGCAAGAGCGGGAAAGGTAAAGCCCGATATTCGCGCCATCACGCGCCTTGTGCCGCCCTCAGGCAATCTCGTTCAGGGCCAGTCGGAGCTGCCGATCGATCCGCAGCTCGCAAAGGAAGCGGCGGAAATTATCGCGGCGAGCCAAAATCATTACGGCGGCAGCGAGGGCGATGCGAATTTGCGAAAGGCCGTCGCCGAAAAGATCGCTCGCTACAACAAGATCACTGTCGATCCTGAAGCGCGGCCTTTCGAGGTAATGGTGACGAACGGCGGCACCGGTGCTCTCGTCGGTATTGCGATCAGCTATTTGCGCGGCAGGTCGGCCCTCGTCTTTGAACCTTACTACCCGTATCACAAACGTATCCTCGAGGAATTTGGGTCGAGGACGGAGCCTTTCCAACTCGATGAAAAACTGACCTTCCAAAAGGACGACCTTCTCGCTCAATGCAAACGTCTTAAGGATCGCGTCGAATATCCGCTCAAGGCCATCATCGTTTGCTCGCCCGCAAATCCCAGCGGCAAGGTTATGTCACAAACCGAGCTTGAGGCCGTTGCCGAGGTCGCAAAGGAACTCGACCTTCTCGTAATCTCCGACGAGGTGTACGAGCATTACGTCACCGGCGAGAATCCTCACACGCCGATCGCCGGCCTGCCGGATATGTGGCAGCGGACGATCACGGTCAACTCGTTCTCAAAATCGTGGAACATCTCGGGCTGGCGGCTCGGTTACGCATACGCTCCCGGCAATTTGCTCGCTCCGCTCAACAATGCCGCAAATGTCATTTACGTCTGCCCGGCGACACCGTTGCAATCCGCCCTGTCACGAGTGCTGATGGCTAACGATACTTACTACACACGGCTGAGGGACAAGTTCGATGCAAAGCGTCGTAGCTTTAGCGAGGGATTAACGGATCTCCGGTTTGAGATCTACGATTCCGGCTCAGCGTTCTACATTTGGGCGCGGATACCGCGACAATACGACGATGCGATCGCCTTTAACGAGATGCTGATGCGCGACGCCGGCGTGGGAATGACACCCGGCTCGGCGTTTGCCGACGGCGATCTTTGGGACGCTTACGTCCGCATCTGCATCGCCCGGGAAGACCCCATACTTGAGGGAGCGATGGCGAAGCTAACGGAGGTGCTGAAATGAAACTGACATTTACGGGAAAAAGCCTTTTGGCGATCGGTCTGACGGCTTGTGGCATTCTGACCCTTTGTTCCTCATCTGCCGCGCAGAGCACGGCCGTCGAGATCGACAAGTATGTGAGGTCGGTCAAAAAAACGGAAGGTGCTCGCAATCGAACGATCGTCGCGGACACCGCCACCGAGGAGCAGACAAAGGCTCACTGGAGGGTCTTTCCCACCGAGAAGGCACTCGACAGATTTCGCGAGAAAAGCGAGACATACTCGATCGCATATAACTGGAAGCTGAACGGCAAGCTCGCGACCTCACATTTCACAGACTTTAGCGCCTCGGGCGACTGGACAGAGTACACCTTTCATTACTTCCGGCCGGACGGGACGATCGCGAAGGTCGAGGCCGAGCTTCGCACCTTTTACGGCGACTGGATCGTGATCCGACATTACTATTTCGATCCGGCGGGCAAACAGATAAAGAAAACGTCAAAATATCTCGACCTTACGACAAATAAACCGAAAAAGCCGACGCCCGAGATGCCGGATGTCGACGCCGGTGTATTTGCCGTTACGTTTTACAAGAGGACGAATAAGCTTCCGTTCGCTGGCCTAGTCGGGGTCAAGTAGCACCAAAACGATATGAAAAGATCGGGCACACTGCTGTTAGTCGTCAGTTTTCTCCTGAGCGTTCCAACCGCCTTTGCCGACGAGGGAATGTGGACGTTCGACAATCCGCCGCTAAAGCAGTGGAAGGAACGCTACAACTTTGAGCCGACGAAAGAATGGCTAGACAACCTGCGCCTCGCGAGCGTGCGGTTGAGCGATGGGGGATCGTCGAGCTTTGTCTCGCCAAATGGCCTGCTTATCACCAACCAGCACGTCGCCAGCGGCCAGCTTGCCAAATCCTCGACCAAAGAAAAGGACTACATCAAGGACGGCTTCTACACAAAGAACGAGTCCGATGAGATCCGCGTGCCAGACCTCGAGGCTAATGTGCTTGTCTCGTACGACAACATGACCAGCCGCGTGACGGGTGCGGTCAAGAAAGGTGCGACCGACAAGGCAGCGGCCGACCAGCGAAAGACCGAGATGGCGGCGATCGAACGCGATTGCGTGAGCTCGACAGGTCTCAAGTGCGAGGTCATTTCGTTCTACAGCGGCGGCGAGTACTGGCTTTATCGCTTTAAAAAATACACCGATATTCGCATCGTTTTTGCGCCTGAGGAGCAGATCGCGTTCTTTGGCGGCGACTACGATAACTTCGTTTTCCCGAGACACGATCTGGATGTGACGTTCCTGCGTGTGTACGAGAACGGCAAACCGATCAAGTCCCCGAACTATTTCAAATGGTCCGTAACGGGTGCGCAGGACGGCGAATTCATCGTGCTGCCCGGCAATCCCGGCTCGACCTCGAGGCTGCTTACCGTCTCGCAGCTTAAGTATCAACGTGATGTCGGCAATCCGCTGCAAAAGCTCGTTTGGGAATCCCGACTGCACGCACTAGAGACTTATTCAAAACGCGGTGCTGAGCAAAGTCGCCAGGCACACGCGACGATCCGCTCGCTAAACAACTCACTCAAGCGACTCTCGGGACAGCAGGACGGCCTGATGAATCCGAAACAGTTTGGCAAAAAGGAAAAAGAAGAGACCAATCTCAAGGCCGGTCTGGCCAAGCAGCCAAAGCTGAAAGTTCAGTATCTGCCGGCATGGACACAGACGGCGACGGCCTATGCCGCATTGCCAAAGTTTGCTGATCGTATCGCCTTCTCGACGCTGACGCCGTCACGTCTGGGGACGATCGCGTCGCAAATTGTCCGCTATACCGACGAGGTCAAAAAGCCCAACGAACAGCGTTATGACGAGTTTCGCGACAATAGGCTCGACTCGCTCAAGCTCGGCCTGCTCTCGCCGGCACCGATCTACCCTGATCTTGAGGAAGCGATCCTTACCCAGTGGTTCACCGACGCTAAGAAGACATTAGGAGCGAACGATCCTTTCATTCGTGCGGCTCTCGGAACACAGGATCCGTCAACAGTTGTTCATCAGGCGATCGCGGATACGGCACTTCGCGACCCGGCGGCCCGCAAGGCTTTGATGGAGGGCGGCTCGGGGTCAATCGCAGAATCCACCGATCCGATGATCATCATGGCCCGAAAGGTCGAACCGATCATTCGCGAGCTGCGTGCCTGGAACGAGAACAACATTCTAAACGTCGATGCCTCGGCCGGCGAAAAGATCGCCAAGGCCCGATTCGCCGTTTACGGAAAATCGATGCCGCCCGATGCCAACTTTAACCTCCGCATCTCCTACGGCCGCGTCAAGGGTTACGAGGAAGACACGACGCTCGTGCCATACAAGACGACCTTTTACGGGCTCTATGACCGTGCCGACAGCTTTAATCAGATGGAGCCCTGGAATCTGCCCGAGCGTTGGCAAAAGGGTCGCGACAAGCTCGATCTCGCGACGCCCCTGGACTTTGTCTACACCGCGGATACGATCGGCGGCAATTCCGGCTCGCCCGTCGTCAACCGCTACGGTGAATTCGTCGGGATCAATTTCGACTCCAACAACCAAAAACTCTCAAACCGCTACTGGTACGTCGAGGAGGACGAAGGCGGCCGTGCCGTCGGCATCCACTCCGCCGGAATTACCGAGGCGCTGAGGAAGCTCTACAAAGCGGATGATCTGCTGAAGGAGCTACTCGGAAGGTAGGACGCCCTTATCCGCGAAGCACGTGTCCGCCAGGCGGACTTGGCGAGAGGTATGTTTGTAGCCGTAGTCCAGGCTGTTCCAGGTTATGAGGGCAGCGGTGCGAGCGGTGAACTCGGCGGCGGTCAGTGATGGGAACGCCGTCTGCCACTCGGAGCAGGCATGTTTTTTGACGGCCTTTTTCACGATCGCATATAGGAGCGGCAGATAGTTCGACGGATTGAAGGCCTCGTTGAGGTGGTCGGTGATGAACGGGCGGAGCATCGGAGGGCCGGAATCCTTGCCGTCAAATGGAGCGAGCAGGGATGCTCGCTCTCCAGAAACCCATTTGCCATCTACGATCTTCAACATAGCGGGGACGATCGTGTCGCCAATTTTTATGTCCTCGGTGAGATAGAATCGAAGGCCGGCGTAGTTTGCAGCAAGGTCGGCGTTCGAAAAGACTCCTGAGACAAGGTAGCCGTAGAACGTATTCTCGGAATGCCTGCCCCACGCCACGGCCTTCTTCGTTGCGGCCGCGTCATCCGCGCCCTTTGCAAGCTGCTTGCGATACGTCTTGTAGTACGTGTAGCCCTGCTGGAAAAAGTGGTCCAGCTTGTCCGTGCCAAATTCCACGCCGTACATGCGGATCGTCGGGCTCAAGGTCGCGTAGTTTGTCGGGCGAACCCAATAAATAGATTCCGTGAAATCGGCCTTGTAGCGATAGGGCTCGCGTGAGAACTTGTGCGAATTGAGCCATTTGCCCATCGGCGTCACAAAGATACTGCCTGAGCCCAGTCGCTCGTATACCGCCCAGGCAACCGCGTCCGGCTTGCGAAGTTCGTCGAGCCTCGCCGCTTCCTTGTCCGGCGATGAGCAGGACATGTCTCGTTCCGTTTTCTCAACAGTCACCGTCGATGGCGGCCGAGTTCCGAAAGCCGCGGAATGCGGCGGTCTGAGGCAGCTGTCGTGCTTTGTGATCTCCGCGTTCAGCGCGTCCAGGGCTGCCTGAATGTTCTCAGCGACAAATGCCTCGACCTCGGGTGCGATATCCGCGAGTGGCACGGGCGGGAGATTGTACTGATCCGTCTCCATCGAGGACGCTGGGAGAGCACCCACGAAAGACACGAAAAGCATTAAGAATGAGAAAAGTCGTCTCACATCTATCGAGGATAAAGATGCCGGACTTGGCGATAGAAGTTGCCGAGGCCCGAGCGTAAGGACAAGTGAACGCGCACCGTGCCCTTACTTCCTGCGGGCTTCTGCCACGGAGTCAGCGTTTGAACTTGATCACAAGCTTAGTTAGTCGTCCTGCCCGGACGATACTTTTGCCAATGTACTTCGACTTTGGCGAATAGCCGATGACGTAGCTGACATATCCCTCGAACTGCTCGGTCTGCTTTACGTCCTTTATCGTCGATGTTGCGGCGCGAAAATTTTCCCGGATATTGCAGTCCCAGACGACCATATGGATATGGACGCCCTTAAAGGCTCTGCCTTTCATATGTAGGTTGTCGCCGGGGTAGTTGGTTATAGGCGGCTTTTCATCGCTTATCTCGACGGTCGGCAGTTTGGTGCCAAAATACTCAAAAGTCACCGTTTCAAAATTGCCGCTTACGCCCTTTGTGACGCTGCGGATAGAGCCCTGTTCGTTGCACCGTTTTGTTTGGGCGGCTGAGGTGGATGACAGTATGACAAGGCTGCAAAGGACGGCGACGACAATTGATGTTTTTTTTCTTCATGAGCAATGAACGCACTTCGAGTGGATTTTTGCGTGATGGTATTCGACAATTGAGGTTGCCACAAACAGGACTTTTTTTCTACTAATGCACTATCACCTGATCGGAATTTGCGGTACCGCGATGGCGTCGCTCGCGGGAATGCTGCAGGCACGCGGCCACACGGTCACGGGCTCGGACCAGAATGTCTATCCGCCGATGTCCACCCAGCTCGAGGAACTTGGCATCGAGATCATGAGCGGTTATATGGCTGAGAATACGGACCTGCCGCGTGATGTCACGGTCGTCGGCAACACGATCATGCGGGGCAATCCTGAGCTCGAAGAGGTCCTCAACCGTAAGCTCGTATATCGCTCTCAGGCGGAAACTGTGCGGGAAGAATTCATTCGAGGCCGGCGTTCGCTGGTGGTTGCGGGAACCCACGGAAAAACAACCACGACCTCGCTTGCAGCATGGGTCTGCGAGGTCGGCGGGCTGGATCCCACTTTTCTCGTCGGCGGCGTCGTGCAGAATTTTGGCGCGTCGTTCCGGGTTACGGATAGCGACTATTTTGTGGTCGAGGGTGATGAGTACGACACGGCATTTTTCGATAAAAAGCCGAAATTCATGTCGTACCTGCCCGAGATCGCGGTCATTAACAACATCGAGTTCGATCATGCCGACATTTACAAGGACCTTGATGCGATCAAGTGGCAATTCTCGCGCCTCGCGAATCTGGTCCCCAGCAATGGGCGCCTGATCTGCGGCGTCGATTCGCCTGAGGTCAGTAACGTCCTCGATTCAATGAAGGGAAAGCTGTTTACGACAGTTGAGAAATTTGGCCTGAACGCCGACGCGAAATGGCAGGCCCGCGAGATCGAGTTTAACGAGGCTGGAACGAGCTTTGCAGTTTATCGCGATGGCGAGAGGTGGGCTGAATTCAAGACGGGTATGATCGGCGAGTTCAACATTCGCAACTGTCTCGCAGTGATCATCGCAGCCGATGCGTGGGGAATTGCGCACGCGAAGATCCAGGAGGCGTTTGATACCTTCAAATCCGTAAAGCGTCGGATGGAGGTCCGCGGCATAGAGCGCGGCGTGACGGTCATCGACGATTTTGCCCATCATCCGACCGCAGTAGACGAGACTCTCAAGGCCCTCAGGCAACGATATGCGGACAACCGTTTGATCGCGATATTCGAGCCGCGATCGCGCTCGTCACGACTTGCGATTTTTGAGGAGCAATACAAGGCGGCGTTCTCGCACGCGGATCAGGTTATCATCGCGGGCGTCTTTAACCCCGAGGACGCAAAAAATTATGGCGATACCCTGCTAGATGTCGAGAAGCTAGTTGGCGACATCGCGGCCTCGGGAACATCTGCGTCAACATTTCCCGACGCCGACGCGATCGTCGCTTCCCTTGCCCAAGAAATGCGCGACGGCGACGTGATCGCCGTGATGTCGAATGGCGGTTTTGGCGGGATCCACGAAAAGTTGCTGGATACCTTGCGAGCGTCGTAAGAAAGGTTTCGGCAGGCTAGTCCAGCCTAGTCGATCCTGCCGTTATAGCCTGCTAGCTGTGTGACCATCTCATCGATAAGTGATAATCGTTTCGGGACCTCAGAGACCCCGTTGACGATGATCGAGAAGACGAGCGGTTCCCCGCCTGCGGTCGTGATATAACCCGATAAAGCAGACACCTGATCGAGCGTACCGGTCTTGCCGTGAAGGTTATTTGCGACGGGCGGGCCCTTGAATCTGTTTCTGAGAGTCCCATCCACGCCGCCGACGGCGAGGCTGTCACGCCAGGCCTGCGGGTAGCGGCTTTGCTTTGCCATGTAGGTATAGAGCCGAACGACGGCGTCCGGCGTCACGAGATCATGACGCGATAGCCCGCTGCCGTCGTACTGCACGACAGAATCGAGTTGTATGCCCGCCGCGTCAAGAAACCCTTTCACAACCCCGACGCCAAGCTGCTGACTGTCACCGGTTCCACCGGCCTTCCGGCCGATCTCCTCGCCCATCGTCCAGAGGATCACCTCGGTGAACATATTCTGGCTAGGCTTCATCGTCTTTGCTGCGACCAGGCTGAACGGCGCAGATTCCAGCCGAGCGATCTCTGTTTGGTAGGACGAGACCGCTCCTCGCGGTAGCGTCCGCGCAGAGCCCGTAACGACTACTCCTTTCTTTTCCAACCGCTCTTTGAGCAAGGATACGAACAGGTCGGCGGGGTGTGTGAACGTAATGTAACCGGTCCAGCTCTCTGAAGCCGGCATCGTTCCTGAGACAAGGACCGAGTTCCTGCCGAGCGGCTTATCGACAACGATGGCCCGCTTTGCTCCGGCGGCGGACGTGGCGCAGGTGTTTGTGATCGCGTAGAGCGTGTTAGTTGGCAGCACGGCCACCGTACACGGTGAGCCGACCTTTGCTCCGCCTTTCACATTCAGATCGACGGCGTTGTTGTTGATCGGCAGCGCCGAGACCTCGGCCCCGTCATACCACTGCAGATCGTCCCATTCCCATGAGATAGGGATCGGATTGCCGGTGAAATAGCTCTCGTCCGCAACGATGCTGCCGTCGACGCGTTTTACGCCCGACGCGATGATCTTATCGGCGAGGGCGTCAAGGCCTTTGTAGTAATCGCCGTTTGAGAAGAGTGTAGATATCGATACATCGCCGCGTCCGAAAATGCGTAGGTCACCGGAGATCTTGCCCGAACTGTCGGCCGGTGTCGCGGCATAGACGCTCGTTACGAACTTGAAATCCGGTCCAAGCCTCTCGAGCGCTGCCGCGACAGTAAAATTCTTCATGTTCGACGCGGGCATGAAGTACTTGTCCGAGTCGTTTTCGAAGATAACCTTACCGCTCGCGAGCGAAACGATCTTGATACCGACACGTCCGTGCCGCACCGCTGGGTCGAACATTCGCTGACGGATCGCCGACTGTAGCTGTTCGATGGTCTGGATTTGCGGAGTCTCGGCGGGTGACGGCGTGATCCGGGCCGGTGTCCCTAGCGGTGTGGGGGCTGCCGTAGTTATCCTCGGCTTGGACACCGTCGGCTGAGGCGTCGGAGCGGGCGAGGCGGGTACGCGGTCGGCGGAGACGTGTCCAGTCACGGCTAACGCTATCCACATCGAGAGAACAACACATAAGATCAGAGTCTTTGGTTTCATATCAGGGTTGTTTCGCCATTGTTTCACGTGAGTGGGGCCAAACAAAAAGAGCAGGAACTATTGGCGTTCCTGCTCTTTGATTCAACAATGGAGCTGGCGGCTGTCCGGCTTACTTACACTTAGAATATCCACAATCCCGGCATGAATCGCAGCCGGATGCGTGCTCAAGGTGGCCGCCACATTCGGGACATTCGCTAACCATTGTGGACATGCCGAAGGTCGACGTCTCGCTGGCCGCGGTTTTTTGAATCGTCCTGAGCGATCCTGGAATGCCTTTAAGGCGGCGATCGATGAGGAACAAACATTCGGCCACGGCCTGCTCGGGCGATGTAAGCAGCCGCTCGTTAAACCATACGGCGTGCGTTCCCGTTACCTTGTTGAGGCTCGTTCCAACTTCGTCAGCATCAAATCCGCCGCGAAGCATCTTCGACGCCAGCAAACCGACGCCCGCGCTGATCGGCCCGGCGACAAAGACCTCGAGGATCCGCTTTCCGTCGTGATTGACCGTTACATAAAGGTTCTGTCCCTCGAAAGGGATCCGCCACGTCGAACCCTGCAGCTCGCGTGGACGCTCGACACGGCCGGGCCATTCGGACGTTTTTGCTCCGGGCGGGAGGTCGGTCTGCGTTGTTGAAGCTGCCTCGACCTGACCGCCCAGTGACGCAGGCTGTTCCGCCTTTGTCATCGTGTTGAGAACCTGATTTTCGCGGCTGCCGTCGCGATAGTAACTTACGGCCTTGCAGCCGAGCTCGCGGGCGAGATGATAGAGCTCATCGACTGATTCGACCGTGTCGTCCTTCGCACCATTACATGTCTTGGAAATGGAATTGTCGACATGCTTCTGGGCGGCAGCGAGTACTTTAACGTGCTGTAGCGAGTTGATGTTCATCGCCGAGATGAAGTGCGGCGGCAATTCGTCCTCGTGCTCGACGACATACTCAGCCGCGGCCTTGATCGACTCCTCATTGGTCTGATCGACATCTAGACCGAGGGCCTCGGCGGCCGGCGAGTGAACGTAGGTCCGCGTCCCGAGCGTATCTTGACGGACGTATGCCCACGAGAAATTTGGCTCGATCCCTGAAGAGGTCTCGGCAACGAGCGAGATCGTTCCTGTCGGTGCGACGGTCGTTACCTCGTAATTACGGGGCGTGAGCGGCACATCGGCAGGAATTCCCAGATCGCCATAAATAAAATTGGAATAGGCCTCGCGATTTGCCTCAAACTCAGGAAACACACCCTTCTCTTCGCCGAGTTTTAGCGATGCGAGCCATGACTCGCGACGGACAAAGCCCATGACCTTTTCCATAAGATCCATCGACTCCTCTGAGCCGTAGGTGACACCCATTTTCAGGCAGAGGTCCGCAAAACCCATGATGCCTAGCCCTACGGGACGCGTGCGTTTGACGACATCGTCTATCTCAGGCAGCGGGAAGTGGCCTGCGTCGACCACATTATCGAGGAAACGCGTGCAGAGCTGCGTAACATTCGACAGCCGCTCCCAGTCGACGATGCCCTCGCCGGTCGCGTTCTTCTTATAGAACTTCGCAAGGTCTATCGAGCCAAGATTGCACGAGTTGTTAAAGTGCAGCTGCTGTTCGCCGCACGGATTGCACGCGAAGATCGGGCCCATCGACTTCATCATGTGGTTATGACGATTCACCTCATCGATGAAGATGATTCCCGGCTCGGCGTACTTATGAGCTGATGCGATGATGCGGTTCCAGATGTCCGGCGCGAACACCATGCCGGGCATCGGCGGTTCCTCGGCCGTACAGTCGCTAAGATCAGCCGTTTCGAAAGCGAGCTTGTCCGTAAATGTCACGGTCGAGCCGTCGGGCCGGCGGTACAAAACGTAATCTTTGCCCGTAGCCGCATCGTGGATGGCCTGCATCCACGGCTCACCGTCAAACTCGGTCTGGAACCAGGTGCCGCTGTCGACCGCATCCATAAAGAGGTCGGTGACAGTGACAGAGATGTTGAAATTCGTCAGGCTCGTTTGGTCATTCTTGGCGTGGATGAACCGCAGGATGTCCGGATGCGAGACGCTCAGGATGCCCATGTTCGCGCCGCGTCTTACGCCGCCTTGCTTTACGACCTCAGTCGTCTGGTTGACGATATTCATGAAGCTGACCGGTCCAGACGCGACACCGCGAGTAGACTGGACCATCGCTCCCGCTGGCCTGAGGAATTCATACGTCATTCCTGTGCCGCCGCCAGTTTGATGGATGATCGCGACGTTCTGGGCGTGCTCCATGATGCCCTCGATCGAGTCGGGAACGTTGAGTACGAAGCACGCCGCAAGCTGGCCCTTTGGCTTGCCCGCATTTACGAGACAGGGTGTGTTGGGCACAAAGTCGCGGGCGAGCATGACGGTCGTCATCTGTTCGTAAAAAAGCTTTTGCTTGATCGGATCGGTCTCAGCGCGTGAGACGTGACCAACGACCCGGCGGACAATATCGCCCCATGTCTCGATCGGCTCGCCATTCTCATCCCTGAGGGAGTAGCGTTTTGCGACGACCTTTTGAGCGTTAAGTCCGAGCGGAGCAATGTCACGCGCGGTTGCGGTGCCCGCACCAACTCCATTTTTGTCGAGAAAACTGTTTATCGCGGACTCAAAAACGGTGCTCATAAGGGGTCTCCTGTGGCTCAAAAAGAGGCAAGTTCGACTGGCTGTATACAGACTATTTTACCACTCTGTAACGTCTGGACAGAACCCTAAATTTTCGAATTTGGAGCTTGAGGCGGCCTCAAAAGGCTGGTCTCCGTCAAGTGGGAAAAGTCTAATGCGCTTCTTTAACTGTTGTCAAGAAAATTCTCGCTGGAATCACACTATATTGTGGAAAAGCTGTGGGAAAGCCCAATATATCGCCTAATTGCTTTGCACGGAGCGATAGCCGATAATCACGCGAGATGCTCGATCTTAGAGAGTTTTTGACTTTTACCAGAAGTGCTGTCGACGAGGCACTCGACCGGATCCTGCCTTCGGCGAACCTATCGCCGACCAAGCTTCATGAGGCTATTCACTGGAGCCTGTTTGCCGGCGGCAAAAGGATACGTCCGGCATTGGTGATCGCGACGGGAAGGACCTTTGGCGCGGTTGACGAAAAACTTTTGAGGACCGCGGCTGCGATCGAGCTGATTCACACCTATTCACTCGTTCACGACGACCTGCCGTCCATGGATGACGATGACCTTCGACGTGGCCGCGAGACATGCCACAAAAAGTTTGGCGAGGCCACGGCGATCCTAGCGGGCGACGTGATGCAAACCTTAGCGTTCAAAACGATCGCGGATGACGATTCGCTCGACTCAGATCTTCGAGCCCGACTCATCTCTTTGATCGCGGATGCGGCCGGGACGCCGAACGGTATGGTCTCTGGCCAACAACTCGATCTCAGCGCTGAGGGACGAGCGATCTCGATCGACGAGCTCGAAAATATTCACTGCCAGAAGACCGGTGCTCTGATAGTCGCGTCGGCAACGTCTGGGGCGATCATCGGTGAGGCGACTGATGATGAGCTGGCGAGTGTCGAGGAATTCGCCCGAGCGCTTGGCTTGCTGTTCCAGGTGACCGACGATTTGCTGGACGTCACCCAGCCGACCGACGCGCTGGGTAAAACAGCGGGCAAGGACCGCGCCGCTGAGAAGGCTACATATCCGTCGCTGTGCGGCATCGAGCAGACGAAACGGCTCGCGGACGAGCTTGCCAGGACAGCAAACTACTCACTTGCCGGGATCGATCGCGATACGACGGTGCTCCGCGGGTTGGTCGATATGGTTGCGACCCGCACGAGGTAAAGAGGGAAGTTTCGGGCGATTCAACGTTTTCTTGCTCCTTGGTCGGATGAGCGAGCCCACGCAAAAACTGAATAAATTTCCGATAGCGGCGATCGTCGTCGCGGCGGCTCTGGCGTTTCTGTACTCGATGGTCCTCGCGAAGCTTGGCCGCGACTGGTGGACCGACGAAAATTACTCTCACGGCCTGCTTGTCCCTTTCGTCATCGCTATCATCATTTGGAAGGAGCGGCATCTGCTCGCCTGGACGGTCACGCTTCCTAACGTCGCTCTCGGTTGGATCGGCGTAACTGCGGCATTACTCTTTTTGATCGCCGGCACGCTTGGAGCGGAGCTTTTTACGCAACGGATCTCGCTCGTAGTGATGGTCGCTGCCGTGGTCGTCTATTTCTTTGGCCGGAAGCTGCTAAGTCTGCTAGCGGTGCCCTTTTCTTTGCTTCTACTGGCGATTCCGATCCCGCAGATCATCTTTAACCGCATCGCGTTCCCGCTACAGATCTGGGCATCGCAGATGGCGGTTTGGGGAATTCGCCTCTTTGAGGTGCCGACGGTCCGTAAAGGGAATGTGATCGACATCCTGCCAAAGGGCGGAATTCAGAGTATCTCGCTCGAGGTCGTCGAGGCATGCAGCGGTATCCGCAGCCTCGTGACGCTGGTGACGCTGGCATTGATCCTCGCGTATTTTACGCGTCGGCGAGATAGCGGCGGATTTGCGAACATGACGCGGGCAGACCTCGTTCGGACGGCGCTGCTAATGTTATCCGCCGTCCTGATCGCGGTCATAACGAACGCCGCACGCGTCACCGCGACCGGCGTACTGACCTATTATTATGGCAAGAAGGCGACCGAGGCGACCTGGCACGACCTGTCGGGTTGGCTTGTCTACGTCGTGGCACTTGCGATGCTGATCGGCGTAAATGCTGGGCTCCGGAGGCTAATCCGGGGAAGTAACCCGGAATCTTCGAGCATCGCGGACCCTGGTCCTGCATCTCGAGTTCCGAGTTCCGCGTTCCGCATTCGAAGGGTAATACCGCTCGTCGTCGCTCTCGTCCTTGGAGGCATCGTGGTAAATTGGCTGGCTAATCGCAGCGAAGCGGCGGTCGAGAGGCAGCCGCTTTCGCGGCTCGCGACGACTCTCGGCGACTGGCGGCAACGGGGAAACGAGATCAGGTTCGACAAGAATGTCGAAGGCGTGCTCGGTGCGAGCGACTACACCATGCGCGAATACACCGACCCTACGGGCCGCATCGCCAACATTTACGTCGGCTATTACGCCACTCAGCGGACGGGCTCGACATACCACAGTCCGCAGAACTGCCTTCCGGGCGCGGGCTGGATCCTCAGCGATCCGCAGGTCGTGACCGTCACGGCGCCTTCGGGCCGGACATTCACGGCTAATCGCTACACGATCGAGAACGGAGTCTATAAAGAGGTGATGATCTACTGGTATCAGGGCCGCGGCCGCACCGAGGCAAGTGAATACCGCGACAAGCTCAACACCGTGCTAGACAGCGTTACCCGCCGCCGCACCGACGGCTCGATGGTCCGCGTAATGACCGATGTCGGCACTGACGGAGCCGCCGCAGTCATCGCTGCTTCCAGCCTCGCAGCGGGTCTCGCCGACCAGCTTCCGCCATTTATCCCCGAATAGTACTCCGATTTTTCTGAAAACCCTTCTGAATTCAACGTTTTTCCAAGATGCCGGTTATAAATCGGCGTTCGACAAGAGAAACCTTTGCCGGTGATCAACCGGCAACCGTCGAGGAAAGCAGGTATCGCGGCTATTTGCCCAGCAGCGTTACACCAAGCGACCTAAGGCGGAGAAATCAGAAGATATGTACGAGTGCCAGTCATACAAGCCTAGCTTTGTCCTCCTTTCGCTGTTTTTCTGCATTTGCCTGCTGCTGACAGCATGCGGGCATTCGACGGCGACCTTTCTCGCAAAGGGCGACGAATACCTCCAAAAACGTAAATATCACGACGCGTTGATGCAGTTCCGCTCGGCGGCTGAGTCCGACAGCGGCTCTGCCAAAGCCCATTGGGGCTTAGCACGCACGTATGAGGCGTTGGGGCAGTTCAACGACGTTCTCGACGAGCTGAGAAAGACCGTCGAGATCGACGATACCAATCTCGAAGCCAAGGCAAAGCTTGGCAGCTACTTTCTGCTGGTCCAGCCGCCGATGGTCACCGAGGCCGAGAGCCTTCGCGCCCAGATCGCTGCGGCGGATCCTAATTTTATCGAGGGCGAGATCCTGCAGGCGTCGATCATGGCCGCTCAGGGCAAGCCCGACGCCGACGTGGTTGCGCAGGTCGACAAGGCCATTGCGATGGACCCGCAACGCATCGAGTCCTATATCAGCTTGCAGCGGCTCTACATGACCCGCGAAAAGGCCCCCGAGGCCGAGGCCGCGATCAAACGCGGCATCGACGCGAATCCAAACTCAGTCATCGGACTTACCGAGTACGGCCGCTTTTTGATGTACGCCGACCGCGACGCCGAGGCGGAAGCTCAGTTTCAAAAAGCTATCGCGATCGATGCCAATAGCATCGAGGCACGCGAGGCGATCGCCGAATTCTACGTAACGAGCGGCCAGCCTTTAAAGGCCGAGAAGGCATACATTGAACTCGTTCAACTGCAGGACAACAGTCCTGAGAGCCGACTCGAACTGGCTAACTTCTACGACAAGTCCGAGAAGAAGGACCTAGCCATCTCGGCACTTGAGCAGATCCTGACGGATTCGCCCACGTACGTTCTCGCACGCTACAAGCTCGCTGAGATCTATATCGACAAGCGCGACGCTACGAAGGTCACCGAGCAACTCAACGCCCTCTTTACGGTCAACGACGCCGATATCGAGGCCCTAATGCTGAGAGCCAAGCTCAACATGCAGCAGAACAAGCCCGAAGACTCCGTTAAGGACGTCGAGGAAGTCCTGAAAAAATTCCCTAGCGACCGCGAAGGCCTTTTCCTTATGGCCCAGGCCCGTCTTGCGATGGGGCAGATCGATCACGCAAACGCTTTTATCGCCGACCTCGAGCGTTTTCATCCGGCGTATCTAAGGACCGGAATTCTCAAGATCCAGGCGGCATTCAGTGCTGGGGACTCACAGGCGGCATTAAAGCTTTCGAACGAGGTGCTCGACAAAGCCAACGGCGCGAAGCCAAACCAGGACGAGGACCCGAGCGCGATCCAGGAAGTCCGTATCCGGGCGATCACCTCGCGTGGACTAGCGAACCTCGGCCTCGGCAAGCCCGCCGATGCTAAGAGCGACCTTGAGAACGTCGTCAAGATGTCACCGCGTTCATCGGCCGCTGTGGTCAACCTTGCAAAGGTCTCCGTAGCCCTGCGGGATAACGCCGGTGCTCTGGACCTTTACGAGAGAGCACTCGCGATCGATCCCCAGAATTTTGACGCCATGACGGGGATTGTAGGCTCTTGTGTTCGTCTGCAGCAGACCGCGAAAGCCCACGCCCGTGTCGACGACCTCATCAATGCCAACGCCGGCAAAGCGGACGTCATCGCCGCGTTGCATTATCTGAAGTCGAGCGTATTCGAGGCCGAAAAGAACGTCGCAGACGCTGAGAAGGAGCTGCTTGCTTCCATTCAGCTCGATAACAATTATTTGCCGGCTTACTCGGCCTATGCGAGCCTGTTGGCCCGCGAGAACCGAGCCGACGAGGCCATCGCTCAATACCGGACCGTTCTGGAACGCCGGCCTTCCGCACAGGTTTACACGCTGCTCGGGATCCTTGAGGATGGCCGCGGCAACGCGACGCAGGCCGAAGCCGCGTATCGCAAAGCATTAGAGATCACGCCTGAAACGCCCATAGCGGCAAACAATCTCGCATGGATCATCGCGGACAGTGAGGGCAACCTTGACGAGGCTTTGCAGCTCGCGACAATGGCTGTTACCAAAGACCCGCAGAGCCCGGGATTCTACGACACGCTTGGCTGGGTCTATCTAAAGAAAGGTCTGATGTCGCCCGCGGTCGAGCAGCTCAAAAAGGCTGTCGCCCTCGATGAGGCCGCGGCAAAGGTCAACGGAAATTCACCTAATGCCGGCTATCGCGTCCGCCTCGGAATGGCTCTCGCGAAATACGGCGACAAGGCATCGGCACGAAGAGAGGTCGAGACGAGTTTGAGGAACGTCAGCCTGCTGACGCAGAGAGAACAAACGGACGCAAGGAGCGTCCTCGCGAGTCTTTAGGCCTCGCAGCAAGCAATGTTTGCACTTTTTGAAATAACGGGAACCGTTGAGGCTTTATTCGTCTCTATACCCGAGTCGCTGGGGCTTCTGGCCTTTGGCGTAGGGCTGATCACGATGGCTGTGATGGCCCGCCGGCTTTTTAACCGGGCTGAACAGAAGAACGAAGAGGGAGCCTCTCCCAAGGCTTAACCAGACAAGATGAGCGTTGAATTCAGACAAAGGAAACCGGGCGAGATCGCAGCAATGATCAGGCGCGAAAAGTGGCTGATCCTCCTCCCGATGATCACGCTGACCGCTGCGATCGGCTATGTCGTTTACCGCCTGCCGAGCATTTACGAGTCGACATCACTGTTGACGGTCAAGCCACCGACCATCTCGTCGAATCTCGTCGCTTCGCTCTCTAGCGAGGACCTCTCGCAGCGTCTGCAAACGATCAACCAAGAAGTGTTGAGCCGTTCGTCACTCGAGCCGATGGTGCAGAAATACGACCTCTACAAACCCGAGCGTGCCTCCGGAATGCCTATGGAGCTCATCGTCGACAAGATGTACAAGAACATCAAGGTCGAGCTTGAGGAGAGCGGTGAACAAAAAGTCGCTGCATTTCGCATCCGCTATCGTGACCGCGATCCCCAAGCCGCACGAAATGTCGTCGCGGAGCTAGCGAGCAAGTATGTCAACGCCCAGGTACAGCAGTCTACCGAGATCGCGGAATCCACGAATCGTCTATTCGAGAACCAATTGACCGAGAAGAAGACGAATCTCGATGACCTCGAGAAACAGCGTCTCGACATCATGATGCAGAACGTCCAGACGCTGCCCGAGAGTGAGCAGGGCCTTGTCGCACAACTGCAGGGACTTCGCGGACAGGACGATACGTTGGCGAAGGAAAAAGAAATGCTCATGGTCGAGAAAGGCCGTTTGAGCGATGCCATCGCCGCAAACAATCGCCAGATGCGCCTCATCGAGGACTTTGGCGAAAAGGAAACGACAGATTCCGCGCGAGCGGCCTCGCAGATCGAGGACACGCCGGCCTATGGCGAATTGATGAAGCACCGTGCCGACCTCCAGGCACAGCTCGACAATCTTCTAAAGGTTTACAAAGAGAAGCATCCCGCCGTGATCGCCAAGCAGAGCGAGATCGCGAGAGTAAACGAGGAGTTTGAGAACCTTCGACGCAGCGCCGACAAGCGGGTCCAAAACGCCACGCAGGCGAGCGGACGCAAGGCCGAACTTCAAAAGAAAAATCTTGAACTCGATAATGACCGCATACAGTCGCAGATCGGTTCGATCGAGAAGCAGATGATCCAAAAGGACGCCGAACGCCAGCAGAACATGGGGCAGATCGCGGTCCTCGAGGCAAAGATAAACACGATCCCGAACGTAAAGGTCGCTCTGGAAGGCGTCAATGCACGCTATCAGTCCGCAAAGACGACTTACGACGAGATCCTTAAGAAGAAGAACGACGCAGAGACCGTGGTTGGCGTCGAGACGAACGCTCAGGGCGAGACCATCCGCGTCCAAGACCCCGCTAACGTGCCGCAGTCGCCTGTCGCTCCGAAGCGATTCCTGCTGACGCTTATCGGCACGGGAGTCGGACTGTTTCTGGGCTTGGTCTTCGCCGCCTTCTTTGAAGTGCCGCGGCTGATGAAGCTGCAAAATCTTGACGACGCTAAGCATTACACCCAATTGCCGGTCCTGGCGTCCGTTCCGCCGCTCCTTTCAGCGGCTGAGAGGTCGTGGATACGCCGCTCCGGCTGGATGAAGCTCGCGGCGGGTGCCGCTGCAGCCGTCGGCATCATCCCGCTGATCGTCTTGATCCTGCAGGCGACGAGGGTTTTTGATCGGATGATCGGATAACTGATCGGATTTATCTGAGATCTGAGATTTGAGATCTCGAAAGAGGTTGACTATGTACAACGAATTCTTTGGTTTAGACGACGCACCGTTCACGCTGACACCGGATCCGCGGTTCATCGTGTTTACGCCGAGTTACAACGAGGTCCTGGCGAGCTTGTATTACGGTCTTGAGCAGGCTAAGGGCCTGATCGTCCTCACGGGCGAGGTCGGTACCGGCAAGACGACAGCGCTTCGTTGGATATTGCGAAGGCTCGACTCGAGCGTACTCGCGGCATACGTTTTTAATCCGCGTTTGTCGGTCGAGGAGTTTTACCAGCACGTCACGCAGATGCTCGGCATCAAGGACTGGTCGAACAAGAGCGAATTGCTCTCGCTGATGGGCCGCGTTCTCGAGGAGCGTCACCGTCGCGGGCTTCGCACTGTGATCATTATTGACGAGGCCCATGAACTGTCGGATTACGTGCTTGAGGAGATCCGTCTGTTGCTCAATTTTGAGTCCGATACGGCAAAGCACTTGCAGATCGTGCTCACCGGACAGCCGGAGCTCCGTGACAGGTTGAATCAGCCAAACTTAAGGCAATTCAAACAACGCGTCGCCCTGCGGTGCAATATGCACGCGTTTCCCAACGTCGAGGAAGTCGATCGCTACATCTCGGAGCGTCTGCTGATCGCCGGCTCGGAATCGGCTAGTGTATTTACGCCCGATGCGATCGATCTGATCTTCCGCTGTTCTGAGGGCATTCCAAGGAATATCAACAATCTTTGCGACAACGCGATGCTCGCGGCGTACTCGTCGGGCGAGCAGCTTATCGGCCGACACGTCGTCGAGGAGGTTGCGGACAACCTCGACATGCTTCCGCGACAGGAACTGACACATGCCGCGGAAGCCGCTCAAGATTACATGGCTCCGGGTCGCGTAATGAGTCGCGAATCGATGGATGAGCTGTGGGACGGTTCGGGCCGCAACGCCGCAGTCGCACCGACAGCTTTTAAGAACGGCCACGACCACGCCAACGGTAACGGCCATTCAAATGGTAACGGCAACGGCAACGGTCATTCAAACGGCAACGGCAACGGTCACCGCAAGCATGAGGACGAGGACGTTTTGCTTGAGATCGATGGCGTGATCAAAGGGTTTAGAAGGTTTTAGTTCAGCAAGCGGAGCTGCAAGATGAGCATTCTCAAAGCATTGCAAAAGAAGAGTACCGAGTCCGTCGGCGAGATCGCGCCGCGGAACATCGTCCAGTTCGACCGGATCGCCCGGAGGCAGACCACGCCTCCTGAGCTGTTCGTCGGCGAGGACGTAAGGATCGGTACACCCAGTTCGGCGTTCATAGGGCAGCCGGGATCCTCTGTCGGGACGGCACTCCCTGATTTGGATACGGAGCAAACTGCCGGGGCAAAATTGAACGCCGAAACCTTAACGCGTAGCGGCGTCCGCCGTCTGCCTGACTTTGTCAGTTGGACGGTTGACGCCGAACGCGTTGAGCCCAGACTTGTCGCTATCACGCAGCCGCACTCGAGCTATTGCGAAGAATATCGTTCGCTGCGAACGCACGTCCTCCACAAGGGGCAGCGCAACCAACTGAAATCGATCGTTATCGCGAGCGTAAATCCGAGCGAGGGCAAATCCATCACCGCGATGAATCTCGCGTGGATGCTCGCCCAAACGGATGGCGTTAAGGCGCTGATAATCGATGCCGATCTTCGCATGCCGAGCCTTGCAGACTATCTCGGGATAGAGACGGACAAGGGTCTCTCAGACATTCTTGTCGAAGATGCGGCCCTGACGGATTGCATTATCAAGCTCGAGCCTTCAGGCCTGTATATCCTTCCGGGCGGCGATGCTCGTCAGGATGTGGCGGAGCTGATCTCTGGACCAAGATTCAAAGATATCCTCACCGAGGCCCGTGAGATATTCGATTTCATAATCATCGACGCACCGCCGCTCGGGATATTTACCGATGCGACAGTGCTTATCGAACAGGCGGACGCAGCCATTCTTGTCGTCCGCGCAAATCGTACGCGTTACAGCGTGATCGACCGTGTTCTCGATCCTTTGCCCAAGGATCGATTTCTCGGCGTCGTGCTCAATCAGAGCGAGGACGTGATGGCCGAGTCGCATTACAGCTACGGCTATTACAACTACAGGAGGCTTAACGACGCGTCGACCCCGTAAGTGAGTGCCATGGGAGCTTCCCGCTTTAGTTTCAGGATATTCTGGCTGATACTCGCTGATGCCGCCATTCTTTACGCTGGCGTCATCCTGGCGATGTATCTGCGCCTGGGCTCGAAGGGGACCGCAGAATATCTCAGCGAACACGACGGCTGGCTCAAGATAGGACTAGCGTCTGGCGTTTGCCTGCTGATCCTTTATTTCTACGACCTTTACGACTACGTCGTAATGACCAACCGCCGTGAGCTTTTGCTCCGGATGGTCCAGGCACTCGGCATCTCGTGGGCACTGCTTGCGTTCCTCTTCTATTTCCTTCCGCAGTTGCTGATCGGTCGCGGCGTCTCGGTCATTTCGGTCCCCATCGTGCTCGCTCTGCTGCTTGGCTGGAGAATATTCATCCACTCGCTGACCGGCCATCCCGAGATCGGTGAAAAGATCCTTGTCGTAGGAACAGGGAAGACCGCTCTCGACACCGCCGAAGCGGTCTGGGAACGTCGAGACGCAGGCTATCGTATCGTCGGCTTTGTATCCGAGAACGGCGCAAAGCCGCGCGAGAAGCTGGGACAATCGATAATCCTGGGCAAGGCCCACGAACTTGAAGAAGTAATTCGTGCGGAGAAGGTCGACCGTGTGGTCATTGCAGTTCGCGAACGTCGCGGGGCGTTTCCGACAGAGGCGTTGCTCAAGATGAGTCTCGCGGGTGACATCTCGATCGAGGAATGCACATCGTTTTTTGAACGCATCACCGGCAAGGTACACGTCGATATGCTGCGGCCGTCGTGGCTGATATTCGCCGGACGCAGACGTGACACACCAATAAAAATGGTTATCCGCGAGGGGTTACACCGCGGCCTGGCGATGCTGGGGCTGGTGTTATCCCTGCCGATCGCATTGCTCACGGCCATCCTCATCAAGCTGGATTCCCGCGGTCCGATCCTTTACAACCAAGAGCGTGTGGGCAAGAACGGCCGCATTTTCAACGTGCTCAAGTTTCGCTCGATGAAGGTCAATGCTGAGAAGGACGGAACACCTGTCTGGGCATTGACGAATGACGACCGCGTGACGCGTGTGGGCAGTGTCATCCGTAAGCTCCGCATCGACGAGATCCCGCAATTTTGGAACATTCTGAAGGGCGAGATGAATTTCGTAGGTCCGCGGCCCGAGCGTCCGCATTTTGTGCAGCAGCTCGCCACGGAGATCTCGTACTACGAGCATCGACACCTTGTTGCGCCGGGTCTCACCGGCTGGGCCCAGATAAAGTACCCCTATGGTGCATCGGTGGCGGACGCTATACAAAAATTGCAGTACGACCTTTACTACATAAAGAATCAGAGCCTGACGCTCGATCTGGTCATCGTTTTTGAAACGATCAAGACCGTTCTATTTAGTCGAGGTGGGCGATAGTTCTGGAGCGCGGGGTTGAATGAGAGTTTTATCGACGAGACGAGGGAATCTAAGATGAAGGTAATTATATTTCTCAAACGCATTTCTATACTTGCCGTAGGGCTGTTCCTGACCGGCGCGATCGCGCTCGGCCAGGCTCCGCAGCTCAAGGACACCAAGAAGGACAAGAAGGGCAAGGACAGCAAAGCGACCGTCGTAAAGGGCAATACCGCGCCTTTGCCGGCGCCGACCATTCCGGCGGATAGCACGGTAGCAGCGAGTACAGCAGGCCCGACCTCCGGCGATGACCCGGTCGTCGAGGACGCCATTCTGCCGTATTACGATAATTATCTTAAGGAATATCGACTTGGCCCCTCGGATCAGATATCGGTGGAGGTCTTTGGCCAGTGTCCCGATTACTGCAAAACGGGCATTACCATTCCGCCAAACGCACGCATCTCTTACCCGCTTGTTCGCGACGGGATCATGGTCGCCGGCAAGACGGTCGAGCAGGTCGCGGCCGAGATCTCCAAGAAGCTTGACGAGTACATAATCGACCCAAAGGTCACGGTCACCCTCGATAAGGCCATGGCCACCCGATACAGCGTGATGGGGAATGTCGTTCAGCCGGGCGTTCGCGTAATGGATCGCAAGGTCAGCGTTTATGAAGCCGTTCTCGATGCCGGCGGTGTGAGCAAGGACGGCAACAAGAAACAGGTTGCGGTCGTGAGCTATGCAAAGGACGGACGGCTGAGCCGCCGTGTCGTAAATCTCGCCGATATGGAAGCCGGTAAGGCCGACATGGTCTACCTGCAGCCGGGCGATCAGGTTTTTGTCACCGGAAAGGGATTCACGCTGGCAAAGGTATTCGACATTCTCGGCCGTGCAAGCATGGTTCGGTATATGGTCGGAAGCCCGCTATAAGAATTTAGAGATGAGAACTGAGAGTTGAGAATGAGAGCGTTTCATAAAACTTGTGTTCTTTTCGGTCTGCTGCTGCTGGTGCTCTCTGCGAGTGCGTCCGCTGAGTGGCAAAAGCGGCCGCTGAATTCATTCGCGTCGTTTAAGGACGTTTTCTTCCTGAATGACACTCGAGGATGGATCGTCGGCGGCGACGGCGTCATTTTTTCTACACTTGATGGCGGCGCGACGTGGGCACCGCGGGATAAATTCACCAACGATAATTTCACGCAGATCTACTTTACCGACGCTAACACCGGCTGGCTGCTTTGCGAACGCAACATCTATAACCGGGGAAAAGAGGCGATCTCGTACCTCAGGAAGACAACTAACGGTGGTCAGACCTGGGACAAAGTGGAATTCGAGGACGCCGGTCGGGAACGCGTGACACGCCTGCTCTTTGGCAAGGACGGCAGCGCCCGTGCATTTGGCGAGGGTGGCATCTTTTACAAGCTTCAAGACGACGGCCTTACGTGGAAGAAATACAACACCGCGATCCACTTTCTCCTGCTTGACGGAGCGTTGTCTGACAACGCTGTCGGAGCAATCGTCGGCGCCGGCGGGACGATCATGTTCACTGAGGACGCGGGCCTCACATGGGATCGTGCGACGCTGCTCGGCGACGCTGAGACACGATTTAACGCGGTGTATTTTGCGGGTTCCAAGCTCGGTGCCTGGGCGGTCGGATCGGGCGGCAAGATCTTTCATTCGAATGGCGGCGCACGCCTCTGGCGGCAGCAAAATTCGAGCGTAACCGCTAACCTCAATGATGTGACTTTCACGGGCCCCCGCGACGGCTGGGCCGTCGGCGAGAGCGGCATCATCGTCCGCACCCGCGACGGCGGCAACACCTGGTACGACGTCAGGTCACCCGTAAGTCATTCCCTCCAAAGACTTTTCTTCACCGGCGGCAAAGGCTGGGCAGTCGGTTTTGGAGGAACGGTCATTTCATACGACCCGGCGAGCACCGACGATCCCGGGTTCAAACCGAACCTTCAAAGACGAAGCTAGCTTGACTACCGCACAGACCATTCGATAGGATTGCAGTTCGCCCGGTGTCGAAAAACGGGCGATATTTTTTGAAAATTTGATCGAGGGCACATATCTCGGGCACGTACGTCAATTGGTAGACAGCCTCCCTTACAAGGAGGAAGTTAGGGGTTCGAGTCCCTTCGTGCCCACCAATGCGGAGTCGTAGTTCAGTTGGTTAGAACGCCAGCCTGTCACGTTGGAGGTCGCGGGTTCGAGCCCCGTCGGCTCCGCCATTTATTTAATTCACGTTGCACAATTAAGAATGCACAATGAAGAACATCTCTTCATTGTGCGTTTTACGTTGTGCACTAGATTTCTAGCCCTTTCTTAATTCAGTCAGGACCTGTTTGGCGACCGCCTTTAGTGTATCGAATACGCCGGTGCCGTTTGTCGCGACAGCCTCGAACATCGGCTCACCCTTACGCTGCAGTTCCTGTACTAGTTCATCGGAAGGAACGACGTTTGGCAGGTCGCGTTTATTGAGCTGTAGGACGTAGGGAATGTTGTTAAGGTCGTAACCCTGCGTGCCGAGGTTCTCCTCGAGGTTATAGAGCGACTCGATGTTGGCGTCCATCCGCTCCTCCTGACTGTCGGCGACGAAGACGACGCCGTCCACGCCTTTTAGGATGAGCTTTCGAGACGCGTCGTAATAGACCTGGCCGGGAACTGTGTAGAGATGAAATCGCGTCTTAAATCCGCGCACCGTTCCAAGCTCTAAGGGCATGAAATCGAAGAACAGTGTTCGATCCGTTTCGGTCGCGAGGCTGATGAGCTTGCCCTTTGCCTGAGGTGCCGTCGAATCGTAGATGTATTGCAGATTCGTGGTCTTGCCGCACAGTCCCGGACCGTAGTAAACGATCTTGCAGTTTATTTCGCGTGAGGCGTAGTTTATGAAGGTCATAGGTCTAGCTAAACAAACTGTCGATGTCCTCGTCGGTGATCTCCGAGAAGAATGAATTGTGATTTGCCCGGTATGATTCTGAATCACGGGTAGCCTCGTCTAGGATCGATGCGACCTCATAGCTGCCGCGTTTTGTCCTGAGTTTTACGAGGCTTAGCGTCGAACGCTCGTCGAATACTACCACAAGCAAGCTGCGGCCGATGACGCTGATAAAGATACTTTCGCGTTCGCCCTCGTGAAAGACCGACGGGAATGTATCCTCGCCGATGAGCTTCGCCATCGAGCTTGTCGCCGCTACATTGCCGGCGGCCAAACTCGCAAAGCTCGTCGTATCCATGTCTCCGATCTCACCATTGAAAGCGATCGGCTGCCCGTCACGATCGACAAGGAAAACACAACGTGCGGCGCACTCGACCCTGAGCCGCTCAAGAACGGTCTTAAGCCTTGTAAACTGGTGCTCTTGCAAGATAAAAGGCGTCTCTGCCATTCAAGGTTCTCGTGCGTATTTGTTACTGCTTGGGGTCGATTCCGATGAGGTATCGGCGTGCGGACGGACGCTCATTGCTCACACGTGTCCGCACCATCAAATCTAACATAGCACCTCAGGTGCAAACAAGGTTTTTAATTCGTTGTAGGCCATCTGGCCAAAATGCTATCATTTGCCTACCGGCAGAGGCGCTGAACGCCGGTATTATTCCTTGAATCCATCGTCTTTGCTTACCTTTCGTTCTATCCGGGTGGGCCCATCCTGTAAATGAAGCACCATCTTTTCAGCGACAGTCCGACGGGATTGAATTTCGTCGCCATCGGCGGCGGAAACGGTCTCTCGACGATGCTGTCTGGCCTGAAACGATATGTAGCTGCCTCGGAAACGGAGCCGGTCTGGCTCGAGAACTTGTCCGCGATCGTGGCTGTTACGGACGACGGCGGCAGTTCCGGACGGCTGCGCGACGAGCTGCAAATGCTGCCGCCCGGCGATATACGCAATTGCATGGTCGCGTTGAGCGAAGATTCGCAGCTGCTGTCCAAGCTCTTTCGGCATCGATTTCGCGGTGATGGCGAGCTCGGCGGGCATAGCTTCGGAAATATCTTTTTGGCTGCGATGAGCGAGATCACGGGTGATTTTGCAGAGGCGGTCAAACTTTCGAGCGAGATCTTGGCGAGCAAAGGACACATCTATCCCGTGACGGTCGCGGACGTGCGGCTCGCGGCAGAGCTTAAAGACGGCACAACCGTCAAAGGCGAGACAAATATCTCGAAGGTCGGCCACGATATCAAGCGGCTTTATCTCGAGCCTGCCGACTGTCATCCGATGCCCGAGACTCTGGCTGCCATTGCCGAGGCAAACGTGATCACTTTAGGTCCGGGCTCGCTCTTTACAAGTCTCTTGCCGCCGCTGCTGGTCAACGGCGTGGCAGACGCCATCGCAGCGTCTCAGGCGGTAAAGGTCTTCGTCTGCAATCTAATGACGCAGCCCGGCGAGACCGACGGTCTGACCTCACGGCAGCATCTGGAGCTTGTTCGAGCATACGCACCGCAGATCGATTTTGACTACGTGATCGTAAACAACACGCCTATCAGCGACGAGCAGCTCGCCAAATACGCTGGCGAGGGAGCCGAGCAGATCGGCGTTCACGGCTCGATCTCGCCCGAGACGATCGAGGGCGCCGAGATCGTGTACGGAAATCTGCTGGATGAGGGCGAAAAGGTCCGCCATCATCCGGAGAAGCTCGCTCAGGTACTGCTGCTATGCGCCCTCCAACCTCGCGAGAAGCTCATTGCCGGTGCGTGAACCGCGTCCCTTCCTGCTAAAATCCAAGCGTGGCATCTGACGTCAACATCCTTATCATGGCTGCGGGTCTGGGCACTCGCATGAAGTCGAACCGTGCGAAGGTCCTGCACGAGCTCGACGGACGTCCGCTCGTTAATCACGTCGTCGAGACGGCAATGACTCTCGATCCTGCAAAGGTCTGTGTTGTTGTCGGCCATCAGTCGGACGACGTAAAGGCCGCTGTTTTAGCCGAATTTGACGGCGAAAAGACGAGTTTCGTCATTCAGGAAAAACAGCTCGGAACGGGCGATGCCGTCAATTCGGCACGCAAATTTTTCGCTGACGCAGACGGCACTCTTGTTGTTCTTTCGGGCGATGTGCCGATGCTCACGGCGACGACCCTCCAAAAGCTTGTTGAGAAGCACAAGTCCGATCGCGACCGCGGTGCCGCCTGCACCGTGCTGAGCGTTAGACTTAAAGACCCGACCGGATACGGCCGCGTGGTCCGGGACGAGAATGGCTCGCTAGAGAAGATCGTCGAGCAAAAGGACGCGTCGGACGAGGAGAAAGCGGTCGACGAGATCAATTCGGGTATTTACTGTTTCGATGCCAGGAAGCTGTACTCGGCCCTTTCTGGAGTGAGCAACGAGAATGCCCAGGGTGAATATTATCTAACCGACGTCCCGCAGATCCTTGTCGCACGAGGCGATGATGTCGCCATTTTTATGTGCGACGATCCGGCCGAGATCGAGGGCGTAAACGACCGCCGGCAGCTCGCGGCTATGGAACTCGAGATAAGGACGCGGACGATCCGCCGACTGATGCTCGAGAGCGGAGTGACGTTCGTTGATCCGTCTTCGGCCTATGTTTCATCGCGTGCCGAGATCGGACGCGACACGGTGATCTGCCAACACGTTAGCATCGAGGGCAAGACGACCATCGGCGAAGGCTGCGTCATTCGACCGGGAACGCGGATCGTGAATTCCACCGTCGGCAATGCCGTTCAGATACGTGACAACTGCTTTATCACCGACTCCACCGTCGGCGATGACTGTGCGGTCGGGCCGATGGCACATCTTCGCGGTCATTGCGAGATGGTCGAGGGCTCAAAGGTGGGTAACTTTGTCGAGCTAAAAAAGACGAAGCTAGGCCGCAAGTCAAAGGCGAGCCATCTAACCTATCTCGGCGACGCCACAATCGGCGAGAATACCAACATCGGTGCCGGAACCGTGACCTGCAACTACGACGGCAAAAACAAGCATGAGACCCATATCGGCGATAACGTAAAGATCGGCTCGGACACAATGCTCATTGCTCCCGTGACGGTTGGCGACGGCGCCGTCACTGGAGCGGGAAGCATTGTGACTAAGGACGTTAAGCCGAACAACCTTGTGGTCGGTGCACCTGCAAGACCCATCAAAGATTTGAGCAAGAAAGAAGATTAGCCTTATTTAACGTTTCAACCCTGTATGTGTGGAATTGTCGGATATGTTGGAAATAAACAAGTTGTGCCGTTGATCATCGACGGTCTTAGAAAGCTCGAGTATCGTGGTTACGACTCGGCGGGTATCGCCGTTGTCGATGGCGATCATCATCTCGAGCTGCGGCGTGCGGAAGGGAAGCTTCGCAATCTCGAGGAATGCATTCGGCTGAGCCCGCTCGATGGCAACTACGGCATCGGGCATACGCGTTGGGCGACCCACGGGCGTCCGACCGAGGAGAATGCTCACCCGCATCGCGATCAATCGGGCAAGGTCGTTGTCGTTCACAACGGCATCATTGAGAATTACCTGACGCTGAAGGCAAGGCTCGCCGAGGCGGGCCACACCTTTAACACCGAGACCGACACCGAGGTCGTGGCTCATCTGATCGGTCACTACGTCGATACTGAAGGACTGTCACTCGAGCTGGCCGTGCGCAAGACCGTGGCGGAGCTAAAGGGCATCTTTGCGCTGTCGATCATCTCCACTGACGAGCCCGACACGATCATTTCTGTCCGCGAGGGGCCGCCGGTCGTGATCGGTCTCGGCGACGGCGAATTCTTTGTCGCTTCCGATATTCCACCGATCCTCGCTCACACGCGCGACGTGTTTTTCCTTGGTGACCGCGAGATCGCGGTCCTTACAAAGGACTCGGTCCGCGTGACGGATTTTGACGGCAACGCCGTCGAGCCGCAGCAGCAGCGGATCACGTGGGACCCGATCCAGGCCGAGAAGGGTGGATTCAAGCACTTCATGCTCAAGGAGATCTACGAGCAGCCGCGTGCGGTCCGTGATACTTCGCAAGGGCGCGTCTCGCTGGATACGGGCAAGGTCTACCTCGATGCGATGAATATCTCGGAGGATGAATTTCGCGGCCTGACCTCGATCAAGATCGCCGCGTGCGGCACGTCCTGGCACGCCGGACTCGCGGGCAAGTATATGCTCGAGGCTCTCGCACGCGTCCCTGTCGAGGTCGATTACGCGTCGGAGTTTCGCTATCGCGACCCCGTGCTTCGCGAAACGGACCTTCTGATCGTCATCTCGCAATCCGGCGAGACGGCCGATACGATCGCCGCGATGCGCGAGGCCAAACAGGCCGGCTGCAAGGTGCTCGCTATCTGCAACGTTCACGGTTCGATGATCACGCGAGAGGCAGACGGCACGATCCTGACGCACGCCGGACCCGAGATCGGCGTTGCATCGACTAAGGCCTTTACGGCGCAGATGATCGCGCTATACATCTTTGCCCTTTATCTCGGTGAGCTGCGTGGACAGATCGGCGAGGAGCGTGCGAAGAAGCTCGCTCAGGACCTTGCCGAGCTGCCGCTCAAGATCGAGCAGCTTCTCAACGACGCTGATGCGATCGAGGAGCTGTCAAAGGAATTCTTCCGTGTCCAGGACTTTTTATATCTCGGCCGCGGGATCAATTTCCCCGTCGCTCTCGAGGGAGCCCTAAAACTCAAGGAGATCAGCTACATCCACGCCGAGGGCTATCCCGCCGGCGAGATGAAGCACGGTCCCAACGCTCTCATCGATGAGAAATTGCCGGTCGTGATCGTCAACACTAAAGAGAAAGGTAACGCGGGCAGCGAGTTGCGATACGAAAAAACGCACTCCAACATCGTCGAGGTAAAGGCCCGCGACGGCATCATTATCGCCGTGCTCACGGAGGGCGACACCATGAGCTCGACCGCCGCCAGCCACATCATTGAGATCCCCGAGACATCTGATCTCCTCGGTCCGGTACTCTCGGTCGTGCCTTTGCAGTTGCTCTCGTACCACATCGCCGTCCGCCGCGGCTGCGACGTCGACCAGCCGAGAAATCTGGCAAAATCGGTTACCGTGGAATAAGTATCGCTCAATGCCGCGAGCTTTAGCTCGGGTTAGGTGCAAGTAGTAGACTGGGCTTTAGCCCAAGGGTTTCGGCGAGTTGGGCTGAAGCCCTTTTTCTTTGTTTGCCCACTCAACTCCAGCCAAGCTAGAGGAAATGATATGAAAGCAATAGTAGTCAACGAATTTGGACCGCCCGAGGTCATGCAGCTCGTCGATGTCGCAACGCCGCAACCGACAGGAACGCAAGTCCTGGTAAAGGTTGAGGCGATCGGCGTCAATCCTGTCGAGACATACATTCGCAGCGGGACGTATCCCAGCGTGCCGCCGCTGCCCTACACGCCCGGCAAGGACGCCGCCGGAGTTGTCGAGGCCGTCGGACAGGATGTAACGAGATGGAAAGCGGGCGACCGTGTTTACACGGCAAATTCGATCTCCGGAGCTTATGCCAAATACACGCTCGTCGACGAACAAGACCTCGGTCTCCTTCCGGACGATACGTCGTTCGAACAAGGAGCAGGTATCTGGACGCCTTATGCGACGAGCTTCCGGGCGTTGTTTCAGAGGGCAAAGGCGCAGGCTGGCGAGACGGTTCTCATTCACGGCGCGAGCGGCGGCGTTGGTATCGCGGCCGTTCAATGGGCAAAGAACGCGGGCCTGACGGTGATCGGAACCGCGAGCACCGAGTCCGGAAGGCAGCTAGCTCAGGAGCAGGGAGCTGATAAGGTCTTCGACCATTCCGAGGATGGATACCTCGTCAGGATCAAGGATGCGACTGGCGGCGTGGACGTGATCATTGAAATGCTCGCGAACGTCAACCTTGTTAAGGATTTTGACGTGTTGAAGATGTTTGGCCGGATCTGTGTTGTGGGCAATCGGGGCTCGCTCGACTTTAACCCGCGACTCATCATGGGCAAGGACGCGACCGTCACCGGTATGGCTCTCTTCAACGCTCCGCGGGAGGCATTCGACGAGATCCACCGAGAGATCTACAGTGGCCTTACCGCTGGGTACCTAAGACCGATCGTCAGTCGACAGTTTCCACTCGAGGAGGCGGCCGCGGCTCATCACGCTGTCATAGAAGACAAGGCATTGGGCAAGATCGTCCTCATCCCGTAGTCTCGACTGCGGCCGGATCCGCAAGACAGTCAAAAACCTCAAGGGCGTACTTTACGTTGCCAAACGGAGCCGAGACCTGCACGCCCTGTATGACGTCGCGGACCTCGAGTAGTGACTCGCGGGCGATCGTGATGCCCTCGTCGCGGGCGTGCTCCTTGCTCTTTTCCGAGGCGACGCGCATTCGCTCGAGGATCTCGGGCGTGACGTTTACGCCGGGAACCTCGTTGTGCATAAACTCCGCGTTTCGGTAGCTGATCAGCGGCCAGATCCCGGCGACGATCGGAATGCGAACATGCTCAATGAGTTTGAGAAATCGCTTTAGCTGATCGGTGTCAAAAACAGGCTGCGTGATCGCGTATTCCGCTCCGGCCTCCACCTTCCACTCAAAGCGTCGAATTTCCTCGTTCATGTTCAATGCGCCCGGATTCACTCCGACGCCGATCGAGAAGGCGGTCGGTTTGCCGATTGGATTGTTCCCGAGATCGAGCCCATGATTGAGCTTGTTGGCCATGTTCGTGAGACCGATCGAGTCGATGTCGAAAACAGCCGTCGCGTCAGGATACGGACCCATCTTTGGCGGGTCGCCCGTGATGATCAAGAGATTGTGAAGTCCCAACGCAGCCGCACCGAGCAGGTCGCTCATCATCCCCAGCAAGTTACGGTCGCGGCAGCAATAATGAAGCACGGCCTCGATGCCGATCTCACGTTCGACGAGAACGGCCGTCGCCTGCGCCGACATTCGCGTCTGCGCACGCGGGCCGTCGGGAATGTTTACGCCGTCAACGCCGGCCTCTTTCAACAGCCGGATCGAATCAAGCGTCTTCTGAGCGTCGCACCCCTTTGGTGGCAGAACCTCGACCGATGTCACAAACTCGCCGCGTGCGATCTTTGCCGCCCAGCGTGAACGTTCCTCGGGAGGCACGACCTGGACGTCCTCAGGCTTTAACTCGGCAACCGTCACCGGCTGGCTATGAAACGGGCTGATGCCCTGTCTCGGGCTCACCGAGCGGATCGACTCAGCAATAAGCTTGATATGCGTCGGAGTCGTGCCGCAGCATCCGCCGACAAACTTCGCCCCCGCCTGAACGAACCGTCGAGCAAATTCCGCCATGTACTCCGGTGAGCCCATGTAGAATTGCCGCCCTTGCACGTCACGCGGAAGTCCTGCGTTCGGCTGTGCCGAGAGTTTTTTGGTTGTAACGCTGCGCATCTTTTCAAGGGCATTGAGCGTGTGGTTTGGACCCATGCCGCAGTTGAGTCCGATCACATCGACGTCGAGCAGATCGAGCGCGGCAGTAAACGCCTCAGGCGTAGTGCCGAAGACCGTCTTACCGTCCATCTGGATCGCCATCTGGGCGACGATCGGCAGATCGGAAAGCTCACGAACCGCCTTGATCGCCTGCTCGATCTCGGTCAATTCCGAAAAGGTCTCGAGAATGAATAGGTCGACGCCTCCCTCGAGTAAGGCCTCAGCCTGCTCACGAAACATCTGCTTTGCCTCGTCGAATGACGTCGGCCCAAAGGGCTCGATCCTCAGCCCAAGCGGCCCGATCGCACCGGCCACATAGACCTTGTCCCCAGCGGCCTCGCGAGCGATCCTTACGGCGGCGATGTTGATCTCGCGAAGCTTGGACTCGAGGCCATAGGGCTGCAGCTTGTGGCGGGTCGCACCGAACGTATTGGTCTCAATAATGTCCGCGCCGGCTGCGACATATTCGCCATGAACCTCGCGCACGAGGTCCGGAGCGGTGATGTTCAACTCGTCGTATGAGCGGTTGATATAGACGCCCTTATCGTAAAGGCGAGTGCCGACGGCGCCGTCAAAAACATAGACGTGATCGCTGTCTAATAATTCTCTAAAGTTCTTCATTTACGGTCCTGACCCATCTCAAATTTAAGAGATCAGATCTGAAACAAAAAGCCTCGCCAAACAGCGAGACTTTCAAAAAATGTCGTCTTGTAAGCTGTTTAGCAGTTTATTTAACGTGGTCGCAAGTCGCATTAACTCACCACGATTTAACTCATATTGTGCCTTTCACCGTGCACTGTCAAGTACCTGTTCTTCGCAATCAGCGTTTCTGACATTTGTGGCAAAAGTAGGTCGAGCGTCCCCCTTGCCTAAGCCGGCTGATGGGCGTATCGCAATTGCGGCAGGGCTCGTTTTCGCGGTCGTAGACCATCCATGAGTCGCCTGTGCCGCTGAAGTAGCCACCCTCAAGATCTTCGGGATCAACGGGCAAGCCCTCGGCGTGCGAGATCGCTATACGCAGAACGTCGCGAATGGCAGCGTAGAGTGGGGCGACCTTTTTCTTGGGGACGCGAAAGCCGAGCGTTGCGGGATGGACCTTTGCACCGAACATTGCCTCGGCGGCGTAGATATTACCAAGTCCGCAGACCTTTGTTTGATCAAGCAGAAATTCTTTTAGACTGCGCTTCGACGAGTTGAGAGTGGTTTGTAGATACTCGACCGTGAAATCGTCGGAGAACGGTTCCGGTGCCAGCTTCTTCAGCTCTTTTGCTTCGTGCAGCTCCGATGTTTTGACGATCTTCATCAAGCCAAAGTGTCGCTGATCATCGAAGACCAACCGAGTTTCGTCGTCAAGATAAAAGACGGCGTGAGTGAACTTTGGATCTGCTGTCGCAGAGGTAAGCAGCGAGAAACGCCCGCTCATCCGCAAGTGAACGATAAGAGTCTTACCGCCGCTAAGATCGAAAAGAATATGCTTGCCGCGACGATGAACAAAGTTGACCGTCGTGCTCTTGAGCGTTCTTGCAAAACTTGCGGGAGTGATGTCGGGGGCGAGACGCTGCCTTAGCAGACGCGCGGACGCGATCGTCTTTCCTTTGACGATCTCGTTCAGCGAACGCGAGATGATCTCAACTTCGGGAAGCTCCGGCATTAGACGCGGGTGTAATCCGTGAGTGAGGTTTTGTCGCCGATAACGCTGCCCTCGCCAACCACCGCGTTGCGGCCGATATGGCAACTGCGGCCGATAATAGAAGCTGAGATCTCGGCGCCGGCGGCGATGCGAGTGTGCGACCAGATAACGGAATTCTCGACGACCGCCTTTTCCTCGATGTGAACGCCGCGTCCGATGACCGAGTTATTTACCTTTGCGCCCGGTTTGATCGTACAGTCCTCGCCGATGATCGAGGTTTTGTCCACTTCCGCCCGAGTCGCGATATCTGACGGATTTGCGTTGGCCGACTCGAAACCGCGGATCTTGCCGTCGAGGAAATCGTGATGGGCTTGAAGATAGCTTGCCGGCGTTCCTATATCGAGCCAGTATTCGTCCTTCATCACGTAGCCGAAAAATGCCTTTTGTTGCGCCAGGATCTCAGGAAATACTTCGTATTCGAAGGAACGATTGATATCCCGCGGGATCGATTCAAGGATCTCCGGCTCGAAGACGTAAACCCCTGCGTTGATAGTGTTTATGTCGAGTCTCGCGAGGTCGTCTGCCGACGGCTTCTCCAGGAATCGAGTGATCCGCCCGTCCTTGTCGACGGGCACGAGACCATATCTCGACGGGTCGGCTACCGGAGCGAGCGTCAGTGTTGCCGCCGCGTTATTGGCCTTATGAAACTCGATGAGTTTCGTGATATCGAGATCGGTGAGAATGTCGCCGTTGAAAACGATGGTCGTTTCGCCGCCCGACTCTATAGCAAAGCGGTACGCTCCGCCCGTTCCCATTGGGCTCGCTTCCGTCACGTAGCGGATCTTTACACCGTGATCCGAACCGTCGCCGATCGACTGCTCGATCTTGTCGGGTTGATAGCTAAGCGAGAGCGTGATGTCGGTGATACCCGAGCGGCGCAGGATCTCGATCTGATAAAGGATCAGCGGACGGTTGACGACCGGGACGATCGGCTTTGGCGTGTACAACGTCAAAGGTCGAAGTCGTGTTCCTTTGCCGCCGGCGAGGATGAGTGCTTGCATGTATGCTCAAAAAGCGAAACTCAAGACTAAAGAAGCCCGCCGCAAAAATCAAAACCCTTTAAAATGTTCAAATACAATAAACATCGGTAAATAACGTTGACACTCCCGACGCATGCGTGTTAGATTTAGCCTACAGGCAGGTGTCCTTTTGGCGGCCTGTACACTCCTTCTCTCAGCGTGGTTCTCCCGTGTTTGGCAATAAGAACAGATCTCAAGTTCTGTCACAGTCTCTAATGGGTTTTGATAGGGCAAAAGCGATGCGCAATGCCGAGCGTTTCGTCGCGCAGGGCAAAATTCGCTCTGCGATCGACGAATACCGCTCCGTGGTCGACAATGACCCGCGTGATATCGCCACGCTCAACATGCTCGGCGATCTTTACGCCAAAAGCTCCGACAAGCAAGCCGCCGTTAAGTGCTACATGCAGGTCGCGGAGCACTACAACGGCCAGGGCTTTTCGCAAAAGGCCATCGCGATCTACAACAAGATCTCACGCATCCAGCCCGATTCGATGGATGTCTCAGCAAAGCTTGCCGAGCTGCACAAGGTCAAGGGTTCGCTAAGCGAGGCGCGCTCGCACTATCAGACACTTGCGGAGCATTATCAAAAGATCGGCCGACGCCTCGAGGCGCTCGCGATGTACAAACAGATCGCGATGCTCGATCCGAATAACACCGACGTGTGCCTAAATCTCGCGGATTCTTACATTCGCGAGGGGCAGCGCGACGACGCCTTGGAGGCGTACGCGGAAGCCGGAGCGAGATTTAGTCGGCAGAGCCGCCACGAGGAGGCAATCAGGGCGTTGATGAAGGGCTTTGACATAAAGTCGACTGACCTTCGAATCCTCAACGGACTCGTGAAGGCGCAATCCGCTCTCGGCCGCGCCCAAAAAGCCGCGCACCTTCTTGAAGAGATAATGGAGAACGAGCCCTATAATCGGGATGTTCTTTACCTGTTGATCGAGTGCTGCATAGACTCGCAGAATGCATCCGGTGCTGAGCGTGCAGTAGTTAAGCTGGTCGAGATCGAGCCCGCAAATTATCCCAAGTTCCTCGACCTGATCCGCATCTACCTGAACGTCAACGATCCCGAATCGGCCGCGCGGATCCTTACGATGTCGGCCGAGTACATGCTCGCCGGCGGCCAATCGGAGGAATGCGGCAAATGGATCAACGAGGTCCTCGAGCGCGACCCGAATCTGCTTGCCGGCCTGCGGCTGCTCGTTCGCTACAATTCCTGGCTAAACGACGAGAACGGTATTCGCCTCGCGCTCGAGCGACTCTACACCGCCGCCGCTGCAAAGAAGTCTGTCGACGACGAGCGTCACGCCTTGGCGCAACTCGTCGTTATTCGCCCACACGAGACGCGGTACCGCGACCGTTTGAATGAGATAAACGAGAAGTACGGCTTCGCCGACGAGCCCGTCAACGAACAGTTACAAGCGAGCGAGCACGAGTCGACGGATGAGGCTGAGCAGAATGAGGCTGCGTCCGATCCCGAGTCGAATGCACATGTTGTCGAGGGCCAGATCGTCCATGCGGCGGTCGAGTCCGCTCAGGGGACTAACGGCCATAAGGAACGTGAGCTTTCGCACGCCGACGTTGAGAAGTTGAATAAGGAGCTCGACAGCATTTCGTTCTACATTGAAAACGATTACAACGAACTCGCCGAAAAAGCTCTCGATGAGATCGCCAGTGAATTTGGCGAGCGGCCTGAGATCAGCGAGCTGCGAAAACGCATCGGTCAGGAGCCGCCCGAGGAGGCGGAGCTGATCGAGGATGTTGCCGAGGTTCAAGTCGAGGTGACGGCAAACGCATTCGGCATTGACGAGATCCGTTCTGAATTCGGCCTTGAGGGCGGTGACGACACGGCCGCAGGCGACTATGACACGCACTATCAAATGGGCGTTGCATATCAGGAGATGG
>DASYKW010000032.1:0-14724 GCA_035995005.1 Pyrinomonadaceae bacterium
AATTCGTTCCAAGAGTGCTTCTGGTCTGCACTGTAAACACACGACTAAATCGGGGGGGCCGACTTCAGTAAGAGCTTCGTCAAAAATAGACTCAAAGATGTCGAGTCGTTTCCCAGCAAGCGCATCCATGGCGTAAGCGAGATCTTGGATCAGTGAAAAATCACAAACGAGCGGCAGCGGATTATCCGCGAGCAGCTTTATCTGATGGTAGTGGAGGAGGATAAAGGTTAGCTCCGTCTCAAAGCTGAACTTATCAGGATTCGAAAAGTATAGAGACCAAAACGGATTTAGGCGGAAACTCTCTGTTACACATACGAAAGAATTACTTTTGAGAACCCCTGCCAGCGTCGTTTTCCCTGCGCCAATCGCGCCGCAAATTTCAATTCTCAATCGTTCTCCTCCGCTGTAGCAATTTGTGAACTATAGAGTTGTTATCCCTCGCCGTCAAGGTACGGCCCTTTCGTCTACAACCAAGGAGGTCTGGGTCGGATGATGCGAGGGCAATGTCCGCAATGTCCAGTTAAGCCGCTATAAGTTAGGCTGAGGTCTTTGCGAGACTTATACCACCCGGCATGCGGTTATTCGTGATTCTGGCACAAAAGACGATGCCAATATTTCGATTGGCCCTCAGTCGTGTCGTCCAGGCGGGGAGATGTTCAGCGGAACCATCGACATTCACGGAGCGTAAAGCGTCAGCATGATGGATAAAACTTCTCCCAGGGCGGTTGGACGGTGGATCGCGGTTTTGTTTTTGATGGTGCTTGTGTGCGGGGTGATCGCGCAGGGGTTTATTAGTGATGGGTTGATCGATTTTAAGGATGCGGCGGGGACGGCGGGGAACGTGCTGGGGAATCGCGGGCTGTTTCAGTCGGGATTCACCATCTACATGATCGAGATGATATGCCAGATCGCGACGGCGGCGTTGTGGTATGTGCTGCTGAGGCCGGTGAGTAAGCCGATCGCGTTGGTCGCGGCCTTTGTCGAGCTTGGCGGCAGCGTGGTCAAGATCGCGGCGAGGGTGCTGTATCTCGCTCCGCTGTGGGTGCTCGATCATGGCCAGACCCTTGGCGGGTTTAGCACCGAGCAGCTGCAGTCGCTTTCGCTCGTTCTGTGGCGAGTGAACGATGTCGGGGCCGCGACGGCCGTTGCGATGTTTGGGGTTTCGACGTTCCTGAACGGTTACCTGATATTCAAGTCAAAGTTTATGCCTTGGTGGCTAGGCGTGATGTCGATGGTAGCCGGCCTCGGTTGGCTGACGTTCTTCTACCCGACATTCGGACGAAGCGTCTTCATGCCCCTGGCCGTCTACGCCCTCGCAAGCTCGGTCGTGATGATCGCGTGGCTGCTGTTTGTGGGAGTGAAAGATGAGGCAGTGAGCAGCGAGGCGTAAGAGTAAGCAAAAAATGCGGGCAGGGATGCCCGCGTTCCGGCAAGAGGATGGGCTATGTCGGACTCCGTACAGTAGGTCGCCTGGAAAGGTCCAGACTGTAAATGGGGGAGACGAGCCAGGGTATTGAGCCGGCCGTCGATTTCCCCCGATTGGCTGGTCAGGGAAAACTTCCCGACTCAGTCTCCCTCCATAGCCACTCAACGACTATCCTCAAAGCCGTCTCCCACGAGGCGGCTTTTTTGGGCGCAGGTTGACTGAGACGCGCGTGGCGTCACTACTGCGGACAAGAGTGTCCGCGTTCCATGTGTCGACGAGCAAAGCCTTTTGCGTCGGTTAGGGGACGCCAAAGGGGGACGAGTGAGTTTCTGTCAGTACGTAGAGCTTGCCATTGTGTTCGACCTTATAGGAGCCGTCCCGTTGCTCCGTGGCCCTGACATCGCGTTCAGAGATTTTCGCACCACTAAGTTCCATGCATTGGCAGAAGGCGATCTCAGGCGTTAGGGCTTCGCACTGACCAACGTATTGCCCGTCGAACGTGTGTACATTCCACGTTCTCATGTTCCTAAAAGCGAAAAGATGACTACAATCTAGCACCTTTTATTTATGCGGTGTCAAGAAACTTCTACTATTGTCATTCGTACCTACAAAGATTTATAGTTTCAATAGATTAAGTCAGTGAAATTCGGCATTTGATCCTAGAAGGGAAGGGAGTGTTTATGCGCAAGGTTTTGCTTTTTGCGGTGATGACGGCGGTGTGCGCCCTCGGCGTGCATGGCCAGACGGTGGATGAGCTCTTGAGTAAGTACGTAAAGACGATCGGCGGGGCGGACAAGCTCGCCGCCATCAAGACGATGCGTATTACGGGCAAGTTCATGGGCGGCGGTGGATTTGAGGCGACGGTGCTGCAGGAGGCTAAGCGGCCGAATATGATCCGCGAGGAGTTTGGCCTGCAGGGAATGTCGCAGGTCAACGCTTACGACGGTAAGCAGGGCTGGAAGATCGACCCCTTTCAGGGCAAGAAGGACGCCGAGACGCTGGGCGAGGACGAGCTGAAATCCATCGTCGAGGACTCGGACTTTGACGGGCCGCTATTCGATTGGAAGGCCAAGGGCAACAAGATCGAATACGAAGGCAAAGAGGATTTTGAGGGCTCCGACGTTTACAAGCTCAAGGTCACGCTCGCCAACGGCACCGTCAAACACTACTTTCTCGACGCCGATTACTACGTGCCGATCAAGATCGAGACCAAGCAGACAATTCGCGGGACCGAGGTTGAGTTTGAGACGATCCTTGGCGATTACAAGGAGGCCGGCGGCGTGTACTTTCCATTTTCATACGAGAGCGGGCGAAAGGGTAGCCCGAATAGATCGACCATCACGTACGAGAAGATCGAGATCAACCCAGTGCTCGACGATTCGAGATTCACGATGCCGAAGGGCAAATAAGGCGAGGACAAAATGATGAGAAAGACACTTTATTTCGTTGTTGTTGCCCTCGTTGTGACTATGGGCGCGAACGTGTTTGGGCAGGTAAAGGTCGATTCCGAGACGATCTCGGGACTCGGCGCAAGGAATATCGGTTCGGCGGCGATGAGCGGCCGCATATCGGCGCTTGACGGCCGGTGGGAAGGCGACCGTCTCAGCTTGTATATAGGCACTGCCTCCGGCGGCGTGTGGAAATCGCAGAACGGCGGGACGACATTTAAGCCGGTTTTCGACAAGGCAGGCGTGCAATCGATCGGTGCTGTCACGATAGATCCTAAGAATCCAAAGGTCATCTGGGTCGGCACGGGCGAGAGCTGGATGCGAAATTCTGTCTCGGTCGGCGACGGCGTGTACAGGTCGATCGACGGCGGCGACAATTGGACGAATCTCGGCCTCAAAGAATCCGAGCATATCAACAAAATCATCGTTGATCCCAAGAACACCGACACGGTCTATGTTTGCGCGACCGGCAAGCTTTTTAGCGACTCGGACGATCGCGGCGTTTATCGGACGACGAATGGCGGCCAATCGTGGACGAAAATTCTCCGCGGTGCGAACGCATCGACCGGCTGCGGCAACCTCGCAGTGGACCCGAACGACCCTAAGACGCTATACGCCGGAATGTGGGACTTTCGCCGGCAAGGCTGGACCTTCCGCTCGGGCGGCGAGAATGAAACGGCGGCGAGCGGCAGCGGGCTTTTTAAATCGACCGATGGCGGCAATACGTGGAAGGAACTGAGCGATAACTCGATGACAAACGGCCTGCCGGCTAAGCCGTGGGGACGCACGGCACTCGCGGTCGCTCCATCGAATCCAAAGGTAGTGTACGCGACGGTCGAGGCTGCGATGCCGAACAACGGACTTTACCGTTCGGACGACGCTGGCAAGACCTGGAAGGCTCTCGATCGCAGCCAGATGATGATCTGGCGGCCATTCTATTTCTCGAACCTCATCGTCGACCCAAAGGACGAGAACAAGGTGTTCAAGGCCGGCGGGTCGCTCATTCTCAGCAATGATGGCGGGCGGAGTTTCAGCAATGTGTCGGGCGGCGCGCATGGCGACTTTCACGACGTGTGGATCGATCCGGCAAATTCTAGCCACGTCATAACCGGTGACGACGGCGGGTTGTGGTATTCCTTCGATAGCGCCAATCGCTGGTGGAAGGCGGACAATCTGCCCGTCTCTCAGTTCTATCACGTGTCGGTAGATAACGACCGGCCTTATCACGTTTACGGCGGACTGCAGGACAACAGCTCGTGGATCGGCTCGTCGGAATTTCCCGGCGGCATCACAAGTCACCAGTGGGAAAACATGTACGGCGGCGACGGGTTTTGGATGTTTGCCGACCCATCCGATCCCGACTACGTCTATGCCGAATCGCAGGGTGGCTATATTGGCCGCATCAATCGCAAGACGCACGAGTCACGCGGCATCCAGCCGCTGCCTAAATACAACGAGGGTAAACTGCGTTACAACTGGAACGCCCCGATCCATGTCGGCAAGGGCGGGACACTCTATCTCGGGTCGCAGTTTCTTTTCCGCTCGCGAGATCACGGACAAACCTGGGACAGGATGTCTCCAGACCTGACGACAAACGATCCTAACAAACAGAAACAGGAAGAATCGGGAGGTCTCATTGTGGACAATTCGTCCGCGGAGATGCACACCACTATCTTCGCGATCTGCGAGTCACCCCTCGATCCAAATTTGGTCTGGGTCGGCACTGACGACGGAAACGTGCAAGTCACCCGCGACGGCGGCAGAACGTGGGCGAATGTTACCGGCAATATTCACGGCCTCGCCAAGAACGCGTGGGTTACGGGCGTCGAGGCGAGCCACTTTACCCCGGGGACCGCGTACGCGACGTTTGACCTGCATACGTTTGGCGACATGACGCCGCACGCGTACAAGACGACGGATTTCGGCAAGACGTGGAACCCGATCGTCATGCCCGGCGGCAACGTTCGTGGGTATGCTCATGTAGTTAAAGAAGACCTAAAGAACAAAGACCTTCTCTTTATGGGAACGGAATTTGGCCTGTGGATCTCGCTTGACGGCGGCCGCGTCTGGTCACAGTACAAGGGCGGCGACTTTCCAAATGGAGTCGCGGTCCGCGATATGGCGATACAACCTCGTGACAATGATCTGGTGATCGCGACCCACGGACGCGGTATTTGGATCATCGACGACATTACCCCACTGCGTGCGCTAACGCAGGACACGCTGGCGAAGGACGTCGCGTTTCTGCAGGCTGAGCCGTCAGTGCAGAAGATCCAGGCCGGCGGCGGTTGGGCGAATGGGGACGCGGCTTTTGTCGCTGACAACAAGCCTGACGATGCGGTGATCACCTATTACCAGAAGAAACGCCATATCTTTGGCGACCTAAAGATCGAGGTCCTCGACGCTAAGGGCAACGTCGTCGGCAATATTCCGACGAGTAAACGGAAAGGACTCAATCGCGTGAAATGGGGAATGCGCATGCCGGCGCCAAGGGTACCTCCGGCAGCCAGCATCGCAGGCGGAGCGACGATCGGTCCTCGTCTGATGCCGGGTCTCTATATCGTGCGGATGACCAAGGACAAGCAGGTCTATACGACGCCGCTCAAGGTGACGCTCGATCCGCGGGTCAAATTTACGGCAATCGATCGGAAGGCAAATTTCGACCTGTCGATGAAGGTTTACGATCTGCTCGGCCAGATGACGGACGACGTCCAGCGGATCAATGACGTACGTCTCGCGCTTGACGACCGGCTATCGAAGACGAGTGACACCAACTTTCAAACTCGCCTCAAGGGCTGGTCAGGACAGGTCGACGCTCTTCGCCGCAAGATAGTCGCCACCAAAGAGGGCGGTGCGATCACGGGCGAGGAGCGGCTGCGTGACTTCGCTTCAAATCTCTACGGCGACCTTGTGGGTTACGAGGGAGCACCGTCGGCGACGCAGACCGCACGAGCGGATGCGCTTTCGCGGGAGCTTGGGGACGTGAGAAAGAGCTTTGACGATTGGCTTGCGAAAAACCTCGCGACGATCAACGCCGAGCTAACGCAATATAAGATGGATCCGATCCCGATGCCAACGGTCTCGGCGGCGAAGCCGAGCGCAGCATCGTCGGCAGCCGGAGCGGCAGAGATGCCGGCACGGTTCCGCTTTTGGTAAACCGGTGGCTGAATCTGGAGGCCGAGCATTCCTGCTCGGCCTTTTTTTTGTTCTCTAGAACCGCGGCGGACAGGATGCTCGCCCCTTCATCAGGTGTTTCTCAGACGATATTGGACCAGTGTGTGAATAACCACGGTGGCGATGATTATGATGCCGCCGAGAACTGCCCAATTTGAGGGTTGTTCGCCTACAAAAAGGAAGACCCAGACCGGATTTAGCAGCGGCTCGATGAAGCCGATGATCGAGGCGTCCAGCGGCCGCGTGCCGCCGGAGACGCCCTTGATAAAAAGTATGTAAGAGATCCCTATCTGCACGATGCCGAGGAACGACACTGCGAATATGTCAGTAAACGTCAGGCTCGGGATCGCCGCAATTCCAGACGGCAGTGTGACAAGGGCGAGCATGAAATTGCCGTAGATGACGGTTATTACCGGGTTGATCGAGGGTTGTCGGATCCTTTCTGAAAGAACCACCCCGTCAGCCGAAGCGGCTGCCACCCCTCCGACGTCCACCCCGCTCGCAGATGCTGCGGCGGGGGCCCCGGCTTCGTAAGGAGGGGAGCCCTGACTCGAGGCTGCGTTCGCGGGCAGCCTCGTTGCTTTGGGGTGCCGGAGCAGCATTATGTAGAGGCCGAGGAATATGCCGGAGCCGAGGGCGGCGATGTTGCCCTGGTAGTCCGAGATCTCGAGTTTGCCGACGAAGAAAAGCGACATTCCCGCGATGCAAACGATGACCGTCGCGAGGTCGCGAAAGTGAAACTTCTCGCCGATGACGAATGGCGAGAGTATTAATATATATATAGGCGCCGTGTATTGCAGGAAGATGGCGTTAGCGGCTGTCGTATGTTTTGTCGCCCAGACAAATAAGAAAAGCAGTATCGCGTAGATCAGCGAGCAGACAAACCCGAAAAAGTTGATCCGCAGGCCGTTTTTACGGGTGGCGATGATGACCGTAATTCCGGCGAGCAGCGAACGGAAGAACGTTACCTGATAGGCGTCGAGCGTCGTAAGCTTAATAAAAAGCCCGCCCGTACTCCACAAAAGCACGGCGATCACGACCAGCCAAATCGGCGAAATATTAGGCTTTGATGACGACACTGAGAAGTATTTTAACGGAATCAAATGAAAGCTGCCTTATCCGACCGTAACTTAAGCGTTTTCAACACTTAGCCCTTTAACGAGTGCTTAAAATAGTTAGCAACGAATTGCCCTGATCTTCATCTAATCATTGTCGGTTTGAAAAGGTAACAGTGCCCGGCTTCCGACTTCCACATTCCCTGTTGGTGTATAATTGAAAGATAGGGTTTTTTCTCCTGACGCAGAGTTGTGCGTCCGGCCCGTAAAGGTAGTAAATAATGAAAAATTTCTCACGTGCTCTACTGTTGTCCTTAGCGTTGGTTGGTGGTTTGGTTAGCGTCGGTTTCTCACAGGCAAGTCCTACAAAAGTTTTTAACGATCAGAAGATCAAGATCTCGAATTTTGGCCAGTTAGACGAGCGGATGTACCGCGGTGCGAGGCCTGGAAAGAATGATTTTGCAACGCTCAAGTCGATCGGCATCGATACGATAATCGACCTGACCGACAACACGCCCGAGGAGCAGGGGTTGGCCGAGGCCGCAGGCCTTAAGTACGTCAATATTCCTATCAAGGACAAGAGCTATCCGACGGATGAGGCGGTGACGAAGTTCATCGAGACGATGAATAACCCTGAAACGGGCAAGTTTTTCGTACACTGTGCCGGCGGACGACATCGCACGGCGGATATGGCAGCTATCTACCGCTTTCAGCAGGGCTGGGATTACGACAAGATCTACCAGGAGATGCTGAACTTCGATTTCTACACTTCGAACGGCCATCAAAAGGCGCTGGATTTTGTGGTCGATTATTCCAAGAAAGTAACTGCCCAGCGTGCGGCAGCCGCGGGAACCGGAACGGTCGCGGGAATGAAATAAAACTTTCAGATACGGCAAGAAAAGAGCGGCTCTCGGGCCGCTCTTTTTTGTTTAGTTGTAGATATCGCCGGCACTCTTGGACTTAGACCATTGCATGCCCTCGATGTTGTTGGGGTCGGAGGCAAGTATACGATCGCTTAGCTCGTCCGTGGTGAGGCTGAGCCGCATATTCAGGTAGTAAGAGATAGTACCCATCTGCTTTTTCTCGTCGGGTGGAACGATCTCCCGTACCTCCGCGTCGATCCTCATACGCTTAAAGATCTTTTTAAGAATGCTCTGCGTTTTATCTGGATTTCGCGTCTTGACCGTGAGGTCCATCGAGCGAAAAGCCTGCTCCGGCTCCTTGAATTCGAGCAGCCATAACAAGGCGAGAGCAAACAAGCAAAGGACGATACCCAAGTCCCAGCGGCCGACACCGGATGCGAGTCCGAGCGCGAGGCTGATAAGAAGGACGGTGATCTCCTTGGGATCGCGGATGTTCGTCCTAAACCTAACGAGGGATACGGCCGCAAAGATCGCAAACGCTCTCGCCGTGTTGTCGCCGACGATAAGCATGAGCGCGGCCGCGACGACGGAAAGCAAGATCTGCGTCTGAGAGACAAATAGACTGCGTTTGAATAGCGGAACGTTCTTTCGCGGCCTGAAGGCAAGAATTCCCGACAAAACTACTGCAAGTAAAAGCCGCTGAAAGATCTCAAGCGTCGTTACGAGAGTCGCATTGGCGCTTGCATCCTCAAACGCTCGAGCGATAAAGAATGTCTGTTCCTTTGGAGTGGCCGCGGGCGAGCCTCCGCTCCCCGGGATCATGGGATTCGCCGACTGGGTCGGTGTCGTAGCCTGCGACGAGGGCGGCTGGAGATTAAAGAACTTTGGGGCGATCGTCGCCATCAGGACAACGACAATAATGCCGGCCAGGAGCCCGCCAAATACGAGTATAGATCTTGATTGCTTCATCGGCGTCCGGCCAGCCGCCGGTCAGACGCTGCGCGGTCCAACTGTGCGATGCGGTCCTTTACAGCCCGTGTAAGGATGTGAATGTCGCCCGCAGAGTAATTGGCAGCACGAAACATATCCCGTATTTGAGCATCACTTAGCTGCAGCAGCAAGTCAGCCAGCCACCGCGCATCCTCGTGCGAAAAATCATGCATACGGCTGCGATTCTTTCCGTTAAAGACGACCCTGACCTCGTCACGGCTGACGCCGCTTACGAGGCGCGTTCGTGCATAGTCTCCCGGTTTGTTGCGGCTGCGACCGAGCCGGAAGAAGATCGGAAGCGGATTGTTGCCCGTCTTGCCAAAGCTCACGCCAAGATCGCTGATGACGTACTTGTCCTGGTTGCCGTCGCGGATGATAACGTTATTCGCGCTCTTCATGTCCCAGTTGTTGATAAAGGCCATCATGAGCATGAGGCCCTTCATCTGAGGAGTCTTCTCAAATGGCGTCGATCCCCACTTCCATTCTTTGCCGCGTTTGACGTTGTCGGGACGGGCTTCAAGCCGGACGTTTCTAAACGTGCCCTTGCCGGGAATTGTCAGCGACGGGACAAGGTAGTTGATCTCGGTGACGTAGCCCAGTGCCGAGAGCAGCCGCACGGAGGCCGTCTCGGACTGAGCCTCGTCGCTGACCTTTGCGACCCACTCATTGCCGGCCCCGTCTTTGACCCTGAATTTTTTTGAGTGGCCGCCGGTCTCTTCTTTTATAAAGGTGATCTTCGAGAGGTCGGGCTGCATTGCCTTGCCACCCGGGCCGAGGTATGTATCCTGGCGCCCAACGTCGACGCGCTCCCAGAGAACAGCTCGCCCCGGCGTATCATTATGCGAGCCCTTACGCTTCTGACCATAAGAGCCGACAGATAACAGACTTAATGCCAAGACAGCCGCAGCCGCCCGGCTCAAAAGTTTTGAATTTAACATCCCTTTCCCCTTGTTCTTTCGAGATGTGCTTATTGTGCACGCACGACCAATGCAATGGCAAAATCCCGCACTTGAGCTAAAGTGTCGGGAAAAGTGCCCGAACGGTCGGTATGGTAGAAAACGAAGCAGGAACGGCAAATTGACCACAGATCGACACAGATGAACTCAAATAGTCCGTAAGATCTGTGTCTATCTGCGTTATCTGGGTTTCTTCGTTATTCCTTTGAAGCCGCCGCCTTGACGACCTCGCGCAGGGCTTTAGCCGAGGTAGTGACAGGCTCGAGCTCTACATCCTCGATGTTGCCGTAAACCTTTTTGCCAAAGACGGCGTTCCAGGGCGGAATTACGAGCGTTACATTACCCTCTGCACGGGCCTGGCAGGCGAGGCGCATAAACGGCTTGGCGTCCTCGGGCTGGTTGTAGCCAAAGACCTTCATCGCTCGATGCTCGCGGCGAGCTACCTCTGTAAGCTTTTCCTGCCCGCCGAGAATGCCAACCCAGCATGTACCGCACGATGCCGACGTGCATTCGATCGGGACCGGACCTTCCCAGCAGCGTTCTTCCATTTGCTGCCAATCTCGGGAATGGTCCCTTTGCGACGCCGAGGCGATCTCCTCGTCACTGTGGATCGAGAACTTGCCGGTCGCATATTGGCCGGTGAAGGCGACGGAGAAGTTCTTGTCGATCGTCTTGAGAAAGCCAAAAAGGCCTTGCGAATCGTCCTGCGCCCGCTCGGCGACGATCTTATCGGGTGACTTTTTCATGAGGCCGGCAGTCTTCTCGGTCTCGCCGGACGCGGCCTTAAAGGCCTTGAGGCCCGCCTGATTCAACGTCATAAGACCGATAGCCGAGATGGCGTTCGTCATATTACGCTCGGCCTTGACCTTTTCGGCTACGGCGATCGAGACGGCCTTGATGGTGTCAACGAGGCTGGCGTTGTCGTCAGTGAACTCATCGGCCATCTTCTCGATGACGCACTTTGCCTTTTTCCAGTAGCGGTGGCCGTAAAGGAAATGATGCGAGGTGTCGATCTGGTTTGCCAGATCGAGATCGCCCTTGAGAGCGATACCGAGCTCGGTCGCCTCGCGGTCCTCGGCCGAGTCGATGAAACGCTTTAGGCTCAGCGGATAGAAACGAAACCAGATCTGCACCGCGTTGCGGTCGACCTCGTGGATGCAGGGCAAAAGCTCGTCGATCGCCGCGAGCCATGCGGACTCGTCAAATTTGGCGAGATAGTTTTCAAAATTACTCATTATAAGATCGGATTACCTATTAAGATGTCGGATTTTTCAAAAAGAGAGATATTAACGAGAAACGCTTTGTTTAGCAATCGCGGCTTGACACCATAAGGCCAACTTAATAATATCTAAAGTTTCGGACTTTACGGTCTGGGTAGTCCTAGAGGTGATCACGCCTTTGAGACTTTTGTTTTTTGAGAATTGAAACAGGAATTGTTGCGTAAGAGGCGTTGAACCAACAACGCTGGCAGATAACGTTGTGCCTACGGCACCCACCATTCGAGCCACGCTACAGCAAAGTTTTTCTTCTTAAAAGTAACTACATACTGATCGATCATTCAGCGAGAGCTGCTTGAGCTAACTGCCGGATCTGATCCGGCAAGAGTCAGGTAAGACGTTAGTTTTGCCTTTCGGAAGTTTAAATAGAGCGATATGCCGACTATCAACCAATTAGTTCGCAAGGGCCGAAAGGCGGTGAAGTACAAGACCGCGAGTCCGGCTTTGCAGTCAAATCCGCAGAAGCGCGGCGTTTGCACGCGCGTTTACACGTCGACCCCGAAAAAGCCGAATTCGGCGCTTCGTAAGGTCGCACGTGTGCGTTTGACCAACCAGATCGAGGTCACGACCTACATTCCGGGTATTGGCCACAACCTGCAGGAGCACTCGATCGTGCTTATCCGCGGCGGCCGCGTAAAGGACCTTCCGGGTGTGCGTTACCACGTCATCCGCGGAACGCTCGATGCCTCAGGCGTCGCGAACCGCAACCAGTCCCGCTCTAAGTACGGTGCAAAACGTCCGAAGGGAGCTAAGTAAGAGATATGCCTAGACGCAGAGTCGCAGGAAAACGCGAAGTTTTACCGGATCCGATCTACAACAGCATCGCCGTAACGAAATTCATCAACGGCCTGATGTGGGAAGGCAAAAAGTCCGTCGCCGAACAGATCTTCTATGAAGCGATGGAAAAGATCGCCGAGAAGACAGGCGAGGAGCCGCTCAAGGTATTTAAGGCAGCCATCGACGGCGTCGCTCCGACGCTCGAGGTCAAATCACGCCGTATCGGCGGTGCGACCTACCAGGTTCCGCTCGAGGTGACCCGCGATCGCCGCAATACGCTGGCAATTCGCTGGATCGTCGCGAATGCTCGCGGACGCAGCGAAAAGACCATGGTCGACCGTCTCGTCGGCGAGCTGCTCGATACGACGCAGGGACGCGGCGGCGCGATGAAGAAGAAAGAGGACGTTCACCGCATGGCGGAGGCGAACAAGGCGTTCGCTCACTATAGATTTTAGTTTTTAGTAATGGCTAACATTAGCTTAGACAAATTTAGAAACATCGGCATCATGGCCCATATCGACGCGGGTAAGACCACGGCGACTGAGCGCATTTTGTTCTACACGGGTGTTTCGCACAAGATCGGCGAAGTTCACGAGGGAACCGCGACGATGGACTGGATGGAGCAGGAGCAGGAGCGTGGTATTACCATCACCTCGGCTGCTACCACCTGCTTTTGGACGCGTAATGGCGTCGAGCATCGCATCAATATTATTGATACTCCGGGACACGTTGACTTCACGATGGAAGTTGAGCGGTCCCTTCGGGTTTTGGACGGTGCCGTCTGCGTTTTTGACGGTGTCGCCGGCGTCGAGCCGCAGTCCGAAACGGTGTGGCGCCAGGCCGATAAGTACGGCGTACCGCGTATCTGCTTTATCAATAAGCTTGATCGCGCGGGTGCCTCGTTCGACCGCAGTTTTCAGTCGATTCTAGACCGCCTCGGTGCAAATGCCGTCGCGATGCAGATCCCGATCGGTCTCGAAGAGCACTTCGTGGGCGTTGTCGATCTGATCACGATGAAGGCCTTCGTTTGGAATAACGAGGAAAAGGGCGCCAAATACGACATCACGGATATTCCGGCAGATCTTGTCGATGCTGCGACTGCGGCCCGCGAGAAGCTTGTTGAGGCTGTCTCGGCGATCGACGACGACCTGATGATGAAGTACCTCGAGGGTGAGGCTGTCACAGAAGACGAGATCCGCGTCGCTCTCCGTAAGGGAACGCTTGCAATGAAGATCGTCCCGGTATTTACCGGTTCGGCGTTTAAGAACAAGGGCGTTCAGACACTGCTTGATGCTGTTGTCGACTTTCTTCCCAGCCCGCTCGATATTCCCGCGATCGAGGGTGAAAACCCGAATACAAACCAGATCGAGACGCGTCCGCCGGATGCAAAAGCCCCTTTTTCGGGCCTCGTCTTCAAGCTCATGGCCGACAAGCATCTCGGACAGCTTGCGTTCGTTCGCATCTATTCGGGAACCGTCACTGCAGGTTCGTATGTGACGAACACGATCAAAGATTCAAAGGAACGTGTCGGCCGCCTCATGCTCATGCACGCCAACAAGCGTGAAGATGTCGAATCGGCATCGGCGGGCGAGATCGTCGCGATCGGCGGTATGAAAAATACCACGACCGGCGACACCGTCTCGGACGAGAACAAGCCGATCATTCTTGAGTCGATGGATTTTCCGGAGCCGGTCGTTCGTGTCGCGGTCGAGCCGAAAACCCGTCAGGACCAGGACAAAATGGGCATCGCACTCAACCGCCTTGCTCAGGAAGACCCGTCATTCCAGGTCACGACCGACCACGAGACAGGCCAGACGATCATCGCCGGTATGGGCGAGCTGCACCTTGAGATCATCGTCGATCGCATGAAGCGTGAATTTGGCGTCGAGGCGAACGTCGGTAAGCCGCAGGTTGCGTACAGAGAGACGATCACCGCCTCCGCACCGGGCAAAGAGATCTACAAAAAGCAGTCGGGCGGCCGCGGAAAGTTTGGCCACGTCGAGCTCGAGATCGAGCCGGCACCTGGCGAGGGCTTTGTCTTCGAGGACAAGATCACTGGCGGCTCGATCCCGCGTCAGTTTATCAAGCCGACGATGGAAGGCGTTCGCGACGCAATGGGCCGTGGATTCCTTGCCGGATACGAGCTTGTCGATATTCGCGTTCGCTTGCTGTTCGGTTCGTACCACGAGGTCGATTCCGACGAAATTTCATTCAAATTGGCAGGTTCGTTCGCGTTTCAGGACGCAGTGAAAAAGGCCAAGCCGGTCCTGCTCGAGCCGATCATGCGTATCGAGGTGGTCACGCCCGAGGAATATATGGGTGCGGTCAACGGCGACCTCAATCGACGTCGTGGTCAGATCGACAAGATGGAGCCGCGGCCGGGCAATGTTTCGGTCGTAACGGCATTTGTGCCGCTGTCGGAGATGTTTGGCTACACGACCGACCTTCGTTCGTCGACGCAGGGACGTGCCACGAGCTCGATGCACTTCGAGCGATATGCCGAGGCCCCGAAGAACGTTGCCGAGGAAGTCATTGCAAAGATCAAGGGAACAGGCGCAGCGACCTAAAGTTTTGGAAATTTGAGATTTCATATTTGAGATAACAAATCAGGAGAAGCAGATGAGCAAAGAGAAATTCGATCGATCGAAGCCGCACGTGAACATTGGGACAATTGGTCACGTGGATCATGGAAAGACGACGTTGACGGCGGCTATCACGAAGGTGATGTCGAAGCACAACCCGAAGATGGTAGTGCGGG
>DASYKW010000033.1:0-6009 GCA_035995005.1 Pyrinomonadaceae bacterium
GCGGCCGATCCACAAAGCTTGAGCGACCGCGCCGCCGATAATCTCAAATTCATCCGCGAGACGATGGAGGGATCGAGCCGCTTTACGGCCGTGCCCGGAGTCGGCGGGATGCTAATGGGCATGACCGCGATCGCCGCCGCATATATAGCGAACAATTACGCACCGCTCAGGCAGGACTGGCTCATCACGTGGCTGGTCGAGGCGATCGTCGCATTTGCGATCGGCCTCGCGACGCTTTGGTACAAGGCGTCGAAGGGCGACGCGTCACTGCTCTCAACGCCCGCGAAAAAATTTGCGTCTGGCTTTGTCCCGCCGCTCGTGGTGGGCGTGGCGATAACGGTCGGCCTATGGCGGCTCGGCCATTTTGAGGCCATGATCCCGGCGTGGATCCTCTGCTACGGCGCAGCCGTCGTCTGCGGCGGGGCGTTCTCGGTCCGCGTCGTGCCCGTAATGGGCTGGTGCTTTATCGCCGTCGGCGCGATCGCCTACGCGCTGCCGACCGGCTGGGGAAACTCGTCGATGGCCGCGAGCTTTGGCCTCCTGCACATTATTTTTGGAGCCGTGATCGCTAAGAAATACGGCGGCTAGCATTTGGCTATCAAGACATCTATATGAAAAACACACGACTTATCTGCATCCTTTTCGCCGTCCCGGCGCTGTTACTTATCCCATATATCGCGATGAAGTTTACTAGCGAGGTAGTTTGGACGCCGATCGATTTCATCACCATGGGCGTGCTGCTGCTCATCACCGGACTCGCGATCGAAGTGGCTCTCAGGAAGGTCACGATCACATGGGCGAAGGTCGCGGCCGTAGCTGCTATCCTGTTCGGCTTCGTGATGGTCTGGGGCACGCTCGTGCACATGGGCGGCTAAACCCGCTCGACGCAATTTGGCCGAAAGGAATTTATGGCAAAGCATTTAGCCAAAAAAACCGAAGATCATAGCCGCCAGCTGACCATCGCCCGTACGGCGAGCGACGTCTCGAACGACCTCGACAAGGTCATCCACGAGCGGATGCGGCTTGGCATAATCTCGGCTCTCGCGGCGAACGAGAAACTGAGCTTTACCGAGCTCAAAAGTCTCTTGAATACGAGCGACGGCAACATCAGCGTCCACGCACGCAAGCTCGAGGAGGCTGGATATGTTACCTGCGAAAAGTCGTTTAAGGGACGCACGCCGCTGACCGAATTTACGATCACAAAGGACGGCCGCAAGGCGCTCGAGAAGTATCTCGATCATATGGAAGCTCTTATCCGTGCAATGAAGAGCGTTTAGGAGGAAATTATGGGTGTCTTATTAATGCTAATGACGATCGGCGGACTTATCGTGGCTGGTGTTCTAGTGATCGCATCGCTGATCATGAAAAAGGCGTGGCTGACCAAGTTCACTCTCGGCGGTGTTGCGGTGTGGGCCGCGTTTTACGTCGTGATGCTGCTTGGGTTCTCGCTGACGAGCAGCGAGAAAGTGCTTGCCGCCAATGAACCGAAGGAGTATTGCGGCTTCTATCTCGACTGTCATCTACACACCGAGGTGACCGGCGTTCGTACCGGGGAGACGATCGGCGACCGAACCGCGAAGGGCATCTTCTACATCGTCAACGTAAAGGTCTTTAGCGATGCAAAGAATGAGCGGATCGCTCTTCACCTTATAGAGCCAAAGGCCCGAATCGTTTCAACTGACGGGACAAAGATCGAACGTGACACTGCGGCAGAAGCCCAACTTCCGAGCTCAAACACAAAGCTCGACGCCGACATTCTCAACAGCCAGACGATCGAAAAAGAGATCGTCTTTGACGTCGCAAATCCGTTGCCGTCGTTCAAGCTCCTGATCACCGAGGGGTATGGCATCGACAAAACGATCGAGCACGTGCTGGTCGGTGACGAGGACAGCCTATTCCATGCCCAAACGTTCTTCTCACTAAAGGAACTAAACGAGACCGCGAGCGCCAAATAGTCATGAGCACCAATTCAACTCTTACAGCAGCACGCGTTTATTACCGGTTCGAGGAGATCGATTCTGATGACCCTGACCCTGCCGAAGGTTTCCTCGAAATGGCCGAGCAGATGCCGACACTCGGTAGTTACGAAGAGCCGGCATTCAGAGAGCCCCGGTTTTGGCGAAGGCAGTTTGGTGCGGAGGTCACGAGGGCACAGCGAAAGTTTGACTGGATAGCAGGATTTTTCCTTCCTCTTATATGTTTCTACTTCGACCCCATCGTATTTAGGGGAGGTTTCAGTCCGCGGGATATTTTACTCGGCCGATATCAGATAGCTGCTTATTTCACGGGCTTTGTCACCACGATGGCCCTAGTTACGTGGCTTCTCTGGCGTGACAAGCTCGCAACGGCAGCAGTTGTTCCCGGTGGCGTGCTTGCGCTCGCGACGGTCATATCGCTTCTGATCGGATTCGCGATCTTCCCGTACAGCGTGATCGGCATGATCTTCGGGATCGGTTTTCTTGGTCTCACTCCTTTTCTATCCGCATTCGTATATGGACGCAATGCCGTGCGCGCTCTGCGCTCGGCGGGCCGAGTTCAGGGGTAACAATGCCGTCACGCACCAAAAAGATTGTTTTTCTCCTCGCCGGGATCGCTTCAGCATTCCCCTGCCTTTTCTTTACGTGGTATACCGCTCGTCTCGCCTATTTGAATTTGACGATGACGGCCGATGAGGTCGCAGCTCACCGAACGGGCGGAATGCTGATCGGTGCCATTGCCTTCCCGCTGGCCGCCATCATATTTGGCCTCATATCCTGGTTCCTCATACGCAAGGCTCGACAGAGCTCCTAATAAAAATGAATACCCGCAGTAAAATCGGCATCGCGGTCCTACAGGTCGCGTTGATCATTGGCGTCCTTGGTGACGTGCTCCTCAGGGCAACTCCTTGGGGGCTTAACGTCCTGCTCTTTAATACTGTCTTTGTCGCCGCGGTCGCATATCTGGCATGGCGGCGTGACGCGAGCGGGCCGAATGCACAGACGGTCGGCCTTTTGATCGCGCAGCTTTTCTTCGCATCCATGTTCGTGGTGCGCGATTCGATCGAGTTGCGGATCGCCGATACGCTGGCGATCTTGTTGATCCTCGCCGTGCAGCTTGTGCCGAGGATGTCGGTTGTGCCGCGCCTTGCCGGGCTGTTTCACTACGCGCTCGGGTTCTTTTGGTCGAGCCTGAATGCATTTATAGCGCCGTTCGCGTTGCTGTTTAGCGATATCGAATGGGGCGGCCTGCCGACAAGTGGTTGGCGAAAGCACAGCCTCGCAGGCCTTCGCGGCCTGGCGATAGCGACACCGCTTGTACTGATCTTTGGCGGGCTCTTTATGGCGGCCGATTCAGCGTACGAGGGCCTGGTTCAGCGTGTTTTCAATGTTGATCTCACGTTTCTCTTTAAGCATGCGGTGCTCTTTGCGGTATTTGCGTGGCTTAGTGCGGGCTATCTTCGCGGTGTCATGATCGGTCCACTTGGAGCGGTCGTGGTCGACTGGGTCTCGGACGCGCCGGAGAGTGAAGAGGCGGAACTTCATAAGACAAAATTCAGCGACGTTGCCGCCGAGGCCGGTGAACCGGCCGTTACGCTGCCCGACGATCACACGGTCGTTGAGCATCTGAATATATCGGACGCTCCAAATGCTGAGACCATCGCGAGCGAAGAAACAACCGATCCGAAAGCGGGCTGGGAATGGGCCGACCTAAGCAATTCGGTCCTGCCGCAGGCATTTACGTTGGGAACTACAGAGGTCGCGATCATTCTCGGGCTGATGAACTTGCTTTTCCTAAGCTTTGTCATCGTGCAGATACCGTACCTGTTTGGCGGGATGGAGTTGGTGCAGAACACGCCCGACTTCAAATTGGCGGTGTACGCAAGACGCGGCTTTGGTGAGCTTGTCACCGTATCGGCGCTAGTGCTGCCGACGCTTCTCGTAGGCCAATGGCTGATCCGTAAGGAAGCGGCACGCGCACAAACCCTCTTTAAGGTCCTTGCTGGAAGTCAGATCGTGCTCTTGTTTGTCATCATGGCGTCTGCGGTCGAGCGGCTTGTAATCCTAACAGGACCGCTCGGCTATGGACTGACGACCGTGCGGCTCTACCCGATGATCTTTATGACATGGCTCGCCGTCGTTTTCATTTGGTTTGGTGTCACCGTGCTGCGGGGAATGCGTCAGTACTTTGCATGGGGAGCGTTGTGGTCGGCATTCTTTGTGCTCGGCATCACGCACGCGCTAAATCCGGATGCATTCATAGTAAGAACTAATCTTGCACTCATGAGCGAGGGCCGCGAGTTCGATTCCTCGTACAATTCAGATCTTAGCGACGACGCAATTCCGGCTCTGATCGACGGCTTTCCCGATATGAACGGCGAGCAGCAGATCAGGGTTCTCGGGCGATTGACCCGGCGATATTGCGAATCGTTTGAGGAGACCGATCTGCGGAGCTGGAATATGTCCCGCGCGTCCGCGGCAAGACGACTTCATTCCATCGGATCGTTGGCGGATCAGTACGGCGGCTGCGAGGAGGTCCAGCTACCGTCGTACGGCCTGCACGATTGATTTTGTTGTTACACTCTAGGCAGATGACCCGCGATCTGATCCGCGAATACCTGTCTTACTGCCGTGTCGAAAAAGGTCTCGCGGCCAATTCCATCGAGAGCTATCAGAATGACCTCGCGCGGCTCGGCTCGTGGGCGGCAAAGAACGAGCTCGATCTACTAAAATTGGATCGACAAGAGCTGCGTGAGTGGCTGATGGATCTTGCCTCTGAGAAGCTGTCCGACAACTCAAAGCGCAGGATGATCAGCGCGGTGCGCGGTTTCTACAAGTTCCTGATGTTTGAGGGACACGTCGATAAAAGTCCAGCCGATGACCTTGTGGCCCCGCAGAAAGGCGTCTATTTGCCGCGATTTTTGAACACAAATGAGATCGAAATGCTGCTCAATGCGCCCGATGTTTCGACCGAAAACGGCCTTCGCGACCGCGCAATTCTAGAGTTAATGTACGCATGCGGATTGCGGGTTTCTGAGGTCGTTACGATAAAAATTGGCGATGTCGACCTCGACGCCGGAATTCTTACCTGTACCGGTAAAGGCAGCAAGACGAGACGCATTCCTGTTGGAACCAGCGCGATCGAGTGGCTGAAAAGCTATCTCGCAGTTCGTCGAAAGCTTGAGAATATCGAGATCGACAGGTGTTTCGTTTCAGCTCGCATGAAACGGCTCACCCGGCAAGAGATACACGGCTTAATTAAGGAATATGCCCGTAAATGCGGACTTGAGGGCGTTTCGCCTCACACACTGAGGCACTCATTTGCCACGCATTTAGTTCAAAATAACGCCGATATTCGCTCTGTCCAGCAGATGCTCGGCCATGCGGACATCTCGACAACGCAGATCTACACCCACATTACGTCTGCCCAACTTAAGAAAAACTACGACCGCTTTCATCCGCGTTCGCGCGGTGAAAAGCCCTAAATGCGCGGGTTTGGCGCTTGCGCATTGATTTTCCGTTATATATCATTGGAAATTTGCTATTTGGCTCTGTAAACGCGCCTATGGCAACAAAGAAACCCTTGCATGGGTGGTCGAGCGGTCAAAGGCAACGGGCTGTAAACCCGTCGGATTAATTTCCTACGTAGGTTCAAATCCTACCCCATGCACCATTTGAGCGGGAGTAGCTCAGTTGGTAGAGCGTCAGCCTTCCAAGCTGAATGTCGCGAGTTCGAGTCTCGTCTCCCGCTCCAACTGATTTGTCGGCGGGAGCATCGAACGCCGCACGCGCCCAAGTAGCTCAGGGGTAGAGCGCATCCTTGGTAAGGATGAGGTCTCGGGTTCAAATCCCGATTTGGGCTCCAGTTTTATAAGTTAGAAGAGGACGAAAGAGATGAGCAAAGAGAAATTCGATCGATCGAAGCCGCACGTGAACATTGGGACAATTGGTCACGTGGATCATGGAAAGACGACGTTGACGGCGGCTATCACGAAGGTGATGTCGAAGCACAACCCGAAGATGGTAGTGCGGG
>DASYKW010000034.1:0-7896 GCA_035995005.1 Pyrinomonadaceae bacterium
GTAAGCTTTGCCCCTGGCGAGACCTCCAAGACTTTCCGGATCCTCCTCCTAAATGACACTTTCGACGAGAACGATGAGACTATCGACCTCTATCTCTCGAATCCGACCGGCGCGGGCGTCGGCTTAGGAAGCCCAAGCACGGCCGAGGTAAAGATCCTCGACAATGACACGGGGGCCCCGGCAACAAATCCGATAGACGACGCAGCTTTCTTCGTACGTCAGCATTACCTCGCCTTCCTCAACCGCGAGCCCGACTCGGCCGGACTCACCTTCTGGACGAACACGATCACCTCGTGCGGAGCCGTCCCGGCCTGCATAGAGGTTAGACGGGTTAATGTCTCGGCAGCCTTCTTTCTGTCCAGTGAGTTCCAGAGTACCGGCTACCTTGCCTACCTAACGCACCGCTCCGCGTTCGGGGCAACTACGTCCGGAAGCCCGGCGCCGGTGCTATACGGCAACTTCATGCGCGACGTGCAGGCACTCCAGCGGGGCTACGTTTTCGGGCAGTCCGGTGCTGACGCAGTGCTCGAGGCAAACACGGTTGCCTATTTCAACGAGTTTGTCACGCGTCCGGAATTTGTCTTTAAATATCCTGCGTTCCTGACGAACGATCAGTACGTCGACAGCCTATTGACCTCGGCGACCTTGCCGACCACGGGCTCGTTCCGTGACTCTCTTGTCGCAGGGTTGAACGCAGCGACGCAAACGCGTGCGACCGTTCTCCGAGCAGTTGCATTGTCCGCTACTCTCCAGACTCGCGAATTCAACGCTGCTTTCGTGACAATGGAGTACTTTGGCTATCTGCGCCGCGACCCGGATACTTCAGGCTTTAACTTCTGGCTCAATAAACTAAACAGCTTCGGTGGAAACTATATCGCCGCCGAGCTGGTCAGAGCGTTCATCTCGTCATCCGAGTATCGTCAGGAGTTTGGTCCTTCCTTCGCCGGACCGTTTCAGGCGTTCTCAAAGGAGATCCTCAATAACGCGTACAACTACGAAGCAACGCCTTTCGACACCGAGGCAACGACGACGACGGTTACTCCTGAAAAGCCAGCGACGGATATTCCCGGACAACGGCCGCCGTATACTCCTGAAAAGCTGGCGACGGAAAGGGCTGGCAACGACCAAACGCTGATCGTGAGTCTCGCCGGGAACCCACTTGTTTTGCCCTTCGCTTCGACTGGCGGATCAATCAGCGGCCACTTGTTCAATCCAGCCGGCAGACTACTTAAAGCCGCAGAGGTGACCATTAAAGGTGGTGATCTGAATCGATCGACCGCGACCGATGCCTCAGGGAATTACCACTTCGATAATCTCCCTGCAGGAGACTATACGCTCACGGTCAGGTCGAGGAAGTATACGTTCGCCTCAAAGACTGTTGTAGTCAGCAACGACCTGAAAGACGTGGATCTACGGGCGAAGCCCTGATCCGATCTGATCTTGGCTTGAATTGCAGGCTGCGAAGTTTCTTCGCAGCCTGTTTTTTTTGTAGCGATACTCTTCGTTCCGACTTGTTTCGACAGGTTTTCTACCCGCGCGTCTCACCCGCTCAATTCCGCAAGTGCGCGGGATCTGCCGAAAGTTGCACGAATACTGGGGATAAGATGGAGCCGGTGATAAGACTCGAACTTACGACCTGATGATTACAAATCAACTGCTCTACCAACTGAGCTACACCGGCAAAAGAGAAGATACTAGCAAATAGGGCGCTACCTTGCCAACGTTCTCGGTCCACATCGCATGGTCGCATCCAGGATGTAAAAACTTGTTGACCATTCTGTCTGCGAGCCGGTAGAATAATAGAGGCCAACTGGCTGCCACCTCTATTTTCATACGCGGCAATTCGATCCGGTCCGCCGCGGGATCAGCAGACATAGGAGAAACTCGTGAAGCGTCTACAGTCCTTCGTATTTTATTCCGCTCTCTTTGCTACCGCCGCCGCGTCACTTTGCACCTCGGCTTTTGGCCAGGAAGTGATCAAGGTCGACCCTGCTCGTCAGATGACCGTCGCGGTCGGGAACAATCTCGTTTGCGCCGGCTACATACAATCGAGTGCGATCAGCACGGCGAACAAGATCGTTGGGGCACAGGACGAGGCTGATCACTACAATTATTCGACGAACGATTTTGTCTACATCAATATAGGGCATGACAAGGGAGCTCGTGTGGGTGATATCTTTTCGGTCGTCAGGCCGCGCGGCCCCGTAAAGAGTAAATGGAGCCGGAAGGGCGACCTTGGCTTTTATGTACAAGAACTGGGGGCTCTCGAGGTCGTAGACGTCAAGGCGACCGTCTCGGTCGCCCGCGTTCGTTCGTCATGTGATTCGTTCCGGTTGGGAGACCTTGTCCAGCTTTCTGAGGCCCGCTTTAGCCCGCTCTCCGAGCGCCGCGGCGCATTGGACCGATTTCGGGATCCCTCTGGTAAGGCCTCAGGCCGTATCGTGATGTCTCGCGACGGAGCCGAGGTCCTCGCACGCGACTTCGTCGCTTATGTCGATCTCGGAGCAGATGATCGCGTCCAGGTTGGCGATCATCTAACCGTATTCAGACCGCTGGCTGATGGCAACATTACCAAGCTTCCGAATGGCGAGCTCGCCAGTGCTCGAGATTACGGATACCAGAGTGACGCATACCAGGGCGGACGATTCTCGAATCAAGCTCCACGCAAGTCCGGCGATCACGCCACCGGCAAGGAAGTCTCTAACAAAGCAGCCAAGGAAGGGCGTCCTTCAGATCTGCGAAAGGTCGTAGGCGAGGCTGTCGTTATCAACGTCAAGGAAAAGACCGCCACAGTGGTAATTATCAAGACTGGTCAGGAGATCCACACGGGCGACTGGGTCGAGATCCAGTAAACGAGATAGTCCAAACATACGGAGCGGACCGGCCTAATCAGCCGGTTCGCTTTTTTCTTGCGCGACGCTTCCAGCAGAGCGCCTGGCCGTAAAGAAATAGGAAAAATAGCCCCACATGGACCAAACAGCCGTGATCACCGATACCCACAACGCTCCGCGGCCGACCAGATAGCCAAAGACCTTCCAGTCGTTCGACGTGATCGTAAGTTGTGTGAGGTCAGCAAAAGCCGCTTTCACCTCTGGCACGAGCCAAAAGAACGCAGGGTAATCGAGCCCGAAATTCGACACGGGCACGTCATGATTTGCGCCCGCGACTAGCAAGGAGACGATCGCGATGCACTGAGCCCACATCTTGATCTTGCCCATGCCCTGCGCTTGGATAACTATTCCCTCGCTCGCCGCCACCGAACGAAGGCCGGTGATGATGAATTCACGGCCGAGGATAACGACGACCGCCCATGAGGGGGCTAGGTGGCGCTCCACGAGTACGATCAGAGCAGATGCGATGAGGAGTTTGTCGGCGATCGGGTCAAGAAATTTGCCGAGCGTCGAGACCTGATCGCGCCGCCGGGCGAGCTGGCCGTCGAGGATGTCCGTGAGCGCAGCCGCGACAAACAGCACGATCGCGAGCGCGTAGCCGCTAATGCCGAAAACACTTTCCGCGACGGGTGTCAGCAGCGCGACGACCAAGAGCGGGGCCACCACTATGCGTCCGAGAGTTATGTAATTTGGCAGGTTCACGCGTCTCTCAAAAGTGTAGGTTGAGTCATGCGTTACCGCAACACTGCTATCGGCAAGAAAAAAGGCGAGCCCCTTAGAGCTCGCCTTTGATTCTGTCACGTCGCGCGTCGCTTAGGGCGACGGCGCCGGAGGCTGCAGAAAGCCGAGGTCCGTATTCACGCCGGCCGCGAAATTTGTGATCTTCGGAAATACACTGGCCATACTCCCGGACGGGACGCCGTACCAACGCGCAAGCGTAGCTGCATACTCATCGACCGACGTGGCGGGGATCCATCTCCCGCGGGCGCCCGAGCCGCTGTCGGCGTCGTCCTTCGTGCCAACCTCGAGCTGCGGGTAGGGTGTGCCGTTGAAGCCGTTGTTCCCGTAGAAATTTGCTGCGGTAATGCCTCCGCCGACGACGAACATGTGATTTCCCCAGGCGTGGTCCGTGCCCACGGTGCCGGAGCCGGTGCCGGCGGGATTCAGTGTTCGCGAGAAGTCCGCCATGGTGAACTGAGTTACCTTGTCACCGATGTTTTGAGCAACCATTTCCTGATAAAAGGCCCGCATCGCCTGGCTCATCTGCACCAGCAAAGTATTTTGCGTACTGACCTGGCCGCTATGCGTGTCAAAACTCCCGAGCTGGACGTAAAAGACCTGGCGATTGATCAGAAGGTCCGTCCGCTTCTTGATCATAAGGGCCACTTGCTTTAACTGACGACCGATGCTCGTGTTAGGAAACTGCGTACTTACGGTCACAAGGCTCTGAAGTTTTGAATTTGCCTGCATCGCGAGCTCCGTTACGTTGCTCGCGGCAGAAACATACTGATTCGAGAGGTCCATCCCTCTGAGCGAGTTGAATGCAGTCAGCCGTGCGAGCGTGGATCCCTGTGGATTGGTGCCGTAGCCCGCTGGGTTGAGGACCGCGTTGAGCAGAGTGTTAGAGTCGGCGATCGCGAGGGGGAGCGTAGTCAGTCCGCTTGTAAAAAGCTGTGCGCCGGCGATCGAGGTGACCATCGGGACGAGAGCTCCCACATTATCGACCCCCTGACGGCTATCCGATATCCGTCCGGCCCACCCCGTAAAGCTCTGCGTGTCGCTGCGACCGCCTTGATACTGCGAGACCTGATCGGAGTGTGAGAACAATTGAAAAGGCTTTACTACTGAATTGTAGTTGGCCCGTGTCGTCGGCTGCACCAAGGTCCCGACGTTACAAACGACGGCCATTTTGCCCAAACCCCACAACTCATGAATGCCGTTGTTGACGATATTATTTCCAGCGGGTTGGGGGCCAAGCCCGGGGTGCAGTGCATACTCGAGCGTCCCGCTGCCGGGCATCCTCGTCGGAAAGATCGAGGTTCCGGTTATCGGCATGCCCGGACTTGTCGCGTTCACCAGAGCCAGGCCCTGCGGATTTCGGGCATTATAGTAATCCGTGTAGTTACTGACTGAGGCAGTCTGAGTAAAGTTGGGGATGACGGTATTATTTCCGTCGTTTCCACCCTGCATGAATACACAGACCAATGCCCGGTAATCGCTCGGATTATCTGGCTGAAGCGAGTCGTCGATGACTTTTTGCGCTTCGGCACTCATCAAACCGAAATGCCGCATCTGGGTGGCGATCGCTACCGTGCTCAACGCACCGCACGACTTGATCAGGAATTCGCGTCGATCTTGCTTCATAACTTTTACCTCTGGATCTGATACTGCGATGAGCTCGCTACCAAATACACTGCTTGTCGCGCCCGTCCTAGCGGGTCCGATGCGGGCACGGCCGTTACTGCGGTAAGGATAGTGCTCCGCATTTGAGCGGACATCGTGCCGTGCATCATCCGATTATTCAGCTCATCCATCAACAGTCCGCCGCTCGAGTCCGCCGACGACAACGCTTGCAGGTCACTCAAATCGACCGTCGTGCCTAGCGGAATATCCGGGTTATTAACGGCGATCGCCGTTGTATTAAAGATCATGCGATTCACAAAGCTCGCCCGCGAGATCGCCGTGCCGGTATTCATTAGCGCGAATTCCGGACCGTTGACGGCCGTGCCAGGAATAACGTAGTCCGGTGGGTAAAAGTTGAAGACCGTCGGCGACATGAACGGCACCTGAGCCATCCCGCTGAACTCAACGACCTTGATGACCGGACTGGTCTGATTATTCGTCAAGGCAAATGATCCGTCACTCAACGGATTGCCCGACGCTCCTTTTACGTTGAACATACGGAGAATATTGGTGGCAAAAAGGACGGGCTCGCGAAGCTTGCCGTAATGCGGGTCGGTCTTGTTGTCGCCTCGGGCCTCAGGATCCAGAAGGATAGCTTTGACGACCTCCTTAAGCTGCGTCGGACTTGCTCTATATAGATCGAAGACAGCCGCAATACGGCCAACGTAAGCCGGTGACGGATCGCTCGTTACCAATTGTTGGATAAGTCGCCGGCTGACGAAGGGTGCCAGGTTTGGATGATTGTAGAGATTGTCCAGCGCCTGATCGAGCGAGGTGTTGGCGTACGTCTGTATATTTGCGAGGGCCTGCGTACTATTTACGCCGGTCGTGACGGCACAGCTCGTTGGGCCAGTTGTGGGACACGGCGAAATAGTTACATTCGGTGCTCCCGAATAGTTGAGCAGCGTCTTTAATGTTAGGTCGTGCCTGTTGTTATTAAGGTTTACGCCGGCGTTCAAGATCATCGGATCGATGAAATTGATGCCGTTTTGCGTAAAATTCGGACACGTCGTTGCTGGCGGAGCGATCTGGCAGAATGACCAGCCCGTAAGTACCTTGGTCAGATTATTGACGTTATTCTGATCGTAACTCGGAGCGAACGTATCGCCGGCCTGACACGGATCATGCTCAACACACATTACTGTGCCGTCAGATCTGAGCTTAAAAAGTCCGATCGTGAATAACTGCATCACTTCGCGTGCGTAGTTTTCGTTAGGACTATTTTTCGTGCTCTGGGACATGTTCAGGTAGTCGCCCATCGCCGGCTGCAGCGTCATGTCCCTCATCAAATTGCGATAATTGCCAAATGCGTTATTCGAGAGGATCTTGTAATACTCGACCTCGTGGCGCCCTTGCTGTATATCAACACCAGACGTTACCCAAATCTGACTCAAGGCCCACGTAACACGCTGTCGCAGTTGGGCGTCGCCATAATAAGCCTGCCGAAAGAACCAGTTTTGCGGCTGATATTGCGTATAACTGTCCCTAAAGCACGTCGTAGGAACGTCGTCTGCCCCCGATCCATCGCATGCTGCCGGCGCGCTGGCCGGCTGTAGCGGCTGACAAGGCCAGGCGAGCTGGTCCGCGACGTTGGGATAAGACGTGCAGTTCACGGTTGCGGAGGGAGCGGGCAGGTCAAACTGTTCGGCGAGCCAGATACGCAGTCCGATGCGTCGGATACGGTCGTCTAATGCCTGCGTCGGCCCGTAAGTCGCCTGCTCGAGAAAGCGGCGCCGGTCGCCCGACCATCTGTAGCCGACAAAATTCGGTGTGATCACCCTGCCTTGCTTAGTCGTTACTGCTTTAGGCGATAACGCTTGAGCGTCGATCGTGTCCGGGGGCACAGGCACGACGCCCGGTGAGTCCTTGACACCGCCGCCTGTTTTTTCGATCCCAAACTTTACCTCGTTGCTCGCCAGGCCGCGCCATGTCAAATATACAGCTATGTCACCGGCCGCAGGTTCTTCCCAAAATCCTGCCTCGTCTGTTAGCTGGATCGTTACTTGATAGACGTTCTTCCGCATTAACTTTGTCGGCTCGATGCTAATGACGGGGAAGCGGTAGATATGGTCCTTCTCGTCTCGGCCGTAAACGCGGAACGCATTAGGACCGTCACCATCCAAAGCGATATCCGCCATAAATAGGACGGCCCTGGAATCGCGATCAAAGGCGGCCGCGGGCCCGATCACCTCGTCGTAACTCACAGTTTCGACAACGCGGCCTTTGGACTTTGTCAGGACAGGCTTCGCGACGGTCTGAACGGTCAGCGCGCGGTTGTCCTTGACGCCGGTTAGGAGTTTCGGGGTTGGCGAATTGGGATCGGGATCGCTCTGGGCCGAGGTCGCAAGAATTGCTCCCAGCGAAACCGCAAACGTTAGCAAAATTCGCAAATACAAGTGCGAAGATCTGCCTTTCATACCTTTCCTCCTAAGCGAACACGTGGCGAGATTGTCAGAACAGGCACGAGGGAAGATGTGCCGTTAAAAAATGTTAATCACACTGAATTTACTACAATCTCTTGACCCGAGACAAGCTTTATTTTCTGATACGGAGTTCGTCTGCTTGTTAGACGTGGACTATACTGCGATGGCCGAGAAATGTA
>DASYKW010000035.1:0-11537 GCA_035995005.1 Pyrinomonadaceae bacterium
GACACGCAGGATGTGACGTCCGGGCGGAATGTCGCTGAGAACGACACGTCCTGAGCTGCCGACGCTCGCACGGCGTTCGTCATCGACATAGACCTCGGCGTTGAGCGGGCCGAGGATAACGAGCCGCGAACGGGTGCCCGAGCGACGGCTTTCGTCGACGTCTTCGGCTGCCTTTTCGAGCTCGTCCATCCAAGCACCGACCGAAGCGGGACGCTTTGCGGGATCGATCTCGAGGGCTTGCATGATGACGCGGTCCACGTCGGCGGGAAGATCGGTGCGGATCGACGATAAAGGCGCGGGCTTTTGCATGACCTTTTGCATGACAAGTTGCATCAGGTCGCCGGTAAATGGCGTGCGTCCGCCAAGCATGAGATAGGCGATCGTTCCCAGAGCATAAAGGTCGGCCCGCGCGTCGACGCCCACCTCGGGCTGCATCTGCTCGGGCGACATAAATTCGGGCGTACCGATGATCCCCCGCGAGGACGGCGTCGCATTCGACGATGTGTCGGTCACGGTTTGGCTCACGATCTTCGCGAGACCAAAGTCGCCGACCTTTACAAAGCCGTCACCATGCTTGCCCTTCATGATGAAGATGTTCGCCGGCTTGAGATCGCGGTGGAGAATGTTCAGCTCGTGTGCCGCCTCGACGCCGTCGGCGATCTGCCTTAGCAGGCGAACGGCACGGCCGACCGTCAAAGTCCCCTCTCGCCTGAGCAGCTTGTGAAGCGTCTCGCCCTCGACGTACTCCATCACGAGATAAAAGACACCGTCGGGTGTCTCGCCAAAGTCCGTGACGCTCACGGTGTTGGGATGCTGGATCGACGCCGCGGCCTGCGCTTCCCTTTCGAACCGAACAAGCGCCTCGCCCTCCTGCAGGTCGTCGCTCGAAAGGATGTCCTGGCGCACGGTCTTTACGGCAAGCTTCTTTGTCGAGAACTTCGTGTCCTTTGCGAGGTAGACCTGGCCCATCGCTCCGCGGCCAAGTCGGCTCTCAAGCAGGTAACGCCCCGCGAGCAGCTGCGGCCCCGGCAGCGAGACACGCGTCGCCGTACCGTCCTGCGGGCACGCCGCGACCTCATCGCCGTAACAGACCTCACATTTGGGACATTCCTTCATACAGGCAACGCTATTTTCCCGCAACCCTCGGCTAAAGCAAAGGCGCTGTATCTGACTGACCAAACAACATTTGAACTGCGAACACAACGTTTACGGTGATCTACGCTCCGTCAGGTGTGGGGGCGGCTTTAGAATGCTGCTCTATCTGGCCGAGTCGCCGCAGCAGTGGAGTCATCGTCATTCCCTGAACAAATACCGAGAACGCGACGACGCCGAAGGTCACGGTAAGTATTTCCTGTCGATACGGAAGGCTGTCGGGAACGCCCAGAGCTAACGCGAGGGCCAACGCTCCTCGCAGACCGCCCCAAAACATTATGTGTTGATGGTTTCTTTCTATCTTGAGTGACGACCAAGCGAATAGCATCGAGCACGGATAGACGGCGATGGCTCTGCCGAGAATGACGGCGATTATCGCTATCAAAATCGTCAGACCCGACTTTGCAAAGCCCTGATACGCCACGTTGATCCCGAGTATCACAAACACCACCGCATTAACGATGAACGCCGCAAAGTCCCAGAAATTCTCTATGTACTCTTCGCCCTTCTCCGTAATTCGTCCGAACAAAGTCACATTGCCGACGAGGATCCCGGCGGTCGTCGTGGCAAGGATCCCGGAAAGTTCAAAGTGTTCCGCCAACCAGAACGAACCGAAAGCCGCTATCGTTGTCATCGACAATTCGACAAGATGATCCTTTGTGTTTCCTATTATGAGCAAGGCGAGGCCGCCGACAACAAGGCCGCTCGATATGCCACCAGCGATCGCCCAAAGCATTGTGAAAGCGGTCCAACCGATGCCAAAGGTTTGACCCAGTCCAAAAGCCAAAGCCGCGGTAAACGCCACCGCCGCCGTGCTGTCATTGAATAAACTCTCTGCTTCGACAAGCAGCCTCAAACGTCCCTCGACCTTTGCTTCTTTGAACGTAGCGATCACTGAAACGGGATCTGTCGCCGCGATCAAGACGCCAAAGATCACCGCCGCAGGCCAGATCCAGCCCACTGCAAAGTGCATGACCGATGCCGTGACCGATGCCGAGAGCAGGACGCCCAGCGTTGCATAGACGATAATCGGCGAAAGGTCTTTTCGGAGTTCCCGCCACCGGAGATGTATCGCTGCCTCGAATATCAACGGCGGCAGCAGCACTTTGAACAACAGTTCTTTGCTGAACTTCAGCTCAAACTCGATCGGCAGCATCGCTACGATCATCCCGGCGACCACAAGGCCGACCGTATAAGGTATCTTTAGGCGCCGTGCGACGATCGCGACTATCGCACCGATCAACACAATGAGGGCGATTTGTTCTACCGAGAACATAGAGCAATCTTAACTCGTAACCTTGTTGCACATGACCGTAACGGATTCGATTCTGGCTTCGATAGGTATCTGCGTCGTCGCGGCGATCTTCGAAGGCGCGTGTGCGGGCAAGGGCGTCAAGGAGCATTTCGCCACGTTAAAGTTTCCCGCGTACTCCGCACCACTGCCTGTTTGGTATGCCATCGGGGGAATTTACTATCTTGTCTTCGGATTCCTTCTCTATCGAATGTTTCGCATCGAGGGCGACTCACTCCTGCCGACTATTACGATCGGCTATCTCGTCTTTCTGCTGATCGCGAACGGCTCATGGAACTACATCTTCTTCCGCCGCCGTGACCTCTTCACCGCATTTATCCTCGGCACCATGGCGCCCGTCTTCGACCTCGCCCTTCTTATCCTCGTCCTCAACACCGACCCGCAAGCGGCGTGGGCGCTCGTTCCATATCTCCTCTATCGCGTCTACGCCGTCGTGTGGGGCTACGGCCTCTGGCGGGCCAATGGTTAGCGCACCGAGCTCGGCCCTCGCTGGGGATCTGTCAGCCAGGGCACCGAATCAATCTGATGCTTTTGTGTTTGCTGCGGCGGTGATACGGTCAAGGGATGCGCAGTAGTAAAGGTGTTGCTCGATGGTTAAGATTTCTCGCATTTTCCTTTCTGATAATTCAAGCTTCTCGGTTTGGAAACGCTCAGGCGTCAAATCAGCTTGTAAAGTCGGCTGACTTGCAGTTTACCGCGGGTCAAAATGCGAACCGAATCCCATTTGAGAGAGTCGGAAACTTTATCTATCTTCGCGCCCGGCTGAATGATTCCGAACCGCTTTGGTTTTTGTTGGACACGGGCGCAAGTGGTTCATATCTTGATGCGGAACGGGCGAAGGCTTTAGGTCTGGGTAAAGATGGTTCAATTAAAAGCGCGTCGCTTGGCCTGCGCGGTGTGAAATTACTTAACCAAAACTTTTCAATTCAGCGACTGGGATTTTGGATCTATAACGGGCACGCTGCCGACGGTATGCTTGGCTATGATTTCATGAGCCGCTTTGTCGTCGAGATCGACTATGTGAACAATACCGTTAGTCTCCACGAGCCAAACAGTTACAAATATCCCGGCCGCGGTGAGGTTCTCCCGCTGACTTTGTTAGAAGACGATTCGGGCGGAAAAGTGCCTTTGGTGGACGTCAAGATCATGCAGCCAGGACGCGCCGTGATCAGGGGTAAGTTTATCGCTGATACGGCCGTACGAAGCTCGGTAAGTTTTAACACGCCATTCGTAGATGCAAACAAATTGTTGCAGACCACCGAGCAGACCATCCTGGTGCCTCTCGGCGGCGGCGCGATGGTGCGAGAATCGAAACAATCGATCGGACGTTTGTCGAACATTCAGATCGGACGATGCACATTAAAAAAGCCCATCGCTATCTTCTTTCAGGAAAGGCAGGGAGTTCTCACCAGTACCGAGTTCGATGGCGTCGTCGGCAGCGAGATCTTGCGCCGCTTCAAGGTGATCTTTGACTACTCGCGCCACCGAATGATCCTGGAACCCAACCGCTACATTGCCGACCCGGAAGAATACGATATGAGCGGAATGCTTTTGGTTGACGAAGGAACGGAACCCAGGACTTTCAAGATCAGACGAACGATCGAAAACTCTCCTGCAACAGCAGCGGGCTTGCGCGAAGGAGATATGATCTCAGCCATTGACGGCAAACCCGCGTCAGATCTGACGCTGGAGCAAGCGCGACAAATGTTTAAGCAGAAAGGCCGCAGCTATCGACTGACCATTGAACGCGACGGTCAAAAGATACAGGCGAAGATCAAGTTGAGGAGATTGATATAAAGACGCATCTACAATGAAAAAGGCAAGAGCCGAGACTCTTGCCTTTCTTATCTGGTAGGCCGAGCAGGGATTGAACCTGCGACCCGCGGATTAAGAGTCCGCTGCTCTACCAACTGAGCTATCGACCCAGAAGCGAACCGTAATTATAGCAAAGGAGCCTGATTGGGCAAGCGCGTGCGGAATTGAAGAGCAAGGATCGGCTCCCGCTTCACACTCTCAACTATCAGCTGTCAGTTATCCACTGTTCAGACCGCATCACGCCACCTGAGCACCTCATCCCTCAAGATCGGATTTTGCTGAAAGCTGCCGGTCTGGCCTTGAGCGGCCGTCGCACGCTGGATGTGCCAGTAGCTGAGGCCGAGCTTCCCGATGGCTCGCAGGTAGCGGCTGCGGGCGAGATACTTACCGCCAAATATTCCGCCGAGCAGCCAGCGTGTGCTTTTTACGGCAGAGGTCGCGATCTTTGCGTGCTCCTCGGGGATCAATCCGCGGGCGATGTCGATCGCGAGCATGTCGGTGAGTATTCGCCGCTGCCGTCTCATGATGTACCACGCAAACCACATCAGGATCAGGAAGAGCGGTATCTCGAGGATCGTGTAGCCTGTAAAAAATCCGCAGAGTCCGAGATTCTCGCCGCCGAGGCCGACATTTTCGCATTGTGGGCCGAGGCCCATACCGAGAAGGACGTTCGTGACTGCGAAGCCCATGAAATTCCATATCGCATGCAGCAGTACCGCAGCGATGTAGCCGAGAACCGGCATGATAAAGCGAACAAAACCGTTGTGCGATTCGCGTGAGATGCCGCAGCCGATGCCCGTCATCGACGTGAATGTCACGTGAGCGAACGGCGACAAAATGCCTCGCAGCGTAAAGAGTAGGAGAAAGGACTTGAAGGCGTTCGAGCTCATCCCGTAATCCTTTAGGGCGTGATTTAGCCCATCGCCGTAATAAAGGACATTCTCGACGGTTGCGAAGCCGAGAGCGATAACACCTGCGTAAACGATCCCGTCCAAGATGTCGTCAAAGTATTTACGAAAGAGCAGCATAGCCGCTAGCACGCCGATGCCCTTTGACGCCTCCTCGACGATCGGCGCCGATATCACCGCTCCGAGCAGGTCGGCGAGACCTTCGCTGTGCGTACCGGTATACACCACGATGCCAAAGACGGTATTGATGATGAACGACACGATCACCGCAACGAGTGCTCCCCATGCGAACGCGAGAGCCAGCAGCCAAAACGGTTCGGGATCGTAGCGGTCGAGCGCCATTAGCGGTAGTACATAGAGAGCAGCCGGCGTAAAAGCGATCAATGCGGCCACGATAGCCGCCTTCGGCCCGAGACTCAGGAACATGATCCCGATGACGATGAGGATCAGCGGTATCGAGAGAAAGATCGCGATCCCGAGGCCGATATACAGGCCAGTCTTTTTTTGCGGCGGACGCGCCTCGAGCCTGCCGAGCCCGATATTGCTGAGCGAGAGCGCGACGCTCGCACGATTCGTCGCGGCCGCCTGTGCAAACTGCTCGGCCTGCAGATCACGATACTCCTGCTTTGACGCGGGAGCCTCGCCGCTTATCGCCACCTGTCCCGTAGCTCCGTTTTGCCCAAACTGGATCTCGTCGCCGTGCGCGAGCTTTACGGTCGTTATTCGCTGCCGGTTAACGAAGGTGCCGTTCGTGCTTTGGCTGTCCGTGATGTAAAACCCATCGGACCGAGCTTCGATAAAGGCATGCTGCTTAGACGCGATCCGCTCGGTCTGCGGATCGAAGCGCACGCTGCATGTCTCGCCCCGGCCCACGGTGAGGAAGCCCGTCTCTAGATCGAAAATTCGGCCCGCAAGCGTACCGGTCCCGATCCTAAGCTGTAATTTCATAGTGCAATCATAGGAACAAACACTTTGAAGTCAAGCGGATAGGCTTGCAAACAAAAGGCCGGCTACTATGGCAGCCGGCCTCTCGCATTTGGTGTTCGATATTTTAGGAAACTGCCCTGATCGCCTCGCGTATCACGAGATCGAATGTTCCCGGATCGACTTTTCGGAAATGACGGTTACGACTAAGTGACACGGCGACGGATATCGTCGGATTGTTGCCCTTGAACTTCATGCCGCCGGCGACGAGAAGATTGTAAAGCTCGTTGACGTGCAGCGGACTCGTTGACTCGCGGAGCAGGATCTTGCACGCCTGCGTGATCGTGCGATCGCTAAAGCGGTTGCTGACCGGCTCGCGGCCCGTCTCGATCGACGGAATCCCGCGGTGCTGGGTGATGTACGAGATCGAGTCGCGACGATATGACCGCGTCGGCGCCTCGCTGTAATCACCACGCTGCACGCTCGCGGCCGACGCGGTATCGTCGTCTATAGAGATCGACCGGCCGATATTCATAGATCGTCCGCCCCGCGTCGCGACAAGCAGGCTGTCGATGGCCTTCATCGTCTGCTGCGCGCTGTTCTCCAGGGCCTCGATCTCGAGCCTTAAGCTATCGACCTCGGCCTCGCTTTCCCTCAGCCTGGCGATCAGCCTATTCTGCGCATTGCGCGTCTGCAGCAAACTTTGCTCAAGTGTTGCTATAAGGTTTTCGTCTAACATATTGGCGACAAATGATTTACGGACAGGAGTACCGTAATCGAACTGAGGAATACCTAATTGTCGGGGTTATTTGTTTCGCTCCGTAACGTAGCTAGAGACGTCTTCCAAACACAGACGATACTCCGATTCGGGCAAAACATCAAGACTTTTTATCGCATGTTTAACCGAGTCGGTTAAGCGCTTGGAGATCGTTGCAAAAACGCCAGCCTCGTCGAGCATGGTCCTGATCTGCTCACGTGTCAAAGCGACATATTCGCCATCGAACATGATCTTTTCCAAGCTTGCGCGAATGTCCGGGTTTTCGCGAAGAAGGTAGATGAGTGGGAGCGTCAATTTTCCTTCGAGCAGGTCGGAGCCGGCTGTCTTGCCGAGCGTTTTTGTGTCGGCCGTTACATCGAGGACATCGTCCGCGATCTGGAACGCGATTCCGAGCTCGAGGCCAAAATCTCTCATCGCCGCCTGAACCTCCGCATTCGCACCGGCGAGGATGGCTCCGATCTCGCAACACGCCGAGAAAAGATACGCGGTCTTTCGCAGGAGAATGTCGAGGTACTCGTCCTCAGTAATGTCGAGACGGCCGATGCGGGTAAGCTGGATCAGCTCGCCCTCAGTCATTTTGCGCGTGAGGTTAGTAAGAATGTCGAGGATCTCGAGCGAACGCTCACGCAGGCTTGTCTCAAACGCCGACATGTACAACCAATCGCCCATCAACACCGCGGTCTGATTGCCAAAGCGGGCATTTATTGAGGAGCGGTTTCGCCTGAGATCGGCGTTATCGATTATGTCGTCGTGAACAAGCGTAGCCGTATGGAGCATCTCCATCACGGTCGCGAGCCGAATGACGTTGTCGCTCGAACCGTCGCCGCCTGTTGCGAGATTCGCCAGTATCAACAATGCGGGGCGCAGCCGTTTCCCGCCCGATGCTCGAACGTAATCGCCTAGATAATTGATGACCTGAATATTCGACGCTGCCTGCCGCTCGAATTCCTGCTCGACGAGCTTCATCTCGGGCCCGATCAGGCCGAATACCCGCCGCATCGCGTCGTTGTCGCTCAACTCCCTCTTGGCCGCCGCGAATCGCTGCATTAATTCCGGTAGTTGTCGAACATCATGTCGATGCCAAAATCGTGTCCCTTGAGCGCCGAGATGACATCTTGCAGAGTGTCGCGGTCTTTGCCCGAGACGCGGACGGTCTCGCCCTGGATCGAGGCTTGGACCTTGTACTTGCCGTCCTTGATAAACTTGACGACCTCTTTGGCCTTCTCGATCGGAATACCTTGCTGAACTTTCACTAGCTGTCGCACAGAGCTGCCGGCGGCCGGCTCGACCTTTTGGTAATCGAGGGCCTTGAGTGACACGCCGCGTTTGAGAAGCTTGCTTTGCAGAATGTCGTTCATGTTGCGCAGCTTTGTGTCGTCCTCGGCCGAGAGCATCAGATCTTTTGCCTGCAGCTCGACCGTCGCACGGCTGCCTTTAAAATCGAACCGCTGCGAGATCTCTTTGGTCGTCTGGTTGATCGCGTTCGTGACCTCGGCGTAATCGGTCTTGGACACGATATCGAATGAATTCTCTTTTGCCATAGTTAAGATATTGCCACAGAGATCACGGAGGTCACAGAGCGATCCGATGCGGAGCCGTCGAATTTGAGATATGAGAAGTCACGCCTCGATGCGTGACCCGAAAAAATCGAGAAAATTCTGCGTCGTTTGTGTACCAAACGTATCGGGGTCAACACCCTTCAGCTCTGCGAGGAATTTTGCGGTATGAGCAACATAGCTCGGCTCGTTTTGCTTTCCACGCAGGGGCTCGGGTGTCAGGAATGGACAATCAGTTTCGACGAGTATTTTGTCGATCGGCACCACTGCTGCCGCGTCTCTCAGGTTCTGAGCTTTCTTGAACGTGACGTTGCCGGCGAACGAGATCAGAAACCCCAGCGGCATAAGCGTCTGAGCCATCTCAGGCGTCCCGCCAAAGCAGTGCATTATCCCGCCCGGAAAGTCGTCACCAGCGCATTCTTCGCGCAATATCGCAACGGTTTCGTCATCCGCCTCGCGGCTATGGATGATGATCGGCAGACTTAGCGTGCGAGCAGTCCTGATCTGCCTCCGAAACACATCCCGCTGCACATCACGAGGGGTGTGATCGTAATAAAAGTCTAAGCCGATCTCGCCCCACGCTATGACCTTTTTGCTTGAACCTACGAGATCGATGAGGTGCTGCTCGGCAGCGTCATCGTAGAGCTTGGCATCGTGAGGATGCACTCCGACGGCGGCGTAGACCTGCGGATATTTCTCCGCGACTTCGACGGCTCTGCAAAAGTCATCGCTCCGCGGATCGCCGGTTCCGATATTGACCATCAGCCCCACGCCCGCATCGAGAGCCCGCTGGACAACCTCGTCGCGGTCCGCGTCGAAGTTCGAGCTGTCGATATGACAATGGGAATCTATGAGCACGATTGGACCGATTACTTCAATCTCGCTCCGATCTCGACGTCCTCCAAAAACGTCGCGAGAGCTGGTTTCGGGCCCGAATTATCTTCGAGCGAGGCGGCGCAGATCATGCCTTGGGATTCGAGGCCGCGCATTTTTCGGGGTTTGAGGTTTGCGACGACAACGACTTTGCGACCGACCAGCGTTTCGGGATCGTAGTATTCGGCTAGTCCGGCGAGGATCTGGCGCGGTTTTTCCTCGCCAAGGTCGATCTCGAATCGGAGGAGCTTGTCGGCATTTGGGATGCGCTCGGCGACCTTGATCTCACCTACGCGAAGCTCGACCTTGAGAAAGTCGTCGATCGTGATGAAGTTGTGATCCGTCGATGTTTGATCGTCGTTCGTGGTCGACGGTGACGCGGCCGCTGCGGCTCCCGTTTCTGACACTGCGTCACTGCGTTCGTGAGTATCAGCGGCGCTCTTTATTTCGCTCATAACTTTGTTCTTATCGATCCGCGGAAAAACGCCGACGGTCTCGCCGATCGCCGTTCCGGGTTGTAGATCGCCCCACTTTAGGTCGGCCGGATCGATCTTTGAGATGTCCTCGGTCAGGCCGATCTGGCCGTAGATGTTCTTCGACGACTCCGGCATGACCGGATACAGCAGCACACTCAACCAGCGTAGTGTCTCTGTTGCACGATAAAGCACAGCGTTTAGCGACTCGGCCTGCCGATCGTCCTTGATCAGCTCCCACGGTTTGGCGTCCGAGATCATCTTGTCGATACGTGCGATCACCGTCCAGAGGGTCTCAAGACCCTGGCTAAACTCGAAGTTGTCGAATCGCCGCAAAAACTCGTCTCTCGCATGGGTCAAGACCGAGGCGATATCCTGCTCGTCAGGCTCGATGCCGGCACGTTTGGCATTGAGATAGTTTTCCTCGGCGATCTTGCCCGCGGGGACCTTGCCGTCACGGTACTTTGTGATCATCGAGAATGTCCTGCTCGCCAGGTTGCCAAGACCGCTTGCAAGGTCGGCATTTGCACGTTCGATCAGATTCTCGTAGCCAAATTTCCCATCCTGCCCAAATACCATGTCCCGAAGGCAAAAGTAGCGCACGGCATCGGTCTGAAAATGCTCATGTAATACATCAACTTTGATGACGTTACCCATTGTCTTGCCCATCTTTCGGCCTTCCGGATCAAGCCACATGCCATGAGCGTAAACCATCGTGGGCAAGGGAAGATTCGCTGCCTTCAGAAAGGACATCCAGTAGATCGTGTGCTGCCGCAGGATATCCTTGCCGACCAGATGGGTCGCCGGCCAATACTTCTCGAGGCCAACAGCGGCATTTTCCTGATTTCCGTACCCGAGGGCCGTGATGTAGTTGGAAAGGGCGTCGAGCCACACGTACATCACGTGGTCCTCGTCACCCGGAACGGGAATTCCCCATGCGACCGAAGTTTTTTGGCGGCTGATGGAAAGATCCTGCAAACCGCCGCGGATAAAGGACAATACCTCGTTCCGCCTTGCTTCCGGCCTGACGAGGACGGGTCCGTTCTCTATGACGTCCGTTAAGAACTCATCATAGTCCGAGAGCCGGAAGAAATAGCTCTCCTCCGCCACCTTGTCGAGGGGACGCTCGTGGATCAGACAATTCGGAATTTCGGAGCCCTCGGACGTAAAATACTGCTCCTCGGTCTTAAATTCCGCACACGGAGCACAGAACCAGCCCTCGTAAAAGCCCTTATAGATCGTGTCGTTGCCCTTCGGCGTCTTGTTTTTGGCGATCTCGCGCCACAGATGCTGCGCGCCCTCGTAATGAAAGGGCTCCGTGGTCCGCATGAAGACGTCGTAGCCGCGATTCTCTGTATCGAGGCCAAAATCGTGGAACATCCGCTTGAGCTCGCCCGAGATGTAGTCGACCTGTTCCTTATTGCTGCGGCCTTCCCGCTCGGCGGAACGCTGGATGTTTATGCCGTGCTCGTCGGTTCCGGTCAGGAAATACGTCTCAAACCCACGCTGACGCTTATAACGCGCGACCGTGTCGGCCACGATAGTCGTGTACAGATGCCCGAGGTGCGGCAGGCTGTTCGCGTAGTAGATCGGGGTTGTGATGTAGAAAGTCCGGGTCATGGGCAAAGAAATAAAGTGTAGCGTGAGGTAGAGCTTTTATCCACACGCCACACTTTAGAGAGTTTCTGATTAGGGCCTACCTTCCCAGACGGCGCTTTTCCGCCGCTGCAAATTCGTCGGTCGCCT
>DASYKW010000036.1:0-9723 GCA_035995005.1 Pyrinomonadaceae bacterium
CGTCGCGGTCAATTCCGCCAATATCCCATCGTCAGCTAATTTGACTGAGTAATAACCTGGCTCGGCATGCTCGTCGTGATGAGAGAATTTCGAGGCATATCGTTTGGCCGGATAGCGGGTCTCTTGCAGCAGAAAGCGACTTCCCACGGTGGGCATCAACAAAATATCGCAATAATCCGGTATGCCCGTGCCGCTTAGGTGTGTGTGCGAGAAGCCGTAGATGACGTCGTCGGAGTAGTGATAGCCGGATGATCCGTCCCAGTTGTCGGTGCGCGTATCGGGCGAGAGCTGGACCATGCCGAACGGCGTTGTGGCTCCCGGGAAAGTGTGCCCGTGTCCGCCGGTACCGATGAACGGGTTGACCCAGCTGGTGTAGTCGATCTTCTGGGCTGTAAGAGGCAAGCAGGAAGCTGTGAACAGCAGAATTATGACCGCGACACGGCGGGACAGCCGAAACCCCGGAATCGTCCGTTCGCCTTTTATTTTCTTATATTTACCTTCCCTTGCTGCCATTCCTGTCCCACTCTGTCCCAGGCTTGTCCCACAGGTGCGTGGGACAGGGAAACTACTGATAACACGTGAGTTATCGCTGGTGAGCGGCTGAATTTCGCGGTTTTTAAAAAAACTTTCGCTCATGCTATCGACCACGGCTTCCTATGCAGCCTGCGTCTTGCACACTGTATCACAGATGCGACAAGAATTCAACAAGTTCTTTTGGCAGCTCTTGAAGAAACTCCATTCGCTCGCCGGTCTTGGGGTGAGTAAATGACAGCTGCTCCGCATGAAGGAAGAACCGCGGCAGCGACGCGATCGCGTTGCGGATGTTGATGTCGGCAATAGTGTTGTCACGGCCCTCGTTGTATATCTCGTCGCCGACCACCGGATGGTTGATATATGCCATGTGGACGCGGATCTGGTGCGTTCGGCCGGTCTTTATCTCGACGTCGAGGAGCGTAAATTTGCCGTACCGCTCGCGGACCTTCCAGAGGCTGATCGCGGGGCGGCCCTGGGCAGCGACACGCATTCGCAGGCGGTTGTGCTTGTTTCGGGCGATCGGTGCTTCGATCTTGCCAAACTCCTGGTCAGTCGAGCCATGGACGAGTGCGATGTAGGATTTGTAGACCTCGCGGGCACGAAACTGCTCAGACAGCGCTTCGTGGATCTCGTCAGTTCTCGCGACGACGATCAGGCCGGATGTGTCCTTGTCGAGGCGATGCACGATCCCGACGCGGCTGCGGTTCTCGTCGGTCGATCGCGGCCCGTCGACATCCGAGCCAAATCGAAAAGCGATCGCATTTGCCAACGTCCCGCTTTGCACGCCGGCACCGGGATGCACGACCATTCCCGCCGGTTTGTTGATGACCGCGAGATATTCGTCCTCGTAAACGATGTCGAGCGGGATGTCCTCCGCCTCAAAGGTCACGGCCGGCAGCTCGACCAGATCCACCTCGATCTCGTCACCCTCACGCAGCTTGTATGACGACTTTACCTCTGCTCCATTGACCAGCACGTCGCCCTCGTCGATCAGCCTCTGAAGGCGCGAGCGCGACCAGCCCTCGATCTGGGAGGCGAGATAGGCGTCGAGGCGGATTCCCGCGTCGTCTGCGGGGACTTTTAGACGGTCTTCCATACTCGAAATGTACTCAAGAACGCGGGAGAAAACTAATGCGCTTTATTTTAGGCCTTTTCTACTGCAGGCACGCGGCGAAGCCGGACGATCAGGAAAATGATCGACCCGGCCGCGACAATGAGGCTCACGAGCTGTGATGTGGAGAGACCTGTTGCGGTCGTTAGGCCAAAAAGGTCCCCGCGAGGATCGTCCCGAATGAACTCGATCAGAAACCTAAAGATCGCATAGATAATGCCGTAGGCGATGAGCACCTGACCGTCAAATTTCTTCCGGCGGTGCAGGTAGATGAGGATTCCGCAGACGAGCAGCATCGTAAACGACTCGATCAACTGCGTCGGATATAGATGCAGGTCGTGCCCAGCGGCGTCGACGACGGGGACGCCTGTGTATTCGTGACCGGCTTGGGTAAAATGCACGCCGAGGACCGAATCCGTCGGTTTGCCCCAGCAGCAGCCCGCGGCGAAACATCCCTGACGGCCAAACGCCTGCCCCAGAGCGAGGCCCGGAACGAGCGCATCTGCGACCTTCCAAAATGAGAGTTTGTAAAGCCGGACGAGAAAAACAACAGCGACAAAGCCACCGATCAGCCCGCCGTAAAACACACCGCCGGAACGCAAAAAATCGAGCGTGAAGATCTGCACGCCCGGCTCGACCAGAAACATCAGCAGCTTGGACCCAACAAGGGCCGCAACGAGCGTCCATAATCCCAGGTCGTAAATACGTTCTTTTGGAATGCCGTCACGAGCCGCCAGGCGCGAGGCGACCAGAAGCGCAAACAACATCCCCAACGCCAGCCAAATGCCGTAGGTCGTTACCGGGAAATCGCCGATCCTAAATAGCTCAGGGTACATTCTTAGGCCGCCGCCTCCGATATCTCATCTGCCGCCTTCTTCTTTTTGCTGAAGACTATATCGAGCAGCAACAGCCCCGCTCCGATGCAGATCGCCGAGTCAGCCACGTTGAATGTCGGATAGTGCCACGAGCCAAGCTGCACGTCGATGAAATCGATCACTGATCCGAGTCGAACACGATCGCAAAGATTGCCTGAGATCCCAGCGAGCAGCAGGGCGAGGGCACCGAGGATGCGGTCGTCGGTGCGAGGCGTCCGCCAAAAGAAATAGAGCACGAGCACGCCCGCGACAAAGGCGACGATCGATAATCCCCAGCGTCCCGCGTCGCCCTGCTCGTCAAACATTGAGAACGCCACGCCCGGATTTACCGCGTAAGTAAAATGTAACAAGCCATCTATGACGGATTTGTCACCGTCGAATCTGAGCGTGCGTGCCGCCCAGGCCTTAGTCGTCTGGTCGATAAGAAAGACGCCGCCCGCGATTGCGAGATATGCGATCTTCCAAAATAGGCTGCGTTTATCCATTCAGTGGTAAGTCTATACGATGGCCAAGAGCGCTTCGTTGCAGCGCTCGCAGACTGTCGGAAAACGCTCGAATTCGCCGATACGTGTCGAGTAATTCCAGCAGCGATCGCACTTCTGCCCGTCGGCGTGCTCGATCTTAACGCTCATCGCGTCGCCCTCATGGACCTCGACCTGCGAGACGATAAAGATATATCTCAGCTGATCGTAAACTTCGAGAAGAAATCTTGTCGTTTCTTTGTCCGCCGTCAACACGACCTTTGCCTCAAGGGACGAGCCGATGGCCTTCGCGTTGCGGGCGTCCTCGAGGGCTTTTAGGACCTCGTCGCGGATCGTGAATATTCGCTCCCAGCGTTCCATCAGCCCCGAGTTATCGGCATCGACCGCTGCCGGAAACTCGGCGATGTGGACTGACGCTACTTCGCGGGCCGGCAAACTCTCCCAAGCCTCATCCGCCGTATAAGCGAGAAGCGGCGCCATTAGGCGACAAAGAGAATCCACGATCTGGTAAAGCGCGGTTTGGGCCGAGCGGCGAACTTCGCTCTTCGGAGCAGCGATGTAAAGCCGGTCCTTGATGATGTCAAAGTAGCGTGCCGACAGCGCGACCGTGCAGAAATTGTAGAGGGCGTTGTACGCGGCCTGAAAGTCGTATGCCTTGTAAGCCGCGACCACGCGGTCGGTGACCTCGTTGAGCGTGGCGAGGGCCCAGACGTCGATCTCCTGCAGATAGGTGACCGCGAGTGAATCCGTCGCCGGGTCGAATCCGTCTAAATTCCCCAACGCATAACGCAGCGTGTTGCGCATTTTGCGATAGGCATCGACGACGCGCGAAAGGATCTCATCCGAGCAGCGAACATCCTCGGTGTAATCGACCGCAGCGGCCCACAACCGAAGCACATCGGCACCCGACTTATCGATGATCTCCTTAGGGGCGGTGACGTTACCGATCGACTTGGACTGTTTGCGACCCTCGCCATCGACGACCCAGCCGTGCGTGATGATCTGTTTGTACGGTGCAGAATCATGTGCCGCGATGCCGCAGCTTAAGCTCGAATTGAACCAGCCTCTATACTGATCGCCTCCCTCGAGATAAACGTCCGCCGGGAATCGCAAAGTCTCGCCGCGAGTCTCGAGGACCGCGACGCAGCTCGAGCCGGAGTCAAACCACACGTCGAGAATATCCGTCTCTTTTCTGAATTCACCACCGCCGCATTTCACGCATTTGTAGCCATCTGGCAGGAGCTCGCTCTCGGGCCGCGCGTACCAGGCATCAGCGGTTTCCTTGGCGAAGATGTCAGCCACGTGATCGACGATCTTCGGATCGGCGACGGCCTCTTCGCAGCCCGAGCAATAAAATACCGGGATCGGGACGCCCCAGAAACGCTGTCGTGAGACGCACCAGTCGGGACGGCCCTTAAACATATTCGACATCCGGCCCTCGCCCCACGCGGGATGCCAATTGACCTTTGCGATCTCGTCGAGGGCACGTTCACGAAGCGAGCGGCCGTCGACCGCCTCGTCCATTGAGACGAACCACTGTGGCGTCGCACGGAATATCACCGGATTCTTGCAACGCCAGCAATGCGGGTAGCGGTGCTGGTAATTCTCGCTATACACGAGTGCACCGGTCTCGCGGAGGAATTCGACGATCTTTGAATTTGCCGAAAATACATCGAGTCCGGCAAAATGCTCGACCTCGGCCGTGAATCTGCCCGCCGCATCGACCGGTGCATAGACCTCAAGGCCGTACTGCTTTGCGATGTGAAAGTCGTCCGCACCGTGGCCGGGAGCGGTGTGAACGCAGCCGGTTCCCGATTTGCCCGCGGCCTTATTCTCGAACCTTACATCCAACTCGACCTCGGCATCGGCCTCGCCGAGCGTGACATGCTCGCCGTTCATGATGAGCGACGATCGATCGAGCCAGGCGTGACGACACTCGAGACGGTCTAGCTTTACGCCCTTAAATCGAGCGATCTCCTCATACTCAGCAAAGCCCGCGGTCTCGCAGAATGACTTAGCCAGCTCGCTTGCGACGATAAAGACCTCGGCGTCCGACACCTCGATCGCCGAGTAATCAAAATCCGGATGCACCGCGATACCGAGATTCGCAGGCAGCGTCCATGGCGTCGTCGTCCAGATGACGACGAAGACATTTTTGCCCGCGAGCTTTTCGTCGATCGCGGCCGGGTCGCTCTTGAGAGGGAATTTTACATAGACTGATGGCGACGTGTGTTCCTTATACTCGACCTCGGCCTCGGCAAGTGCCGTCCGGTCGTGGATGCACCAGTAAACGGGACGCAGGCCTTTGTAGACAAAGCCGCGCTCCAGGAACTTGCCGAACAATCTCGCAGTCGACGACTCGTACTCGGGCGACATCGTCAGATACGGGTTTTGCCATTCGCCGAGAATGCCGAGCCGCTGAAAGTCGCGCGTCTGCCCAGCCATCGCGGTCGAGGCGTGTTCGCGGCAGATGCGACGAAACGAGGCAACGGGAATGTCGTTCTTGTTCTTACCCTTCTCGGCGAGCTTTTTCTCGACGATCGTCTCGATCGGCAGCCCGTGACAGTCGTAGCCCGGGACGTACGGCGCATCGTAGCCCATCATCGAGCGCGTCTTTACGACGAAATCCTTAAGGATCTTATTCAGCGCCGTGCCGATGTGAATATCCGCGTTCGCATACGGCGGGCCGTCGTGGAGGATAAATTTCTCTCGCCCCTCGCGAGCAGCCTGTACCTTTTCATACAGGCCCATTTCCTGCCACTTCTTCATACGCGCAGGCTCCATCTGGCCGAGATTCGCCTTTTGGGAGAAGTCGGTCCTCGGCAAATTTACTGTTTTCTTAAGATCCAACTCGTCGGTCATAAAAGTGAAAAGTGTAGCACCTGCGGGTCTTCAAATCCGAGATCCGTGACCTGAAATCCAAAATCAAAAGCCCCAAGCCTTTTGGTCGGCTTGGGACTTTTTGCAAACTTTACGCCTGCCTTGCTCGCTTACGGAGCAAAGTCCCTGTGGCAAATAATGCTAATTATCACGCGAGGCGTCATATCGAGGTAGATATTACCACATTCCTAATGCTTTGAGACGAGTGGAAGGATGTACTTGGGAATGTAAACATTTTGGATGTCGAGGCCGACGCGATGGTTCTGATTCGCGGCGTAGATGGCCACGACCATGTCGAGGTCGGGTATGCCAAAAACCAGATTTCCGCCATTCCCGCTCGCATAATAGACGCGGAGCGGCTTGTCGTGAAAATCATACGTTTGGCTCCACCACAGATACCCGTAATCTTGCTTGCTAAACGGGACTTTGTTAAGCACCGACGTGGAGACGCGCGACCATTCCTGGGAGTAGATCCGTCGCCCATGCCACGTGCCGCCGTTGATATGCACCTGGGCGAGTTTCATAAAATCGCGCGGCAGCAACCGTGCTCCGCCGCCCATGTAGGCGTCGGCGTTTGGCATGGAGATGAAATAGTACCGGCTAATGCCCAGTGGATCGGCGATGAGCTCGCGAAACAGATCGCGAAATGGTTTCTTGGCTGCCGTCGAAACAACGCCAGCCGTGAGGTTGGCCGACGCGCTGCAGTAAACCCGCTCCGCCCCGGGATCGCGAACCATCGGCAACGCCAAGGTCTTCTTGTAAAAGTCGGGTTCCTGCTCCTGGTTATCCCAAAAGTTGTCTTCATACCCGAGCGACTTGTCATTGCCCTCGTCACAGTCGAGACCGGACGACATCGACATCAAATTTTCGAGCGTCATAGAGCGCCTGCGTGGTTCGAGGTCAGCAGGAAATTCCCCGCCGTTCATGACCTTATAAACTGAGCTAGACGCACTCAGGGCTACGCCGCTCTGGATCGCGGCACCTGCCGTATCCGATGCAATGCTTTTTGACGCGGAGCGAGTTTCATGCGCCCGCTCGCGGTTCTCGCCGTGAAAGTATTCCTCGACGACAAGCTTGCCATGACGGGCGATAAGTATGCCGTGTATCTGCGGCGAGTCGATCGAGTCCTGCGGGACATCGATGAATTCCTGGATAAACTTCTCGACCGCGGCCCGTGAAAGGCCGACTTCATCGACCGATGCGATCGGCCATCCGTCACCGAACGCAGGTGGGACCGAGTAAGAATATTGAACGCCGGGACGCCCGCGCGGGTAAAAGTCGGTCGCTTCTTCCGGCCCAATACGCCGAAAGTCGTAGGTACCACCCCGCGACGGAAAATAGATATGCAGCGTGTCGGTTTCGCCGTCGTAGCGTCCACTCGCGAGCAGACGGCCCTTTGCCGTCGCGGTGTTTGCCGCGAAGAGTTTTACTGCATCGCCGTCTCGCTCAAGATAATTCACTCGAAACTGCGTCCAGCCGAGATTGCGTTCGGGATTCCGAATAAAGGCTGCGGTGGTTCCGTCGTCGCGTTTCTTGACGACCAGAAAGAAGGTCATTGCGGTAGGCAGCGGCATGAGGGTCCCGCGAAATTCGCCGTCCGCATTTTTGTCGAGCGTCACCGGCGACAAGTAGGAGCCGCCGTCGGGCGAGTCCGCCTGTCGCCAATGTCCGGTTATTCGGTTGCGCCTAGCGTCGAAGCCGCCCACGAACTTGCCTTGTCCGGCCGCCAATTCAAATGAGACGTCGTCGCCGCTGACATTTGCGATCGCCGTATGGCCGGAGATCTCCGCGACCCAGCTCTTCCCGACCTGCTTCAAAATGAGCGTTCCGGTGATATCGGGTCCGAAGCGCATTTTCGCTTCCCACAAGCCGTCAAGAGTCGCAGGAGCAACTTGGCCGCTCACGGCCACCCAGCGCGGACACATGAATGCCAGCGCTAGAAACGCGCAGAGGGACGCCAATCTCAGTTTTGTCATAGCTGACGGGAAAACGCCGCGGAACTCGGATTTGTGACAGTTCTCACGGATTTTGTGAGGAGCGCGGGATTAGATCTTATTCTTCTTCGACCGTACACAGCAACGGGTATTCGCGGGACTTTGCGAGGTTGGTGGCCTTGTCGGCTTTCATTGTGGCGATCTCGTAGGGGTAGATGCCGGCGACGCCAACGCCCTCGTTGTGGACCTTGAGCATCACGCTAAACGCCTCGGCTTCGCTGCGCGAGAAGACATACTGAAGAACGAAAACGACGAAATCCATCGTGGTGAAATCGTCGTTGTGGAGCAGGACCTTAAAGAGCTTTGGCTTCTCGAGCTTGGCCTTTTTCTCCGGCAGGACGTCAACGCCGCCTCGGTCTATGTCGGGAAACTCCGGCATGCTTCTATTTTAGCCACAGAGTACACAGAGAGCACTGAGAAAGGACGATTTGCCTGATTTGTGCCTCGGTGTTCTCTGTGGGCTCTGTGGCTAAACTCTTGCCTCGACCGTCGCTTTTCTCTCGAGCTTGCCCCAGCCGACGACGGCTCCGCGGATGGCGGTGTAGACCGACTTGACCATTACCCAATACATCACCTGGCGATAACCGAAGCGCTGAATGAGCAGCCAGCCGAGCAGGCGTTTCTGCTCCGTTCGCTCCATCATGAAGGCTACGAATGCCCCGACCCAGTCCACCGCCAGAAAAAGCGCATAGTAAAAGATGACCTGATTCATGTTGGTCGGCGTGTGGGCATATTCCTGCTGGTGCTCAAGCGATGTGAGGATCGCGGAGATCATTGTCCATACGAACATGAGGTCCATTATCGGTGAGATAAGCGGGAAGAAGACTTGGAATATCCACACGTTCGGCATCGCGATGAAGCCAAGCGTCCCATAGCGTGGATTGAGAAGCGCTCGTTTGTGCTTCCACATACACTGGAGCGTGCCGTAAGACCACCGGAACCGCTGCTTTGCGAGGTTTCGTAAGGAATCTGGAGCTTCCGTCAGGCCGATCGCGGCCTCCTCGTAGCCGATCTTCCAGCCGAGCTTTCGGACTTGAATTGTCAGGTCTTGGTCCTCGGCAAGCGTGTCGGACGAGAAGCCGCCTGCCTGCTCCAGCACCGATCGCCGCCATGCGCCGACCGACCCCGGAACGACGGTGATGCAATTCAAAGAGGCGAATGCTCGCCGGTCAAAATTCTGCGACGTGACGTACTCGAGCGCCTGCCATTTTGTGACGATGTTTATGCGATTGCCGACCTTGGAGTTTCCGGCAATGGCCCCGATAGACTCGTTGGCAAAACGATGCGCAAGGGCCGGGATCGTCTGCGGCTCAAACATCGTGTCCGCGTCGAGCGCGATAATGATCTCGCCAAGCGATTGTCGCCAGCCGAAATTCAGAGCCTCTGCCTTGCCGCCATTGAGACGTGAATGTACCGAGACGCGTGAATTATGTCGGTACTTTACGTTCAACACATGAAGCGTCGCGTCGGTCGAGCCGTCATCGACGACAACGATCTGGAAATTTCTATAGTCCGAGGCAAGCAGGCTGTCGATCGTTCGCTCGATGACACGCTCCTCGTTATAGGCGGGCACGACGACCGACACGAGTGGCTCGTAGCCCTCGCCGAAATGCTCGGCTTCGCGGCGTCGAGAACGCAGGTATTGCGCCAGGGCAAGCGTGCCGATCACCGCCATCCGTCCCAATCCCAAAATGATGCCGAGAAGAAAAAGCCAGCCCATCAGCCAGCCGAGGATCGAGATCGCGTAAAAAACATACGAGTCGGCCCTCGCGTAAAAGCCCTCCTCCTGTGGTAGTGGCGGCATAACCTCGTCAGGGGTCATTCCGGCGAGATCGGCGACTGTCGTA
>DASYKW010000037.1:0-19806 GCA_035995005.1 Pyrinomonadaceae bacterium
GATCTACGTGTTGAGCGTCACGTTGCTGAAGTCGACCGACGGCGGCGCGACGTTCGCGGCCGTCCCGGACTCGCACGAGGACCATCACGACCTCTGGATCAACCCGCGCGACCCGCGCCTCATGATCAACGGCAATGACGGCGGCGCGACCGTCTCGATGGACGGCGGCGCGACGTGGACCGATGAAGACCAGCCGACGGCTCAGTTCTATCGGGTGACGACCGACAATGATTTCCCTTACAACATCTACGGAGCACAGCAGGACAATTCGACCGTTAGGATCGCTTCCCGTTCGAACGATTTCACGATCGGCGAAAACAACTGGTACGACGTTGGCGGCGGCGAATCAGGCTGGATTGCGCCGCACCCCGACAACTCGGAGATAGTCTTTGCGGGCAGTTACGACGGTTTCCTGACGCGGACAGACCATCGCACGGGACAGAGCCGCGATGTCAATCCATATCCCGACAATCCGATGGGCTCGGGCGCGGAAGGCGCGAAGTTTCGCTTTCAGTGGAATTTCCCGATGATGTTCTCGCCGCATAAGACCAACGGCAAGAATGTGCTGTACGCGGGAGCGAATGTGCTCTTCCGATCCATGGACGAAGGAGCGTCCTGGCAGCAAATGTCGCCCGATCTGACTCGCAATGACCCGTCCAAGCAAAAGGGTTCTGGCGGCATGATCTCGCAGGACAACACGTCTATTGAGTATTACGACACGATATTCGCGGTCGATGAATCGCCCGTTCAGCCGGGTCTCATCTGGGCGGGCAGCGATGACGGCCTCGTGCATCTTACGCGCGATAACGGGGCGACCTGGACCAACGTCACGCCAAAGGATCTGCCGGAGTGGATCCAGATCAACCAGCTCAAGGCCTCGCCTTTCGATGCAGGCACTGCCTATGTCGCTGCGGTCAACTACAAGCTGGACGATCAAAAACCGTACATGTATCGCACGACCGACTATGGCAAGACGTGGAAAAAGATCGTGAACGGAATTCCAGCCGATCAATTTACGCGAGTGGTTATCGAGGACCCGAATAAACGCGGGTTTCTCTACGCGGGAACTGAGCGAGGCATCTATTATTCTTCTGACGCCGGCGACTCGTGGCAGAGCCTGCAGCTCAATCTGCCCGTCGTGCAGGTTTCGGATCTCACCGTTCAAAAACGTGACAAGGACCTAGTCGTTGCGACACACGGGCGTTCGTTCTACGTGCTCGACAACCTGCCGATCCTGTATCAGCTTGATGATGCGAAAAAGGCCGATGCGTTTCTTTTCAAGCCGGAGGGCGCGTATCGGACATCAGGCGGCGGCGGATTCCCTTTGCCCGCCACCGCGACGGTCGGCAAAAATCCGCCAAATGGCGTTGTAGTGAATTACTGGCTCAAGGATAAGGTCGCAAAGGAAATGACGCTCGAGTTTCTCGATGAGCACGGCGGCTTGTTCCGCAAATATACAAAGCGTGCGGACAGCCCTGATGGCGCGGCTGCTCCGGTGGTACCGGGCGGCGATCCCGCTATTCCGGCCGAGGCTGGATTGAATACCTTCGTTTGGAACTATCGCCGGCCAAACGCGACGACTATCCAGCCGCTCATTCTGTGGGCCGGCTCGATCACGGGCCCGCGCGTGCCGCCAGGCAATTACGAGGTCGTGCTGAGCATCGACGGCAAGCAGGTGGCTCGGCAGCCCTTCTCTATCAAGGCCGATCCGCGCCTCGGCGCGACGCAGGCCGATCTGCAGGCGCAGTACGACCTGATGATGAAGATAAACGGCCGTCTGAATGACGTTCACGGAGCTATCCTCGATATTCGTGACATGCGGACACAGCTTGAGGCCATTCAAAAGCGGCTCAAGGGCGACAACAAACCCCTTGGCGATATGGCCGGCGACATCTCAAAGAAGCTGACCGCCGTCGAGGAGGCCCTGATCCAGACAAAGATCCGTAGCGGTCAGGATGCTCTCAACTTCCCGATCCGTCTCAACAACAAGCTTGCGGCACTCAGTGATTCGGTCGACAGCTCGGACGACGCCCCGACCGCTCAAGCCCTCGCCGTCTTCGCCGACCTCTCGGCCCAGGTCGATAAACAGCTTGCGGAGTTTGCGAGGATCAAATCGACGGAGCTTGCGGAATTTAATAAGCAGTACACGGCAAAGGGATTACCGGTCGTAGCGCCGAGTCGGTGACGAGCTAGTGCAGCTTAGAGAGTATGAAGGCTGTGATCAGTCCGGATGAGATGAGGATTCCCAATGCGAGAAAGACTATCCCGAACATTCGCACGGCTGCAATATATCGGTCTTCATCCGCTATGAACCGGGAGAGGCGCATATCGTACTTTCTGACCCAGCGGGGGAAGAACAACATCAGAACTCCGGCGACGGAAAAAATAATTGCGATAACAATTAGGACCGGGATTGCATCGGAATTGTTCGTCATAACGGCGGGCGATGAACTTATTCTCCAATATCCTCATTCCAGATCTCCGGATGCTCGGCGATGAATTTGCCCAACATCTCTTTGCACTCGGCATTGTCGAGGTCGATGACGGTGATGCCGTTTTCGCGGAGCCAGTCGATGCCGCCTTGGAAGGTCTCGGATTCACCGACGATGACGGTGCCGATGCCGAATTGGCGGACGAGGCCGCTGCAGTACCAGCACGGAGCGAGCGTAGTCGCCATGATCGTGTCGCGATAGCTGCGTTGCCGGCCGGCCTTCCTGAAAGCATCCGTCTCACCGTGGATCGACGGGTCGCTCTCCTGCACGCGGCGGTTGTGACCACGACCGAGAAGATTCCCCTCGCCGTCAAACAACGCCGCCCCGATCGGTATCCCGCCCTCGGCAAGACCCTGGCGGGCTTCTGCGATCGCGACGGCGAGTAGCTGCGAAGGGTCGATTGAGTCCTGCATACCCATACACTACACTAAGAACAATTTGCCACAGAGACCACTGAGGGCACTGAGTTGTTGTCTCCGTGTTCTCTGTGCCCTCTGTGGCTAAGATTATTTATGCGCGATCTGAGTCCGGGCGATTTTCTTGTGTTCCAGCTCGAGGCTGGATTTGGTCTGTTGCGGCTGCTGGCGGTCGATGAGGTGAATGGTGAGTTTGTCTGGCACCTCGCTGCGTATTCCGACCTTTTCCCGAGCGTCGAGGCGGCCGAGACGGCAACGGAGACCAGCAGTCTACACAAATCGATCGAGCACGTCGCTCTCACAAACCGGGCATTCGAGAGCACGCAGGTCAGTGCTATCGGCAGTCTTGCCATAACTGCCGAGGAGATCGCCGCGCTAGACGGATGGCGTTCGACGCCTGAGCAACCGATCTCCGACAGGTCGATAAGACTTATTCTTGGATACCGCTAGAAGCTAGATACCTCGGCGTTTGATCTCGCGGCCGAGCATTTCTAATTCCCTGCTAACATGACCCGCGGCGGAGCTGTTCTCCTCGGCCCGCCGCATCAGATACGGCACAGCATCGGCGACAGGGCCGTACGGGACATATTTCGAGACGTTGTAACCCTTGTCGGCGAGAACGTATGAAATGTTGTCGCCCATTCCGTAAAGCTGAGAAAAGAAGATGTTTGGGTGATCGGGAGCGATACCGAGATCGTCCATGCCTTGCGCCAGCAGCCGCGTGCTTTCCTCGTTGTGGGTCGCCGCGACGAACGACATGTCCTGATAATGCCTGAGACAGTAATCGAGAGCAGCGTTGTAGTCGGCGTCAGTGTCCTCGCGCGTCGCATGTATTGGCGATTCGTAACCCATTTCCTTAGCACGTTCGCGTTCTTTTTCCATGTAAGCACCGCGCACGAGCTTTGCTCCGTAGATGTAGCCGTTGTTGCGAGCCTGCCGCCGTGAGTCCTTGAGAAACTGCAGCCGATCGGTGCGATAGAGCTGGATCGTGTTGTAGATGATCACGCGTTCCTGATTGAACCGCTCCATCATCTCGGCTGCGAGCCTGTCGATCGCGTCCTGTATCCAACTGTCCTCCGCGTCGATGAAGATCGGCTGGTCGACCGAATGCGCAAACTCACAGATCTCGGCGACGCGTTTGTGAATGCGCTCGGCCTTTGCCTGGCTCTTTGCGTCGAGCTTCTTGCGAGCACTCAGGCGTTCGAGCGTGCCGAGCGGAGCGATACCGCTGACCTTGAAGACAGCGAAAGGAATATTCGGATCGCCCTTTGCACGCTCGATCGTTCGCAGGATCTCATCCTTTGTCGCGTCAAAGCCCTCTTGTGTGGTCTGGCCTTCGATCGCGTAATCGAGGATGGTGCCGATGTTGGCCCGTGCCAGAGCTGCAATGACCTTCTCGCTCTCCTGAATAGTCTCGCCACCGCAAAACTGCTCGAATATTGTCGCCTTGATCATTCCCTCGACCGGCAACCCGATCGACAGCGCAAAGCGCGTCAGACCCGTACCGATGCTGTTGAGCAGCGGCGAATTCAGCATTCTGAAGAGCCTGAATTTCTCTTTAAGCTGGGCGTCGGTTTTGTCCGCGTAGGCAGTCGCGGTGTCGTGGAAATCCAGCGAGAGTTCGCTCATTAGATCTTTGCGAGGCCGGCTAATTATCCTGCCCTCGTTTGAACCATAGCCAAGTATAGATTATCGTCACAACGCTAACAATCGCCTCCGCCCAGAAAAAAGCAAGGTAGTCACTGAACGTTCCGATGGTAACCGGCGTATCCGGCAGGCCTGCGCGAAAGAAGTAGATCGCGATGATGAGACCGCTTAGAAGCGCGAGCGTACCGGTATCCAATTCGCGCGAGTGAGAGAGAGCCGACCATATGACCATGATCGCGGAGAAGGCAAGGCCCCACATCACGAGCATGCAAAAGATCGCAACATATTTAACGAGGTTCGAGCGACTAACGTCGACCTCGAATCCTGTGTAACCCGAGGCATCATTGGTCCTTGGCAGCGACCTGATGTCGAGACCGTGATGATAACCGTAAAAGTCTATGCGAGTACGGAGCGGCTGGTTCGATTCCGAAGCTGTCGGAACTGCACGGAACTCGATCAGTGCCCTGTGAGTATCAAACGGATAGTCCGTCACCTCGCCGCCATGCAGGTCGAATGCGACGTCTCGCGAGACCATAGCGAGGCCTTCCTTAAAATCGATCGCCTCGCCGTTGACGCCCATCGTGTAGAGAGTGACCGGCTTGGCGAGTGAACCATCGGGCCTGACAAGATCGCCGTGCGGTTTGAAATCGAGCCTAAGGTCGACTATCTCTTTAGCCAAGTCAACGGAAATGATACCGACGTCGACCTCGAGCTGCGGTTCGCCAACGGACGCCGCACCTGACTCGACGATATTCGCGCGCCGCGAGCCCTCCTCGCGAAAATACGACGCGACGACCAGCACATACAGGCCAACTAGAACCGCGGCAAAGATCGCGACGGTTCCCTTTGCCTTCAAACGAGGGGACGAGGACATTGGAAGCTCAAGATTCCGGGCAGTTTATCACACTCCTTAAAATGTTGTAATATGGGCGTTTCGCTGTTGATGCGAGACGGTTTCTATGGCTAAAGCGCTTCCAAAAAGATCGGAGAATTACTCCGAGTGGTACAACGAGATCGTAAAGCGTGCGGACCTCGCTGAGAACAGCGCTGTGCGCGGCTGTATGGTCATCAAGCCCTACGGCTACGCGATCTGGGAAAAAATGCAACGGGCCTTGGACGACATGTTCAAGGCGACGGGTCACGTCAACGCCTACTTCCCGCTGTTTGTGCCGAAATCATTTCTCGAGAAAGAAGAGGAGCACGCCGAGGGATTTGCCAAGGAATGCGCCGTCGTTACACATTACCGTCTGAAGACAGACGGCAAAGGCGGCCTGATGGTCGACCCGAATGCAAAGCTCGACGAGGAGCTGATCATTCGCCCGACCTCCGAGACCGTGATCTGGAACACCTATAAGAACTGGATCCAGTCATGGCGCGATCTGCCGCTGCTCATTAATCAATGGTGCAATATTGTTCGCTGGGAGATGCGGACCCGGCTATTTTTGCGGACGACGGAGTTCCTGTGGCAGGAAGGGCACACGGCCCACGCGACCGAGCAAGAGGCGGTTGAGGAGACCGAGCGCATGCTCGGCGTCTACGCGACATTTGCCGAGGAATGGATCGCCCTGCCGGTTCGAAAAGGCCTCAAGTCGCCTAATGAGCGCTTTGCCGGTGCGGTTGAAACTTATTGCATCGAGGCACTCATGCAAGACGGCAAGGCACTGCAATCGGGGACGTCGCATTTTCTCGGGCAAAACTTTGCCAAGTCGTTCGACGTGAAATTCGTCAATAAAGAGAACGAGCAGGAATTCGCATGGGCAACGAGCTGGGGCGTCTCGACGCGCCTTATGGGTGCGTTGATAATGGCGCACTCGGACGATCAGGGCCTGGTGCTGCCGCCGAAGCTCGCACCGATCCAGGTCGTTATCATTCCAATTTATAAGAGTCCTGAGGACCTTGCGACGATCTCTACCAAGGTCGATCCGATCGTCGAGGAGTTAAAGGCAGCCGGAATCTCCGTCAAATATGACGACAGCGACAATCAGCGCTCGGGATGGAAGTTTGCCGAGTACGAGCTCAAGGGCGTTCCCGTGAGGCTCGGGCTTGGTATGCGTGACATCGAGGCCGGTACGATCGAGGTCGCACGCCGCGACAACTTGACCAAAGAATCGCGGCCGATCGAGGGGCTTGTCGATCATATCAAGCAGCTTCTCGACGAGATCCAAGCCAACATTTATCAACGAGCGCTGGCATTTCGTGAGGCGAACACCTTCAGGGTCGACACGTGGGATGAGTTCAAGGACCAGATCGAGAAGGGCGGCTTTCTCCTCGCCCACTGGGACGGCACACCCGAGACTGAGGAAAAGATCAAGGATGAGACTAAGGCCACGATCCGCTGTATTCCTCTGGACGCACCGGCCGAGGACGGCGAATGCGTTTATTCGGGTGCTCCCTCGGGCGGGCGCGTAATATTCGCCAGAGCGTATTAGCGTTAAAAATAATTCAGAAAGAAAGAAGGCGTCCAAATCGGACGCCTTCTCGTTTCTGCACCTATGATTTGCTGCGGCTAATTCCCTTCCGTTGGGGTCGGAGTCGGTCCGTCCTTATCGTCGCTCTTTAGTGAGATGCCAAAGACGCTCGGGTTATTGATGAACGACGCAAGGCGCTCAGGGCTGATGGTCGCACGGATGACCGCCGCCTGCTCTTTCTCGACGGTCACAACGGCGATCTTGACGTTGTTGCCAGACTCTCGCATGTACATATACGCTTGCTGACCATCGCGCGAGCGGACGTGAAAGACCGAGGTCCATTCGGGCCCAAATGAAGACCGCATCGCTGCCTGCATTTCGCGATCGACCGATTCAAGAGAGAATTTGAGATCTTCGTAGAGCGTGACATTAAAGCTCTTAACGCCGGCCGGCTTCGCGATATGGACGACGGCCCGGGCGAGCCACATAAAAGGGATATGAACCTTCTTGGCATGGTAGCTCGCACGCAGATGGCCGCCGATCTGGTCAAACTCACTCTTTTGTGCGGCGGCCGTCGGGACAAACGCCGCGATCGCTGCGAGGAGGACGAGGCCTGAAGCTGCTGCTTTTATCTTCATTATCGTTACCTCCTAGTTGGACTTGGGCTTTGGAGTACCGTCGCGGTCGATGTCGATCTTTGGAATATTGAGCTTGCCGCTCAGCTCTACAAGCGTTTCGATATCGATCATGCCGATCACGTTTACAAGGGCAACGCTCTTCGAGTCGGACATCACGACTGCCACGCCGTCCATCTTGTCGCCGGTGAACATCGTGAATATGTCGACCTTCTGATTATTTTTCTTACTGCGTACGTTCGCGAGACGTTCCCAGCCCGGAGCGTTGAGCTGCGACCGGATCTCGTCGACATCGGCGATGTTGTATTCATTCTCGTTCTCAAAGTTGTAGACGCGGACGTATATCCCACGCAGGCCGCTGATCGCCTCTCCAACCTTCTTCGCGTTAGGATCGTTTACCTTTTGAGTGACGCGTTTTGCGAGCTCAAGCAGCTTGCCTTCGACATTGACCTCGACGACGTCGCGGGCCTTGGTATCAAGACCGTTTAGCCGTTCAAAATGCAGCCGTGCCGGGTCTTGAGCAAAGGCGCTGATCGCTGTCGCGAGTATCGTGGCTGTAATAAGTGTGAGTGGATAGAGCTTTTTCATGATCGTAGTGTTCCTTCCTTACTTCTGATCGAGCGTGCGTTTTTCGTCGTTGCTTTCCATTGAATTGATAGTGTCGTGGACCGTGCGAAGCTGCGTTCCGGTGATAAAGAGTGCGAGCACGACCTGATCGTAGGCATTCTTTTCCTCGGCGGTCAGCGTGACGGGCGGTTTTTTCAAGCCCGAGCCGTGTCGCCGTCTAGATGCCGGTCTCTGGATAAACAGAGCCCGAGTGATCATCGGTTTCTGCGGAACTGGGCCGATCTGCGTCGGTGGCAAGCGCGTATCGACCGGAGCCGTGTAAGCGATCACGTCACCCAGCGGTCCCGGCGTGTCGAGCGTTTTCGTGGACGAGGTCACTGCCCAGCCGACGATGAGGACCGCTGCGGCAGCCGTGGCGACGATCGGCGCAAACCTTAGAACCTGCCACCAGCGTGACGCAGGCTTGGGCAATGCAGGCGGCGGCACCGGCTGATACCGAAAGTCGGTCAGCAGACTCTCGAGCTTCTCGATCTCGGGGCTTGTGCCTTGTCCGTTCCAAAGATATTCGTCGTTCATTGCGTCTTACCTGATCTCCAGCTTCTTCCGAAGCATGTCCATTCCTCGGTGAAGATTTACCCTCACCGACCCCGGCGAGAGACCTGTCAATTGGGCGATCTCGTCGCCGGTCATTCCCTCTACAAGCCGCAGCATCAGCGTCTCGGAATAGGCGGCGGGCAGCGACCTTATCGCCAGCATGGCCTCGGTCGCCTCGGCGTGCGGCGTATGTTGCCCTGCGACATCGTCGGGCAACTCCTCAGCGACGCGCCTGCTTCGGTAGAATCCGGCTGCATGATTCCGTGCCATTCGAATGAGCCAGCCGCCGACCGCATCCGGTTCCCTGAGAGAACCGATGCCTTTAAAGGCCGCCAGGAAAACTTCCTGGACGAGGTCCGGGACATCTTCCGGCGGCATTCGCGACAACAGAACGCCGTGGACGAGCGGGGCGAATTTCCGATAGAGCTGACCGAACGCCGCCTCGTCGCCCGCCTTGACGGCCTCTACGATCCCACGATCCTCGCTGACCGGCCTTGTCGTCGCCGAGAGCTTTGGCACGAAACCGCTGAGAGTCATTTCACTATCTGGCATTGGTTATGGGAGAGCCAATAACTTTATCACCGAAGCGGTTCGTAGATCATCGTCGGTGGAATAGTTGACCGCTGCGGGTGAGTTGTTAACAATCGATCTGAAAAATCTAGAACATTTTGCTGCCGAGCTTGGCCTCGATGAGCGGCGTCACGATCGTCGCCCCGCCGCTCTCGGCTCCGGGAACCTGAACGCCGAGGCAAAGGAATTCGGACACGATGCTGCCGATCTCACACGGCGGAAAATTGAGTACACCGAAAACCTGTTTGCCGGTAAGCTCTTCGACGGAGTGGCTCGTCAACCGCGCGACTGATCGCTTTATGCCATATTTACCGAAGTCGACCGTGAGCAAATACGACGGCTTTCGAGCGTCGGGAGCCGTTTCGACGGTAATCACGCGGCCGACACGAATATCGAGCAGGTCGAAAACGTCCTCTTTGCTCACAGCAGGTTTGAGTTCAGATGCCATGCAAGCACTTTAACCCAGTCCCTAAATACAACACTTTTCAGACTTTTGCCGCGTTTCCGGCGTCAAAATGAACGACTGCGAGATGTTGCACGTCCGCAGTGCTAAAATTCTCGTGCGAAGCGGCGTAAACACGAGCGGATGTGGGCAGATCTGACGGATGAACAGCTTGTCGAGAAGGCAGTACGGGACGATCCGGAGGCATTCGGTGAGATCGTGCGTCGCTGGGAGCGAAAAATATTCGCTCTCTGCTTCGGTATGCTGGGCCGCGAAGATGATGCGCGGGATGCGGCGCAAGAAGCTTTCATCGCGGCTTATCGTAATTTGAGCCGCTTTCGCGGCGAGGCGAGGGTCTCGTCGTGGCTTCACCGGATCGCGGTGAATCAGTGCTTGACAACCAAAAGGCGTGCTAAATCTCGTGCCGAGGATTTTTTCGATGACGAGGACGGCTCAGAGGAGCGGATATTTGTAGCGGCACCTCATCATTCGCCGGCCCGCAAGGCTGAGAAGGGTGAGCGAATGGAGCTCGTTAGACATGCCGTGCGGGCTTTGCCGACGGACCTCAGGCAGGTGATCGTGATGAAGGAATTTGAGGAGATGACTTTTCAAGAGATCTCCGACACGCTCGAGATTCCGTTGAGCACGGTAAAGAGCCGCCTTTATACGGCTCTCAAGCAGCTGCGGATGCGATTAGAGAGGACGCCGGTCGAGATAGTTTGACGGCGGAAGGAAATGCTGAATAACGGACACAAGAAATGCGAATTCGGTGAGGACATCGTCGCGTACCTTTACGGCGAGATGCCTGCTGCGGGCCGTGTTTTATTCGAAAAACACCTGGCGATGTGTCACACATGTACGGATGAATTTGCGGCGATATCGGATGTGCGTTTCTCGGTCTTCGAGTGGCAGCGTGCCGAATTCGCTAAATTGGCAACGCCCGAGATCGTGATTCCCTATCCGGCGAAATCCGGCGTGGCGACGACAGGGCTTTTCGACGGATTACGTGGCCTGTTGAGCTTGACGACCGCGGTGCCAGTGATCGCGACGCTTCTTATAGTTTTGGGAGTCGGATATATCTTTTTTGTTCGACAGAGCGAGCCGGTTCCGGTCGCTGTACAGTCACCGGTTGAAAAGCCTAGCGTGGCCAGCCCGCAGCCAGTCGCTGCAACGCCTGAGATCGCTACGGTCGCTCCGCCCGCTAATACAAAGGTTGAGAAGGCCACGGTAAAGCGTACGCCGGCAGTGCCGAGACCATTCGTCGCTAAGAGAGTCGCACCGCAGGTAAGGCTTGGAAACGACGTTGCCGTCAGCTTAACTCCCGCGGCACGTAAAGCTCCGGTCCTGAGCGGCTATGAGGATGAGGACGACACGTCGCTTAGGCTGTCAGATATTTTTGACGAACTCGGGGCCAAGCGTCCCGACTAACAATATGAAAAGAGCTGCTTATTTGCTTTTTTTGATCGCGATATCCTTCGCGTCCATATCGGCGCAAGATACCAAAACGGCTGACCAAACGTCCGACCCCCAGCGTCCTGCCGGACAGGACAATCGCGGGAACCTTCTTCAGCAGTTGGGACTTGCTCAGGAGCAGGTGCAGCAGATACGCCGGCTGAACATACAGCGGAAGCCGATGATGGATGACGCTCAACGGCGTGTTCGCGAGGCCAATCAAGCCCTCGATGGTGCGATCTACGCCGATCAGGTCAGTGAGGAGGACGTTAAGGCAAAGCTTCACGATCTGCAGCTCGCTCAGGCCGAAGTCGCAAGACTTCGATTTACTAACGAGTTTGCGATCCGCAGGATACTTACGTCAGACCAACTGGTCCGCTTCCGGGATCTAAGGAGACAGTTTGCAGAGGCGGCCCGTGAGAATACCGTGAAGCGCCGCGAGGAAACCGTCGTTCGGCCAAACGCCATGCAAAACAATCCCGACAAGCAAAACCTGCGACGGCTTATTCGCCAGAATCGAAAATCGAACAATAATCCGGTGGTCGACCGACCGACTGCAAAACAAAATCGCTAGGATTTAGTGAGAGACGGACTGGGCCGATCTGCAAGGGTCGGCCTTTTTCTTGTTTGTAGTTTGCGGAGTGTCGGTTTATCCTTGTGGACAAAAGCCTTAGCATTCCAGCGGATGAACCCGATCACGTCATTTCTTTCAGAGCTACAGTCGATCGGCAATCTCCTTTGGCGCTCGATCAAGGGATTGCGAAAGAGTCCGCGCTATTTTGCCGAGATCATCACTCAGATGGATCAGATCGGCGTGGGCTCGTTTGGGATCGTGGTCCTAACCGGCTTTTTCACCGGCGGTGTCATCATCCTGCAGTCCTATCCGACGCTCGAATACTACGGTGCTCAGAGTAACGCCGGTCAGGGAGTCGCGACCGGACTTATTCGCGAGCTGGGCCCTGTGCTCACCGCTCTAATGGTCGCCGGGCGCGTCGGTTCTGCGATATCGGCCGAATTAGGCTCGATGGTGGTTTCGCAGCAGATCGACGCTATGAGGGCTTTGGGGACATCGCCCGTTCGCAAACTTGTCACGCCCCGCCTGCTGGCACTCATCATCAGCCTGCCGCTTCTCACGATCGCCGCGGACCTCTTCGGCGTGATCGGTGGAGGCGTCGTCGCAAGACAACTGCATGGGCTGGACATTAATCTTTATATTTCATCGGTCCGCACGGGGGCTCATATCGAGGACCTCGTTGCGGGTATGCTCAAGCCGCTCGTTTTTGGGCTGATCATCGGCTTGGTCGCATGTCATCGCGGCCTGACGACGAAAGGCGGGACCGTTGGCGTTGGCGAATCAACCACGCGGGCGGTGGTCGCAGCATCGATCAATGTGATCGTGGCTGATTTTTTTCTGTCGAAACTTCTGCAATCACTCTTCGGCAGCACTCTTTTTTGATCGATGACGAACGACCTCCACGAACTGGGAATTCACGAAACAGGCGAAGAGCTGGATGCCGATTCGCGTCTGATCCCGGCCATCGAGTTCGAGGATGTTGAGCTTGCCTTTGACGATCAGGTGATCCTCGACAAGGTCAGTTTTTCGGTCCATCGCGGCCAGACACGTTTTGTCCTCGGAGGTTCCGGGACAGGAAAGTCCACGATCATTAATCTTATCCTCGGCCTTATCAAGCCCGACGCCGGACGTATTTTCGTCAACGGTGAGGACATTACCGAGTTTGACGATCAGGAGTTAATGCGGATCCGTAAGACTATTGGGATGATCTTTCAGGAAGGCGCTCTGTTCGATTCCCTATCCGTCTATGACAACGTCGCATATCGGCTACACGAGGAAGCCGTGCCCGAGGACGAAGTCGAGCACGAGGTCCGGCGCATGCTGCGATTTATCGACCTCGAGGACGCGATCGACAAGATGCCGATCGAGTTGTCGGGCGGCATGAGGCGACGCGTCGGTATCGCCCGTGCCCTCGTCGGCAATCCGAATATCGTATTGTTCGACGAGCCTACCGCAGGCCTTGATCCGCCCACCGCCCGAACGATCTGCGAGCTCGCGATCAAGCTGCGCGATATCGAGGATGTCTCGTCCATCTTCGTAACACACGAGATGAACAACCTCGAGTACATCGCGTCCGAATATTCGGTGATCGAGCCAGACGGCAACGTACGGTTTCAACGCGAGGGTGAAACCTTTTGCCTGACAAATACTTGCGTTATGATGCTGAAGGACGGTGAGATCATATTCGAGGGCAAGGAGGACGAGCTGCGTGCCTCCCAGGATCCATACATTCGCCGCTTTATTCGCGGAAAGTAGTTATGCCGAGAACACAGCAAAAGGTCACGTTCGCTGAGGTCCGTGTAGGGATCTTCATGCTCGTGGGTCTCGCCGTCGCTGGTTTCGTGATCCTGAATTCTTCGGGCAACTTCAGCTTTTTCGAAAAGAAGATGCACTTGAAGGCCCGTTTCCTGACAGCCGACGGTCTCCACTCCGGAGCCGACGTCCAACTCGCGGGTGTCTCTATAGGCAAAGTCGAGGACGTAAACTTCCTGCCGCCCGATCTACCGCAAGGTGAAAGGATCGAGGCGACGCTCAATATCGTCAAGACTCTCGACAATAAACCAATCTCAGAGCTTATCCGTACCGACTCCATTGCTCAGCTCGTGGCCACTTCCGTTCTGGGAAACGACAAGATGATCAACATTACCCCGGGTGGAGCCAAAGGCTCACCGATCGAGGAGAATGCTGTCCTGCCGTCAAGTGCCGCGGTGTCGCTGAACCAACTTACGGATACGGGTAATTCGCTGCTGACCCAGATCAACCGGCTGGCCGTTCCGGCGAATGAGATCCTCGACAAAGCGAACCGCGGCGAGGGTACACTCGGACGCCTTGTTAACGACGAAGCCCTCTATCAGAGCCTCGACTCGACGGTAAATGACATTCGCGGGACAATGACTCGAATGCAGTCGACACTCGACAAGGTCAATCGAGGAGATGGCAGTGCGGGCAAGCTTTTAAATGATCCTGCACTCTACAACAACCTGAATAAGAGCGTTGAGCAGCTGCAGGCGATCGCTACGGATATCCGCTCGGGACGCGGCTCGGCAGGCAAATTCATCAGCGATGAGCAGTTTTACAACGAAACACGTTCCGCGGTCGCCGAACTCAAGATCTCGGCGCAAAAGATCTCATCGATTGCGGATGACGTAAAAGCCATAACCGCGGATCTGAACGCGGGCCGTGGATCGGCCGGCAAGTTGCTCCGCGACGATAAACTCTATGACGACACGCGTGAGGCGATCACGCACTTTAATTCCACAACTACCAAGCTCGACGCCATTTTGACCGACGCCCAGGCGGGTCGAGGCACTGTCGGCAAACTTCTTAAGGACGAGACGTTGTACAACAACGTCAGCGTCAGTGCGAACAACATCGCGACCTTCACCGGGCAAGGCACGCAATTACTCGATGACTTTCGCAAGAATCCAAAGAAATACCTCACGATTCACTTCCGTATCTTCTGATCGCTACAAAATAACTACCTGCCTGCGGGCAAATACTTGCTCGCGATATGCATCTATGCATATAATATGCACAGTAGATGCATAGATATGCGGATTCAAAAGCAGGAAAGACAAAACAGGATATTGCAGCTGATCGGAACCGAAACGATCCACAGCCAGGTAGATCTGACGACGCGGCTTGCCGAGCTTGGTTTTCCGGCAACGCAGGCAAGCGTTTCGCGCGATCTCGATGAGCTCGGCGTCATCAAGGTTCACGGAGCTTACGGGATTCCGCGAGTTGACGATCCTGGCTCGCGGTTCGGGCCGGTTAGTTTTCTGCGGGCCGGAGACAACCTGATCGTAGGCAAATGCTCACCCGGCCTCGCGTCGGCGATCACTGTCCGCATCGACTCAGCCTCGATCTCCGAGATCGTCGGAACGATCGCCGGCGACGACACGATCTTTATCGCGGTTCCCGACGCGCGGGCCCAAATGAGCGCGCTCAGACAGATCACGGAGGTGTTTCAGTAATGGCAAACAAGGTATTGATTCAAAAGGTCGGCTCCGTGACCTCTCGCCTTGGAAACATCTCTAACGTGGAAACGCTTCCTGGCACCCATTCGGCATCGATAGGCGACCTCGTCGTGGCGCGGGCCCTGTCTGAGAGTGCGACATACGGGAATCTCGAGCTTCCGAGCGGACGCCTCGCAAAGATCAATCGTGGCGACGTTCTGCTCGGGGCGCTTGGCAAGCGAAGGGCGCTCAAGGGTTTTGTCGGTAATGTTCCTGAAACAGTCACACCCGGCGACCGCCTTCATTTGCTAAACATGGGCGGCGTAATGGGTATCTGCGAAGGGCATCATTCATCGTTTTCCGATGCGATCGAACTCGAGGTGATCGGACTCGCTACCGACGCTGACGGAAATATTCTCAACATAGGGAACGGCGCACTAGAACGTTCCGAGACGCTTGCTGCCTCGGCGCCGATCGTTATGATCGCGGGAAGCTGTATGAATTCCGGCAAGACCGTGGCGGCCACAGAGATCATAAAACAAGCGACCGCGGCCGGCCTTCGAGTTGCCGCGTTAAAGATCTCGGGCGTTGCATGTCTGCGTGACACGCTCAACATGAAGGACCACGGCGCGATCGCAACCGCAAGCTTTCTTGATTGTGGTTTGCCATCGACTGTAGATAGCGACGATCTCGCATCGGTCGCCAAGGCGATCCTCAATCATCTGAATTCCCTTTCGCCACAGCTAATAGTCGTTGAACTCGGTGATGGCATCGTCGGTGGATACTCGGTCGAGAAGGTGCTGAGCGATGCGGATATAATGGGAGCGGTCTCTTCATTCGTTTTTTGCGCTTCTGATTATGTCGGCGTGATCGGCGGTGCAGCGATACTCAAAGCCCTTGGGATAACGATCGACGTCGTCGCCGGCTCTGTCACTGATTCGCAAATGGGCGAGGATTATGTCCGCGACAAGTTGGGGCTTGCCGGCGGGAATGCTCGCCGCGACGGAAAGCGTCTCTTCGAACTCGTGGTACCCAGAAAGGACGGAGTCCAGGTCGCGGCATGACCAACGAAACGGGCAAAATTCGTGCGGCGATCTTTGGCGGCTCCGGTTACGGCGGCAGCGAGCTGCTGCGCATACTCCTGTTTCATCCAAACGTCGAGATAGCCCTGGTCACTGCGAATGAGCACGCGGTAAAAAAAGTAAGCGATATCCATCGCAATCTCCTCGGGCTAACCGAGCTGCAATTTGAGAAGGCACCCGATGACCTGTCGATCCTGACCGAGATCGATGTCGCATTTTTCGCTTTGCCGCACGGACAGGCCTTGTCACTGGTGCCCAGACTTCCGCAAAACGTGAAAGTGATCGACCTCTCGGGCGATTTTCGCATTGACGATCCTGCAGTTTTTCAGGAGTTCTACAAGATCAAGCAGACAGCCGCCGGTCTCCAGGGCGAATTTGTCTACGGTCTCACCGAGACAAGTCGCGACGCCATACGGACGGCGAAATATATCGCAAATCCCGGCTGCTTTGCGACAGCGACGCTACTCGCTCTTGCACCGATGGTCAAAAGCGGGTTGCTTAGCGGAAAGGTTGTTGTCGACGCGAAGACTGGCTCGTCCGGCTCAGGCGCAAAGCCCGCGGCGAATACCCACCATCCTCAGCGATCCAATTCGTTCTACGCTTACAAGCCGTTTGTGCATCAGCATGTACCGGAGATCGAACAGCATCTCGGCGAGGTCGGGGAGTTCTCAAATGAACTTGTCTTCATGACGCACAGCCTGCCCGTTTCACGTGGGATCTTTGCAAGCTGTTATCTCGAAACCAAGGTGAATATTACAAACGAAGATCTGACGAACGTCTATCAGTCTTTTTACAACAATTCATTTTTTGTCCGGATGGTCGATGGCTCGCCGGATATCAACTGGGTAAAGAACACCAACTTTTGCGACATCGGTTTTCATTCGAACGGAAAGCAGGTCGTCGTATTCTCGGCGATCGACAATCTTGTGAAAGGTGCGGCCGGACAGGCCGTGCAGAATATGAATTTTATGTTTGGGCTCGACGAAACGACGGGGCTTATTTTCTCCGGCGGGAATCCTTGATGAAATTTGCAGAGATACAGGCGCTCGAGGACGAGTTTCAGATCGGGACCTATAAAAAGATGGGTATCGCGGTCGAGCATGGCCTCGGCTCTTGGATTTGGACGAGCGATGGTGAGAAATATCTTGACCTATACGGCGGCCACGCGGTGTGCGCGACGGGACACGCTCACCCGCACGTTGTAGCGGCGATCAAGACCCAAGCCGACAAAGTTCTTTTCTATTCGAATCTCGTTTACTCGGAGATCCGTGGCCGTGCCGCGGAGAAACTCGCTTCTGTTGCCCCTGGGCCGCTAAACAGAGTGTTCTTTTGCAACTCCGGCACGGAGGCGAACGAGAATGCTATGCGAATGGCGCGAATGGTGACGGGCCGCGAGAAGATCATTACTTTCGCCGGCGGATTCCACGGCCGCACGGCCGACTCGATCTCGGCGACCTTTCTTGGAAAGTATCGCGAGATAGGAAAACCGAATGTTCCTGGTCATGTCTCGGCAGAGTTCGGCAACCTTGAGAGCGTTCGGGCGGTCATTGACGACAGCACCGCCGCGGTAATGCTGGAACCGGTGCAGTCGATGGCCGGAGTTCGCGAGGCGGATTCTGCGTTCTTCATGGGACTTCGGCAGATCTGCAGCGAACGCGGGGCAATCCTTATCTTTGACGAGGTCCAGACCGGCGTTGGCCGAACCGGAAACTGGTTCTTCGCCGGGAGTGACAATGCTGCGGGAGTTGTTCCGGACATCATTTCGCTCGCCAAATCGCTTGGCAGTGGCATTCCCGTCGGGGCTTGTATAGTTACCACTGAAGTTGCCGGTCAGATCAGGGAAAACGATCTCGGGACGACATTCGGCGGCGGAATGCTTGCGATGGCGGCCACGCTCGCAACGCTTGAGGCTATCGAGGCCGACGACATGATCACGAATGCTCGCAATGTTGAGCATCACCTCCGTGAATCCCTCACGGGAATGAAAGGCATAGTTGCGATCCATGGTAAAGGTTGCCTTATCGGCATCGAATTCGACGGCCCATGTGCTCCCATCCACGCAAAGCTTCTGGAGAAAACAATTATCACCGGCACATCGAGCAACGTTAACGTCCTGCGGCTATTGCCTCCGCTTTGCGTAACAGTAAACGAGATCGATCTCTTCGTGGAGGCGCTTGCGGAATGACGAGTTTCTTAAAGACATCGGATTTGGGCCAGGCGACTCTCGAACGCCTGATAGAAAATGCAATCGGTGCAAAGCATGCGGCCTCAACGGACAAGCCTCTCAACGGCAGGTCGGTCGCCCTCGTGTTCTTCAACCCGAGTCTTCGCACGCGTGCATCGATGCAGGTGGGCATCTATGAGCTCGGCGGGAATCCGGTGATCCTAGAGCCCGGATCCACATCCTGGAGCCTTGAGCACCGTGAAGGCGTTGTCATGGATGGCGATAAGACTGAGCACCTGAAGGAGTTTGTCCGCGTTCTTGAGCGCTACGTTTCGGCTATCGGCGTGCGAACTTTTGCAGCCCTCAAGGATTGGCGTGCGGAGCGTGAAGATCCGATCCTCAGCGCATTTGCCCGATACGCGAGTGTGCCGATCATCAATCTTGAGTCGGCGATGCATCATCCATGTCAGGCGATGGCGGATATGATGACGATCCGAGAGAAGTTTGGTCCAGAGAAGAAGAAAGTTCTCCTTACTTGGGCATGGCATCCAAAGCCGCTCCCGATGGCCGTGCCGAATAGCTTCGGGCTTTCTTCGGCGCAGTTCGGCCATAATCTACGTATAGCTCATCCAAAGGGTTACGACCTCGACGACGAACTGCTTGCAGAGATCGCGCGACAGGCTAACGCAAATGGCGGTACCGTCGAATTCACGAACGATGTTGACGAGTCGTTTGACGATGTCGATGTCGTTTACGCCAAGAGCTGGGGAAGCAAGAACTTTTATGGTGACGCTGAGGCCGATATCCGAGAGCGGGCAAAGTATCGCGACAAGTGGATCGTGGATGGGCAGAAGATGTCCCGGACCGGAGATGCGATCTTTATGCACTGCCTTCCCGTCCGGCGGAACGTGATAGTGACAGACAGCGTCATCGATTCCGGGCGATCGGTTGTGATCGACGAGGCCGAGAACCGCCTGCACATCCAAAAGGCCATCATGAGGCATCTCCTATCGTAAAGGAGTTACTTATGAAAAACGCGCTATTCAACTTCGTCGTTATCTTGCTCGTTTGCGTCGTCGTTCCGCACGCTTTCGGGCAGGCGTGTGGCGCATCGACCTACACGGTTACGGTGTACGTTCGGAATGGTTTGGCGGCGAAGGATGTGAAATACAAAGTCTATCCGGTCAAGCGCAAGCCCGATGACTTTGATAATAAGTTCACGCACTACCTGTTTCAGACCTTTGCGTACTGGTGGTCTGAGGACGAGTTTCTATACAAGATCTCAGGACATCCCGCGGCCCGTATAGA
>DASYKW010000038.1:0-22343 GCA_035995005.1 Pyrinomonadaceae bacterium
ACGTTAACCGTAGCCGTAAAGGTGGTGCTTCCGCCCGCCGGAACATTGACGCTCGAAGAGCTGACCGACGCCGTGATCCCCGGTCGGTCAAAGTAACGGTTGTTCGCCGTCGAAAGGTTGTAAACGCCGCCGACACCGGACACGTCACGGATCGTAACGGTCACGCTCTTGGTGTTAACGATCCGGTTGTTTAGGATCGGCGACTCGCCAAACGAGTAGCTGCCGAGGATGCCCGGCTGGACGATGCCGTCACCGGCGATGCCCATCAGGGCCTTTGCACCGACCGCACCTTGCACGTCGATAAGGCCGCCGCCCTGAGCGATGATCTCATCGGAATTCGCATCCGACTTTGGCGTGCCCGCGCCGGAGCGAAGGTTCGTTGCCGTGTTTATTAAGGCCGTTCGGACCATATCAGGCGTCCAGTCGAGGTGCGCCTGCTTGATCAGGGCCGCCGCACCCGCGGTATGCGGGCATGAGAAGCTCGTGCCGCTCGCATGAACAAAGCCCGTCGGGTCAAACATCGTGCCCGTATTTGTCTCGGCCGCACCGACGCGGACCGTCGCACTATATATATCAACGCCGGGAGCCGTTATGTCGGGTTTGATCTGCCCAAGGCCCTGAATTGGGCCACGGGAGCTAAAATCCGCCATCGCCGGCGAGAATGCCTTCGCCGCGTTGAGCCTCAACGAGTTTGGCGAGACAGTGCCCGAGCCGATCAACGATTTGAGGTATTCGCCGTTTGCCTTAGAGACACCGACGACCGGAATTGTCGAGGCACGAACCGTCGCCGCGCTCAACTCTGTGTCCTCGTTGTTATAAATGACCGCCGCGATCGCACCGCTGGCGACAGCCGAGGCGGCCTTATTCGAGAAAAGCCCTGTCCCCAGGCTGCCGACCGTCGGCAGCTCCGGCAGATTGTATGTCGAGCCGCGTTGGATAAGGGCGATCTTGCCGCTGACATCCGACGGACAATCCGCCGGTGTTTCGGCGAGCCCGCAGTAAACGTAGCTGCTCGAAATGTCGGTCGTGATCTCCGCGGCTCCGTCGAGCAAATTCGCGATCATTCCCGTGCGTCCGCCGCTCGCAATTAGATCAGCGGTGTGCGAGCCGCCGCCGGGATCCGTGTTCGCTCCAGCCGCGATGGTGTGACGTCCCGCAGCGGGTGAACCAACGGTGGCCTCGCCGGGACCATCGTTACCTGCGGCGGCGACGACGATCGTTCCCGTAAGTGCTGCATTGTCCGACGCGACCGCCGTGGCGTCGTCAGGGCCGCCGGCACCGCCAAGGCTCATGTTGATGACGTGTGCGACCGGCTTTGGCTGCATCGTCAGCGTTGTGGGCGAAACCGCGTCCTCGAGAGCGAGGATCGTCGACTCCGATAGGCAGCTGCCCACGCCGGCGCATACCTTATAACCCATAAGCTTTGCCTGCGGGGCAACGCCGTGAAGCTTTACATCGTCAGCAGTTCCAGGCAGTTTGTCGGTTCCGGGGGCCGAAGCGAGATATCCGGCGATGTCGGCGGAGGCGTGTGAGCCGTGACCAAAATCGTCCATAAATCCCGGCGTAAGCGGCAGGTAATAAACGACCTTCTGGTTTGAGCCGACCAACGCCGTTGGCGGAGCAAGACCGAGACGCGGAGGCGTCGGGTCGCCGCCAAACATCGGATTTGTCCAGTCGATACCCGTATCGAGCACCGCGACGTACATCCCCTGCCCCTCGTAGCCCTCGTTAAAGGTGTCGAAAGGCGTCAGTTCCTGATAACGGCCATAGACCTGCGGTGCCTTGATGTAATCGACGCTCTTTTCAAGCTCGACGTGAAGTTGTGCGTTCGGCTCGACCTTTTTGACCGCGGTCATCGAGCGGATCGCATTAACCGCCGCCGAAGGGACCTTGATCGACATGCCATTCAGCACCATCGTGTATCGAAAATCAACATGGCCCGCGATGCCGCCGATGAAGTCCGGCACGTCGACGCCCGACACTTGATAATTGATGCCGCGTGCTGCCAAGGCTGACAGGAACTGGTCCTGTTTGGTCTTGAGCGACGCCCGATAACCGGCGAGCTGCTCGGCAGAGACGTTTTGTCCCGCCTTCTTTTGCTTTGCCTGCCAGACGGCTGCGGGATCGTCCCTAAGCTGCACGATCACCGATGTCGTAACGCTGGCCTCTGCGACCGCCGAAAGAATGCCGTTTAGCGGCAAAAAGGCCGTCGCAAGGGCCAAAACAAATACGGTCGCAAGCACGAATATTGATCGCGTCGGACGCGTTGGGCAGGTATTGGATCTGTTTGCTTTCATTTCTCCTCTCCGGTTCTCAAGATCTACGGGTTTCCGTGTAGTTTGAGAATAGAAACAAGCGGTTGAGAAGAGATTGAGGCGGCTTCTCAAGACTTGAGGGAAACTTGAGAAATGAAAAAGGTGCTGCGAAGCACCCTTTCTTAGTGTTTACCGCTGACGAAAGGCACCATTTCCCTCGTAAGTGTCCCAAATGCACATGGCCTTGGGACACTTAAAGCTTCGTCGGGCTCGAATTTGGAGCAAATATTACCGAGCTTTCCGGCATCTTAGCAGTCGATCAATCGAATGTAAGCCGTCGAGCCGACGCCGCCCGTGCGGGCCTGGCGACAGATAGTAAACTCAGGTTCGCGAAGGAATGCGTAGAGAAGCTTCTAATGTTGTTACCGATTATGTTGATTTCCTTGAGCTCAAGATCAATTTACCCGCAGAAGGAAACATGTTCGCTACGCTTGGCAATCAGGGATCTTAGATCCGGCTTCAGTTCTGCGTCTTGACAATAGGACAGTGTTTCTGCTATGATACGTTCACTCAGTTGTGTAGGTCGATCTTTGACAAATCAGAGCGGAATGACGGTCAAAAAAAGTTTTTTGAAAAAGAGCGAGTTTTGACGTTACGGCGACCGCAACTCATTTGTTTCCAATGACTTCCCTGTCCCAAGACCCCCTGGGACAAGCTTGGGACAGCTGGGACAAGAATTTGCTAACTTCTGCAAATGCAACGAGTTAGATTTTCCCTGTCCCACGAACCTGACGGGGGTCAGACAGGCGATTTCCAGCCCTCAACCGCTCAATTCGCGAGCCCCGGAGAGTACCGCCACGATGTTTTGAAATCCTTCCTCAGTCTTTGGCTGGTGAGGATCGCACGCATCAATTCTACGGGGATCTGGCCTTCGTGGAGGATGGAGTCGTGAAATTGCTTGTCGCTCATCTTTTTTGAGTCTTCGACCGCGCTCAAGAGAATCACTAAAACGCCTGAGAAAAGCGGAAATGGATGTGGTCCTGCGGGAGCTTGTAGAGCGCAGGCGGGTTGACGCCCTGAGGAATAAGAAAGATGGAGGGGTTGAGCAGGCGGCCGTAGTCGAAACCGAATTCGCCGCCGACGGGTGTTTTGATACGAAATCCGAGACCGACGGTATTCGTCCAGCGAGCCGCCTGGTTCTGAAGAGCGATGTTACCGGCGGGCGGACTTGGTGCACGAAAGATGTCCTTTGCATTACGAAAGACATTGCCGCCGTCGTAAAAAGGCACGATACGTATAGAGCTTGTGAGCGGCAGGCGGCCCTCGAGATTTACGACCGCGATGGCGTTCCCGCCAAAGGGGATCGTAAAAGGATCGAGGCCGACGAGGTTGCCCTTGCTGTCGCGGAAGGTGCCGCTTGGAACGATCGCGACACGCGGTCCGGCCTCTTCAAATTCAAATCCGCGCAGGTTATTAGCTCCGCCGCCAAAGAAACGCTCGCTGATAGGCAAGAGGCCGTTGAGCTCCGCAAATTGCGAGCCGGTGTAACGGTTGCCGCCCGAAAAGACACTGCCTGCACCGATGATCGCCCTGGCCGCAAATGTCGTTCGCCTCGTGTGAGACGGCGAATAATAAAGGTTATAGCTCGCCTGAACCTTGTGAAAACCAACGTTTGCACCCAAAACAGGGAGCGAGACGCTGTAGTCGGCCGTGACGTACTGGCCTCCCGTCGGGTCCGACGCGTTATATCGGCACGGCTCGACGGGGTCGCCCTTGGCGATCGTCTCGAGAACCGAATATTTGATCGCGCAATTCTTCCGTGTGTCGCGGACAAATGTCGTAGAGAATCCCGAGATACGAGTGCGGCTGTCGGGCAACAGCAGTTCCTTGATGAGCAGACTATCTATGTTAGCCAGTCGCACGTCCTCAAAGCGGGCCCTCACAAATAGCAGGCTTCGGCTCTTCCGGCTGATCGTGCGGCTGGTCTCGGCAGAGAATGCCAGTCGATTTAGCGTAGGACTGCCGGCTTTCTGACCAAACTGATCGATCGGATTGCCGCTCGCGTCGATCCGCTGGACGATGCCGAAAGTTCCCTTGTCGAACGCCGAGCGGAAAAACCGCGTCACGGTCGAGTCGCGCTGGAATTGCAGCGAGAGGGTAAGTGCGGAGAACCGTTTTTTGCCATCGGGCATGAAACGCGGGTCTACAAAGTCGAATTGCACAAGCTGTTGCCGCTGGCTGTATCGCAGTCTTGCACCGCCCTGCCAGAGATTGCGAAACAGGTTCACGTGTCTGATGTCAAAGAATCCCGAGGCCCCAAGGTCCGTGGAGTAACCGCCGCCGTACGACATCAGCCGCGTCGGCTGCTCCTCAACGCTGACAATGATGTCGGTCTTACGCGTGCCATCGGGTCCGTCACCTGCGGGCTGCGGTTTGATGTCCACGCGTGAGAAAGCGTCAGACCCATAGAGATTTTGTTCGCTCGAATAGACGTCCGACGACTTGAGCAACTCGCCGGGCTCGAGGACGACCGCCTTTTGGATGGCGGCCGTCTTTGTATGCTCGTTACCAGTCACGAGTACCCTATCGATCACGACCTTTTTTCCCTCGTGGTCCACTCGAAAAACGATCTTGACGTGACGCTCCTCATCGGGTTTTGGCGTGGCGGCCTCGACGGTTGACGCCACGACACGCGCGTCATAGTAACCATGCTCGGCGTAATACTTTGTGAGTGTCTGCGCCGCATTGCGGTTGCGCGCCTGCGAAAAATTCCGTCCGGCGATCTTCACCGGGATCTGCGCCATAAGCTCCTGCGTCGGGATAGCGGTGTTACCGCTTATCGCGGTCTCGGTGACAACGGTCGGCGGGCCCTCCTCGACTTGGAACGTGATGATGAGATTGTCGCCATTAGGCGAAACTCCCTGAACGGCGTGAACCTGCGCTTCCCGATACCCGAGCCCCGCCATCAGGGATTTGATCGTCTGAGTGTCCTCGTCGAGAATGCGCTCGCTCGTGTAGCCCCGACCGTACGCAAGAAAAGGAATGATGCCGAGAGCATTGGCCTCTTGCGAACCGAGGACGGTCTTGACCTCCTCGATGGGCAGTTTGTCGGTACCTCGCAGCCGGATCTCGGTGAGCGTCAACCGGCGATTTAGGTCGACGTGATACTTGATCTCGACCTCGTGACCGCTCAGATCCTCGCCGCCGAGGAACGAGCAGAGAAACTCAGTTCCGTTTGCGATCGGGTTGTTCTCGGTGTCGGCGAGCGTGGGCTTTACGGAGCAGACCGGCGTAACGTTAGCAAAAAAGTAGCCCTGCTCCTGATAGGCGGTCTCCAGCCGACGCTCGCCCTCCACGATGGCCGCAAAGTCGAGAGTTCCATCGCGAAGCACAGGGATTAGCTCTTTTCGGCTCTCCTTTGAGACCTTATCGCCGGTCTCAGTGACGACCTCTACGGTCGGGCCGACCTTGCCTGTAAAGGCGACGCTTATAGTGTTGGCATCGGAATCGTAAGTGACCTTTGGCTCGTCGAGCTCAGGAGCGATGAACTTCTCTTTGCGAAGGAGGTCGCGGATCTTCGTCACGTCCGCCGTGAGCCGATCGTGAGAGTAGAGCCCGCCCTTTTTTAATCGCAGCGCGGCGAGATCTATCGGCTTTGTAAATCCGTCGATGCTGGCCGTAACGTCCGAGATGCTAGTCGGCTCATTGGGGCTGACCCGGAATGTCACGCCGATGTCATTCCCAAACTCGAGCGGCCGCTTCTCGTACGTGACCTCGCTGCGGTAATAGCCGTGGTCCCTAAGGTAATCGAGGATCTCGTCCGCGCTGGACCGCAGGCTCTGCTCGGTCACGACCGCGCCTGGGCTGACGATGTTCAGCTTGAGCAGCAGGTCGTCCTCTTTAATGGGCTCACCGGTGGTCGGGCCGACCTCGATGTTGACCTTCTGTGCCTGTATCTTTCGCCGGATCTCGAACGTCAGGTCCACGTCGCCCGCCGGGGTCAAGGCTGCCGAGGTCTGGATCGTGTCGATGCGCTTTGTGTTGTAGAGTGCCTCGATCGCATCGCGGATGCGCGGCGTCGAGTACACCTCGCCGACGGCTCCACGGATGATGAGCCGATATTCCTCCGCCGACTGCACATCGGCCTGGGACGCACCACCGGTTAGCTTGATATTGCCGATCCGGTGGCCCTCATATTTATTTTGGGCCGAAACGGAATACGTGAGCACCGCGCAGATCGCCGCGACGAAAAGAATGGCCCTTTTCCGCGTCTCCCACTGATACTTCGCCGTGCCCCCTATCGCTTTTGCCATCAATAGAAACTGACTCCCGCCCCGTTAAAATCGTCTGCGAAATCTTATTTCAAAACTAAAGTTATCGCGGTTGCGCGTCACGTTCGCGAGCGGCCGCTGCTCATACTGCGCAACGAAGGAAAGCTTGTTCGAAACGCGATATTCAAATGCCAAGACCTGATTCTGGTCGGCTGAAAGATTTGTCGAGTACGTAACGCGCAAATTGTTATTGATCTGCCGACCGACCGTAAGCCGCGCGGAGGCGCTCGTCGTCTGCCCGGCGATCAACGGGTCGATCTCGAAGACGTTAAGACCGAAAAGTTTGTCGGTGGCCTTTCTCACCGGCGTATTGATGATCGCGTCGGTCAGAACCTCGGCCGCGGTGTTGATGCCGCCCTGCGCGAGAGTGGGAATGCCGCCGGCAGAGTTCGTCAGATTGCCGGTTGTGATCAGCGAAACGACATCGGCCTGTGGCAACGCGGGATTGGATCTCACCGTGGCGTTCAATTGCTCAGAATCGCGAAGCGGTCCGGACAAGTTCACAAAGACTTGATAGCCCGCGATCTCGCTCTCAGCCTGGAGGTTAATAATTGGATCGATCTCGGTATCGGGCGGAAATTCGAGAACACCGTGCTGCACTTCATAGCGGTCCTTGCGGAAGAGGATCGTCCCGCTGTTAGCAGTGATCCGCCCCGCGAGCCTTGGATTATCCGCATTTCCGGTCAACTGGAGCGAGACGGATGCAGTGAGGTCGGCAATGTTATTTCGCACGATCAATGCATCGCGGCCCTCGATCGTCAGATCGAATCGAGCAGGCAGAACGGACGACGATCCGCCCGACGTGAGTACCGCGTCATGTCGCGAACTGAGCAGATTAGCAAGATCGATGTCTTTAGAATACAAAGCCCGGCGGGCTAGCACGCGACCGCCGATCGTGAGCCGGATCATTTCGTCTCGCTGCCGCCGAACGCCGGTGATCTCAAGTTGCGCGTCACCAGTCGTGACAAAATCCTTTGGGAGAGGGACAGTCACATTGTTGCCATCAATGCTGAGCCTAAATTGCTGCAGGTTGAGGCCGCTCAGCGTTCCGCCGCCCGTCGCCGTAAACTTACCGCCGCCCAAATAACCGCTGGCCTGCTCGATCTCGACCTGATCGGACGTAAAAATCAGTCGCGCCTGCACGCGGTCTGCGGTGAAGCGGTCCGTTCCAAGAAAAGCCGAAACAGCTCCATTTACAACGCTGGCTGTTCCGACCAACTTTGCCGTCGCATTCGGTCCGGAGATCCGCATCGACGTGTCCGCAAAACCGGAGAAGAAGGTGTCTTTGCTCACCAAATTGAGCAGAGTCAGATTGACCCGCCCGTCGATCGACAGGTCATTCATGGAGTCACTGTTGGGAAAGGCCTTGGTGCCGGCGATCGTCATATTCGATCCTCCGCCAGCAAAGCGTGCTTTTTCAAAAACGATCTCCCGAGTGTTGAACTTAACTAGCACCGGCTCGGCGGCGTTAAGCGGCGTGTCTTGGATCTGGAGATTTAACTGTGAGAAGGACGCGGTGCCGCTCAAATTTTGGGCCGAGTATGTGCGAACACCCTTATCGTCGACCTGAGCGATGTTGCCGCCGAATTCGACGCGGCCGGTCGCAACGCCGTTGATCGGATAATCCTTCAGAGCCGGGACAAACGCGAGGAAGGGTGCAAGCGGGCTTTGATTAAAGTCCGTGGCGACCATGAACGGCATGTCGGCGCTGCCGAAATTGAGAGTGGCGTTTACGACCTGCGGACGGCCCTCGAGGGTCGCCGTCAGATTGGCGGTCAGGATCTGGTTTACGGTCTCGCCCTTAAACGTAATATCGCCGAAAGCGTTCTCATTGACGGTCACACCGCGGCCCGTACCGTTAAAGTTAACGTCGTAGGTCGATGTTCGTGAGGCGATGCCAGTGGCCTTTGCGGTGATATCGAGATCACCCGTGATCGCCGGAAGCGCCGTATCTTTTGGTAAAAAGGAGAGTGCAAGCGGCATCGGGATAGCCGTGCCCGTGAGGTTTACGTCAAAGGCCTCGGACACGCGGTCGTAATTGCCCACTAGGCTCAGCCGTCCTGCACCGACCCTCATGTCCGCCTGCTCGATGTTGATCTTTGTACCTGCAAAGACAGCCTTTACGGCGAAATTATCAAAAGCCTGCCCTGCGATCGTACCGGTCGCGGCATTGAGATTGACCTGGCCCTGCGAATTGTTTGGCAGACCCGAGATATCGACCGTGCCAGATGTTTGCCCGTCAAAATCACGCAGCCGCTCGGGCAACTCGATCGGCAGTGCGGCGAGTAGACTGCCGGCGTTGATATTCGTAAGCGTCGCCTTGATCGCCGTGTTGTTCGTTCCGCCGGCGGGACTGTCCAACGTGAACGTCGCCGTGCCGCCGTCACGCTGCGTCAGTTTTCCGTTAGCCAGCTGAGTGCCGGTTGGCGAGACATCAAGGTCCGTCGCTACGCTGCCGACGTCACGGCCGCGAAGGATAAGCGTGTCGAGCGAGGCGTGACCGTTTACCGTCGGATCGGAGAAATTGCCGGTGATGCGGCCATTGAACGCGAGATTTCCGGCAGCCTGGACCTGCATCGAATCGAGCTGATCCTGCAGCTCCGGCGAGACGCCGAGCACCTTGACGAGCCGCTCGACCTCGCTCGCATCCGTCGAGTTGAGAGCGACCGTCAGGTCGGAATTATTGTCCTTCATGTCGAATCGCCCGGTCGCGTTCAAGTGACTGCTTGCGGAATCAAGCTTTGCGGTGTCGACGTTAAAAAGACCATTCGTTGCGCTCAATCGAACGTTCCCGTTTATCGGTATCAACGCATCATCCGCCGAGCCGGCATTCGCAACGATGTCGGCATTGAGCGTGCCGTTTGCGTTGCGGAAGTTCGTGCCATTGAACGTCATGTCAACGGTGCCGGTCGTTTGACCCCGGATTGGCACGACGCGACCGGCTCCGAGAGCGATCAGCTTGCCGACATCGAGATCGGAGAAATTACCTCGCAACGTCGACTGCGTCCTGTCGTTTAGAGCGATGACCGCCGCGCCGGTCAGATGGCCACCCATCACCGACGCGGTCAAGTTGTTGAATGACGCTTTGCTGTTATCTATCTCCACCTTGGCGGTGGCCGCGCCGAGAGCGATACTTCCGACCGTGCCGCCGCCGATGCTCATATCGGCGCTTGCGCGATAACGGCCTGCCGGTTCAAGCACGAAGACCGGATGCGCGAATTTCGCTCCCTCGATACTGCCGCCCTCCGGAAGTGAACTCGTCTTTGCGAGCGTGATATTGCCGGCGTCGATGTCGTTCGAACTGCCCTCGACGCGACCCTGCCTGACCGTAAGCCGTACGCCGCCGACATTGAGGCTGCCGAGCGTGGCCGAACCGGTATCCAGCTTCGCGACACGGAGTTTGTCCGCGTAGATGACGGTCTCGGCAGGCACGTCGTGAATGGTCAGCTCGGGAGCGTCAAGACCCGTGATGCGCGTGCCGCCCTTAAAGATCTCGTCAGCCCGGAGGTTGCCAAAGGTGATGTCCATTGGCCCGGGCAAATTGGTCAGGTGAAAACGATCGGCACTGACATTCTTGGCTCGTGCACCCTGCATCTCGCCTGTCGATGAACGGAGGTTATCGATATCGACATCGGTACGATTCGGGTAATCGTTTACTCGCAGATCTCTGCCAGTAACATTTGTAAAGGCAAAGTCATTGACCTTGAAAGTTCCAGAGCTGGCAGATGGCGCTGTCACTCGGGTGACTCCGTCCTTTGATCTGATCCTCAGATCGCCCGCGGTCAGGTTGCCAAACTTCGTCTTGCCGATTCCAAATTGCGTCGCACGGCCGCTTTTGGCCTCTGCGATCAGCTCGCGGTCCTTCAGCTCTGCAAGAGCGTCTTTTAGATACAGTCCGCCGACAGAAAGCGACTTTGAGCTTGCGGCGGCTGCCTGAAGGTCGCCGACCCAGTTGAAGTCAGTTCCGGTCCCGCGCACGTTACCGACGAGCTTCAGAAAGTCGATCTGAAAATCCCCAAATGTAAGCATCTGCGCAACCGCCGTGCCGTTCGCCTCATAAGTGTTGTTAATTCCGGCGACGGTTGCGTTGATGTTGACGCCCTTAAGATAAACCCCGGCGGCCCGCAGCGATTCGCTATCGGCAACACCCTCGATGCGATAATTCTCACCCTGTCCGCTGACACGGCCTTTAAAGTTACCAACGCCGACGATCGACGTACCATTCGGAAGAATGGTCGCCGCCTGTGTCAGGTCGACCGTGGATGAAACGTTCAGGTCGTACCTGACCGCGGCCCAGTCGGTTAGCGTTCCCGACATCGTCGTCTCGGCTATCGGCGACGTCAGTTTGAATTCCTTGATCTCCCCGCCATTCTTGTCAGCGATACCGACAGCTCGAATGTCGATCTTCTCAACGCGATTCTCGTCATAAGCGAAAGTCGAATCGGTGGACGCGAGATCGAATTTGTATCGTTTCTGCTCGTCGGGCACCGTGTAATCCTCGGGCTCGAGCAGGAAGACGACGTTCTTTGCGTCGCCCGAAAGCTTTCGCGACAGATCACCAAAGTGAACGACGCTATCTTTTAGCGAAAAGTTGATCGACTCGTACTTGAAATTGACGCGCGTGCCCGGCTCGTTCTCGACAAAATGCAGGTTCGAGAAATTTGATTTACCGTTCTCGTCAAATCTCACCCAAACCTCCGCACCATTGATCTCGGTCGTGTCGATCGCGATGTCACGGCTGAGCTGCCATGAATACAGGTCCCTGACCGACATCGAGAGATGAGCACTGCGGATAAAGAAGAGCTTCTCGCCCGTGACCTTGTCGTTGAATGTCGCGTTTTGCAGCTCGAGCTCTAACGGATTTACATTCACCCGAAACACATCGGCCGAGAAGACGATGCCGATGTCGGCCATCTTGCTCGTGAATTGTGTTTTGACGTAGGTGTCGACGACGCCGTTCTTAAATAGGACGACCGATAACAGGGCGATCAGAACCGCGAGGACCGCAATTATCACTACCGAGAGAAGGGCGTTGCGTCGGGTGAAATAGCGTCGACGTCGAGGCTCGGGAGCTCCGTTCGGTTCGATCTCATTGGTTGCGTCGTTCGCGGCCATACGTTCTAGAGGCTTACAGTCTCTACGATCTCAAGGTCAAAGGCGTCGAGTGCCGTGACCTTGGGCGGGTGATTGGACAAGAGCCGGATCTTAGCGATGCCGAGGTCCTTTAGGATCTGTGCACCGATGCCGTAATCGTGAGTCTTTCCGTAACCCGTTTCGCGCCTCGCCGTCTGGAAATCGACTCCCGTTTCCTGCATCAACGCGTACGTTTTGAGTTGGTTCACCAGGTCGAGGTTATTATCACGCTGCCGTAAATACAGTATGACCCCATACCCCGCCTGTGAGATCTTTTGGAGAGAGGATGCGATCGTATTTGCGGCCTCGCCAATGGTCGCACCGAACATCGCAAAGGTAATGTTCTCGGTTTGGACGCGGACGAGTACGGGCTCGGTTGCACTCGAAACATCGCCCAGGACGAATGCCACATGCGTCTCGCCATTGACGGCGTTCTCGTAAACGATCGTTCGCATCTGGCCGACAGCGGTCGGAAGCTCGGTCTCGACTATTCGGCGAACGAGTGTTTCCTTCTGAACGCGGTAGCGGACCAACTCGGCGACAGAGATGATCTTAAGGCCGTGTTTCTCTGCGAATGTCTCAAGCTCGGGCAGTCTGGCCATCGTGCCGTCGTCATTCATGATCTCGCAAATGACCGCAGCAGGCGTTAGCCCCGCTATGCGGGAAATATCGACACTGGCTTCCGTTTGGCCTGCCCGGACGAGCACGCCGCCGGCTTTCGCTCGCAGCGGGAATACATGTCCTGGCCGTGCCAGATCATGAGGTTTTGACACAGGATCGACGGCGGTAAGGATCGTCTTCGCACGGTCCGCAGCTGAAATGCCCGTCGTCACGCCCTCGCGAGCCTCGATCGAGGTCGTAAAGGCCGTGCCCATGCTCGACGTATTCTCGGTAGTCTGCTGGAAAAGCTGCAATTCGGCACACCGCTCCTCCGTCAACGGAAGGCAGATCAGGCCGCGGCCATGGATCGCCATGAAATTGATGATCTCGGCGGTTACTTTTTCGGCCGCGCAAACGAGGTCGCCCTCATTCTCGCGATCTTCATCGTCGACAATGATGACCATCTTGCCGTCCCGGATATCGCGAGCGGCCTCTTCGATCGTCGAAAGCGCCATTATTTACACAGGTGCCTATGATTTTCAGTCGGCACTGATAACTATGTGTAAATTCTAGCGGATGCGGTCGGTTTTGCGCGAGCTAAAGATAATCTGCTAGTCGAGGTCGAGCTCACGAAGGTATTTGCGGAGCTCGGGTCCGAGGTCGTCGCGTTTGAGGGCGTATTCGACATTTGCGATCAGGAAGCCAAGCTTGTCGCCGGCGTCGTGACGGCGGCCGTCGAGTTTAACGGCGTAGAATGGCCGTTTTTTGAGGAGGATCCGCATTGCGTCAGTGATCTGGATCTCACCGCCCGCGCCTTCGGTCGTCTGCTCGATGGCCTCAAAAATGTCCGGCGTAAATAGATATCTGCCGATGATCGCAAGATCCGATGGCGCTTGGGCGAGAGATGGCTTCTCGACCATGTCCTTTATCTTGAAAACACCAGGCGACACCTCGTCGGCGTCTATCACGCCGAACCGCGAGATGGCCTCGCCCGCAACCTGCATCGTCGCGATCACCGGCGCGTCATATTTCTCGTAAACGTCGATCATTTGCTTGAGCGCCGGCACGTCACTGTCGACGATATCATCGGCAAGCACGACCGCGAAGGGTTCGTTCCCGACGTAATCCTTTGCCTGATAGATCGCATGCCCCAGCCCGAGTGCCTGTTTTTGGCGCGTATAGCTAATGCGAGCGAGCTCTGAGACCGCATGCACCTGCTCAAGGACGTCGGCCTTGCCTCGCGACCTCAGCGTCTCTTCAAGCTCGTACGAAATATCAAAGTGGTCCTCTATCGCCGTCTTATCCCGGCCCGTTATGATCAGGATCGATTCGACGCCGCTTGCGACCGCCTCCTCGACGCCGTACTGGATCAACGGCTTGTCGACGAGCGGCAGCATCTCTTTTGGAGAGGCTTTGGTCGCAGGCAAAAACCTGGTGCCAAGCCCGGCTGCCGGGAAAACTGCCTTGCGTATCTTCTGAGCCATACTCGGTAGATATTAGAATATTCGTCCAAAAGGCGGAAGTCCGCTGCCGCCGTCTTACTACATAAACTAGACAGGCCCAGAGCGTGTGATAACATTGTAGCTACATTTCTTATGCTTGACCTCAGCTTTGTTCGCGAAAATCTTGAAACTGTGCGTTCCGCCCTGGCGAGCCGTATTTTCCCAGCGGACGTGCTGGATAAATTCGCCGAGATGGACGCCGAGCGGCGACGCATCATCGGCGAGGCCGACGGGATCAATCAACAGCGAAATGCGGTAAGTAAAGAGATCGGAGCACTGATGCAGGCTGGACAACGCGACGAGGCCGAGGCCAAAAAGTCCGAGGTCGCCGGCCTAAAAGAAAAGCAGACCGGGCTTGAACACGCCCGCGATGCGGCCGACGCCGAAATGCAGGAACTGCTCGCGGGCCTGCCCAATTTACCGGCTGCGGATGTGCCAATCGGCGCGGACGAGTCCGCAAATAAAGAGGTCCGTCGCTGTGGCGAGCCGCGCGAATTCGATTTTGAGCCGAAAGATCACGTAGACCTTGGCGAAAGTCTGGGTATCCTCGACCTTGAGCGGGCCACAAAGATCGCCGGCTCACGCTTTGCGATCCTGAATGGTGCAGGGGCCAGGCTGGAACGTGCACTCGTCAACTTTATGCTCGACGTTCATACCCGCGAGCACGGATACACCGAGACACTGCCGCCATTTCTGGTAAATCGGAACGCATTGTTTGGCACAGGTCAGTTGCCAAAATTTAACGAGGACTTGTTTCACACGACCGACGATCGCGAATTTGCCCTCATCCCGACGGCCGAGGTTCCCGTCACGAACTATCATGCCGGCGAGATCCTTAACGCGAGCGAGTTACCAAAGCACTTCACGGCTTATACGCCTTGCTTTCGTAGTGAAGCCGGCAGCTATGGACGCGACACTCGCGGGCTGATCCGCCAGCATCAATTTGAAAAAGTCGAGCTCGTAAAGCTTTGCCTGCCTGAGAATTCCGACGAAGAGCACGAAACGCTTACGGCTAATGCCGAACGCATACTCCAGCTTCTCGGTTTGCCCTACCGCACAGTCGTTCTGTCGACAGGCGACATGGGTTTCTCTGCACGCAAGACATACGACATCGAGGTGTGGCTGCCGAGTCAAAAGACCTATCGCGAAATCTCGAGCTGCTCGAATTGCGGCGACTTTCAGGCACGACGGATGAATACGCGATTTCGTCGCGCAGGCGGTGCAAAGCCGGAATTTGTCCACACACTCAACGGCAGTGGTCTAGCGGTCGGCCGTACGTGGATCGCAGTGCTTGAGAATTACCAGCAGGAAGACGGCCGAATTCTTGTCCCTGAAGTGCTGCAGCAGTTCATGGGCGGCATCGACGTAATTACGAAGTAATTATGAAAACGCAGATAATCCAGATTGGTAATTCGCATGGGATACGGATCCCCAAGGTCCTACTTGAAGACACCCGCATCGCGGGGGAGGTCGATCTCGAGCTCCACCCTGACGGCATCCTCATACGCAAAGCCCAGCGTCCGCGTGCAGGCTGGGATGAGGCGTTTAAGGCGATGGCGGAGAACGACGACGACGATCTCGATGGCGTGCCGGCGACGGCATTCGAGCAAAAGGAGTGGCAATGGTGAGCCGCTTCGACATCTATCTCGTCAATCTCGACAGCGAGGTGACAAAGGACGCCAAGAATACGCGGCCCTGCGTGATCATATCGCCCGACGAGATGAATGCTCACGTCGGTCATCTATTGATCGCACCGATCTCGTCGAGGTCGGGCAATTATCCCACGCGAATTCCGATCGATCTGCTCAACTCCAAACGCTTTATCGTCATCGATCAGATACGCACGGTCGACTCGGAGCGCCTCGTCAAAAAGATCGGCGAGCTCGACAAAGCCACGCAAAAACTGACGCTCGACACTCTTCAGGAATTCTTTGCCGACTGATCTCCGGTGATGTCGGGCGAAATCAGGCCCCGGCGGCTTTCGCCTCGTTCCACAGCGCGTCCATTTCATCGAGCGATGCATCGCTCAGAGACCGCTCCTTTTTCTTGAGTTCGTCCTCTATATATTTAAATCGCGCACGGAATTTGCGGTTGGTCTTTTTCAGAGCGGTCTCGGGCTCGACATCGAGTTTGCGAGCGAGATTTACAACGGCAAAAAGCAGATCGCCGATCTCCTCGGCGACGTGATCCGCATCGCCGTTGGCGTTCGCATCGCGAAGTTCCGCGGTCTCCTCCTCGATCTTTGCAAAGACCTGATCGGCCGATTCCCAGTCGAAGCCGACTTTTGCCGCTTTCTTCGTGACCTTTAATGCCTCAAGCAGGCCTGGGAAATGGACGGGTACGTCATCGAGGATGGACTCGCCAGTTTTTTCCTTCTTGCCCGACGCGGCACGCTCGTCGGCCTTGAGCTGGTCCCAATTGTCGAGAACGTCCTGAGCACGGGCGAGCTTCGCGTCGCCAAAGACGTGCGGATGGCGAAGAATGAGCTTCTGCGTGACGCCCTCGCATACCTCGTCGATGTTGAAATCGCCGCGCTCCACGCCGATGGTCGAGTGAAAGACGACTTGGAGCAAAAGATCGCCCAGTTCCTCTTTCAAATTGGTCGTATCGCCGGTCTTATCGGCCTCCTGGATCGCATCGAACGTCTCGTACGCCTCCTCTAAAAGGTATTGAGCCAGCGAAGCGTAGGTCTGCTCGTGATCCCACGGACAGCCGCCCGGAGCACGCAAACGAGCCATTACAGAGACTAGGTCGTCAAAGGCTTTCGACATAAGAAGATTAAAGTCTAGAACGTCGGCGAAGTCTAGGATTCGCTCCTAAGACATCCCAACTTCAGAATGTTAAAATCGCCTTATGATCGGTAAGGACGAAAACGACGAGGAAGTTAGCTACAAGGTAGCGGACCGCCGAAAGTTCAATGCAGACGGCTCCGTCCGCGAGGGCGTGACGCTCGATGCCGCTCCGCCACCTAAGCCGCGTGAGGAGAAAAAGGCCGCTCCCGAGCCCGCGACACGCACGCACCAATCAAGCGAATTGGACTCGGACGTTCCGCCGGGCGACCTGACCGACGAGGAACTCGCGGAGATGGACGACGTCTCAGACATCCCCGGAGCCCGCGACCCTGCGAGTTTCGTTAATTTTCTCTCGACGCTCGCTACGAATGCCGCGGCCGCACTTGGCGCGGTTCCGCACCCGGTGACGGGCAAACGCTCGCTCGATCTCGAGACCGGAAAGTACTGGCTCGACGTTCTTGCGATGCTCAAGGAAAAGACCAACGGTAATCTTCACCCGCAGGAGCAGCGGCTCGTGGATGGTTTGCTCGGCGACCTCAGAATGCAGTATGTGCAGCTCGTCCGTGCCACCGAGGAGAAGCTCAAGGCCCAGGCCGCGGCGAAATTCTCAGGTGAGGACATCCTGGGGAAAAAGTAGCTTATGAGTCTGTTGAGTGCGTTGAGTTCATAGAGAACGGGCGGCTCAACGAACTCAATGAACTCAACAAACTGTGAAACTTACTTTCCTAGGTACAGGCACTTCCACCGGCGTTCCATCGATAGGCTGCGATTGCGAGACATGCCTCTCGGGCGATCCTCGCGACAAACGCCTGCGCGTGTCGATCCTCCTTGAGCACAGGGACAAAAAGGTACTTGTCGACACGTCGATCGACTTTCGCCAGCAGGCGATCAGGGCGGGTATTCGTCATCTCGACGCGGTGTTGATCACGCATTGCCATGTCGACCACGTTTTTGGCCTCGACGACATTAGACCATTGAATTTTCGTCATGGCGCGATGGGCGTCTACGCGAACGAGATCGCCTGGACCGATCTTAAACGGATCTTCCAGTACATTTTCCAGCCGACGCATTTCGGCGGCGGATTGCCGCAGCTCATCCCGCATACGGTCGAGCCTGGCGCTCAATTTATGATCGGCGAGGAGTTGACGGTGACACCGCTCGAGGTGATCCATGGCAAGTTGCCGGTGATCGCTTATCGCTTTAATGATTTTGCCTACGCGACGGATCTCAAGGTGATCCCGCCGGAAACGATGGACGCTCTCCGCGACCTTGACGTGCTTGCCCTCGATTGTGTCCGTATCAAGCCGCACTCCACGCATCTTTGTCTAGACGAGGCACTTGCCATCATCGAAGACCTCAAGCCTAAACGCGCCTTCCTCACGCACCTCAACCACGATATCCTGCACGAACGTGACACCCGGCTACTTCCCGATAACGTGCGGTTTGCCCACGACGAGCTTGTGGTGGAGTAATAAATGGGCAAAAAATGCAGCCACAAGATATTGTGGAGCAGTGTTACGAGAGTGTTGCGCCCGTTTTTAACCTGCCGGCTTAAACGAGGCGCCGTAACTACTGCAGAAAAGGTACTTACGGGCCTGAAAAAATTTAACGTGAAAACACTACATTTTGTGTTGACAACTCTAAAACACCGCTATATATTCTATATCCACTGCGATAAAGCGACCTTAAGCCCAAAGCGGAAGGGCCGCTCGTAAAACCTGAAACAAAGTACGGTGGCAGCCGCGTTCGAAGCAACGATCCGAACGGCGGAAGCGGGGGATTCTCTGTCTTTTTTGATGGGCCCATTGGAGCGACGACGATAGTTATGGATACAGCATTCACCTCGACAGCAGCGACACGACAGCCAGAGACGCAGACAACGATGCAGGTAAAAAAGCGCAACGGTGCGCTCGAGCCTGTGGACATCAATAAGATCGTCCGGGCGATCTCTCGCTGCACGGCAGGCCTCGCGAATGTCGACGTCATGCGGATCGCGACAAAGACGATCAGCGGCCTGTATGACGGAGCGACGACGCAGGAGCTCGACAAGCTGTCGATACAGACCGCGGCGAGCCTGATCTTTGAGGAACCGGAATATTCGCGTGTCGCTGCCCGCTTATTGAACCAGTACGTCGAGAAGGAAGTTCGCAATCAGGAGATCCACTCGTTCTCTCAGTCGATCGCCTTTGGTTATAAAGAGGGCCTCATCAAAGAGCGTGTGATGGAGTTCGTAACCGCGAACAGCCGCAAGCTGAATGACGCTATCGATCACTCGCGTAACGGCTTATTTGAATTCTTCGGGATCCGAACGCTCTACGATCGATATCTGCTCAAGAACCCGCAGAAGCGTGACGTCATCGAGTCGCCACAGTTCTTCTGGATGCGTGTCGCTTGCGGGCTTGCGGAGACGCCGCACGAGGCGATCGACCTATACAACCTTTTCTCGTCGTTGGAGTACGTTCCATCGACGCCAACGCTCTTCAACTCGGGCACACAGCACGAGCAGCTCTCTTCGTGTTTCTTGCTCGATTCCCCTCAGGACAGTCTTGACAGCATCTACCGTAAATATGCCGATGTCGCCATGCTCTCTAAGTTTTCTGGCGGCATCGGGATCGCCTACCACCGGGTGCGGTCTCAGGGCTCACTGATCAAGGGCACGAACGGCCATTCCAATGGCATCGTTCCGTGGCTAAAGACGCTTGATTCCAGTGTGGCGGCCGTCAATCAGGGCGGCAAGCGAAAGGGCGCATGCTGTGTGTATCTCGAGACGTGGCACGCCGACATCGAGGATTTCCTTGAGCTGCGGGACAACACCGGCGACGACGCTCGCCGTACGCACAACCTCAATCTTGCCAACTGGATCCCGGACCTTTTTATGAAGCGCGTCCAGTCGGACGGAGTTTGGTCGCTCTTCGATCCAAAGACTGTGCCGCATTTCCCTGACCTGTATGGAGAGGAATTCGAAACAGCGTTCATGAAAGCTGAGGAAGAAGGCCTTTTCATGCGGCAGATGCCGGCTCGTGATCTTTACGCAAAGATGATGCGTGCGATGGCCCAAACCGGCAACGGCTGGATGACCTTTAAGGACTCGTCCAATCGGAAATCCAACCAGACTGCACGACCTGAAAATGTAGTCCATCTCTCGAACCTTTGCACCGAGATCATTGAGGTCACAAATGACGACGAGACTGCCGTCTGCAATCTGGGTTCGATCAATGCGGCCAGGTATGTAAAGGACGGCTTGTTCGACTTCGAGAAACTGCAGCGGAATGTGAGGCTCGCCGTACGGCAGCTCGACCGGGTCATAGATCTCAACTACTACGCCATCGAATCGACGGCGAGGTCTAACAACCGCTGGCGCAATATCGGACTTGGGCTGATGGGCCTACAGGACGTTTTCTTCCAAATGCGTCTGGCGTTTGATTCGGACGAAGCTCGTAAAATCTCGGCCCGCATTCAGGAAGAGATCTACTTTGCGGCTCTCTACGCATCGTCGGATCTCGCCGTTGAGCGTGGCATACATCCGGCGTTCAACGAAACGCGAGCAGCTCAGGGCGATCTGCAGTTCGACCTTTGGGGGGTGACGCCCGACGATATGACCCGGTGGGACGCACTTCGCGAAAAGATCAGGACGCATGGATTGCGAAATTCGTTGATGATCGCGATCGCTCCGACTGCGACAATTGCCTCGATCGCCGGCTGCTACGAGTGTATCGAGCCGCAGGTGTCCAACCTCTTCAAACGCGAGACCTTGTCGGGTGACTTTATCCAGATCAATAAGTACTTGGTCGAGGAGCTAAAAGTCGCCGGCCTCTGGACGGATGAGATCCGCAGCAAGATCAAGATCGCCGAGGGCTCGGTGCAGGACATCGAGGAATTCCCAGCCGAGCTGAAAGCCATCTATCGGACTGCTTGGGAGATACCGATGCGCTCCTTGATCGACATGATGGCCGAGCGCGGCGCTTACATCGATCAGTCGGCATCGCTGAATCTCTTTATGGAGAGCCCGAATATCGGCAAGCTCTCGTCAATGTATATGTATGCCTGGCAAAAAGGCCTCAAGACGACCTATTACCTGCGTTCACGGCCCGCAACGCGCATCGCTCAGGTCGCGGCCGGTGAGACCGTCTCGGTAGCGGAGCCCAAAGTGACCTACACAGAGCAGGAAGCGCTCGTCTGCTCGCTCGAAAATCCCGAGGCCTGCGAGGCGTGCCAATAATATGCTTTTAGACCCTGGTTTTAACTTAACGCTTCGCCCGATGCGGTATCCCGATTTTTACGAGATGTACCGCAATGCGATCAAGAATACGTGGACCGTCGAGGAGGTCGATTTTTCGACCGACGTGATGGACCTCAAGTCCAAGATGACGGCGAGCGAGCGGCACATGATCAATCGTCTTGTCGCATTCTTTGCGACCGGCGACTCGATCGTGTCGAATAACCTAGTGCTGAACCTCTACAAGCACATCAACGCTCCTGAGGCTCGGATGTATCTGTCGCGACAGCTCTACGAGGAAGCTGTGCATGTGCAGTTTTACCTAACGCTGCTCGACACGTATATTCCCGACCATCACGAACGCGAGGCTGCCTTCTCGGCCGTCGAGAACATCCCATCGATCCGCAAAAAGGCCGAGTTTTGCCAAAAGTGGATAGATTCGATAAATGATCTCGACTCCCTGAAGAGCGTCGGCGACCGACGGATGTTTCTGCTTAATCTGATCTGCTTTGCAACCTGTATCGAGGGGCTGTTCTTCTTTGCGGCGTTTGCTTATGTGTATTTCCTGCGGTCAAAGGGACTCTTACATGGTCTAGCTGCGGGGACTAACTGGGTATTTCGCGACGAATCGGCTCATATGGGATTTGCTCTCGAGGTCGTCAAGACAGTCCGTAAAGAGGAACCACTGCTCTTTGATGCGGAGCTCGAGCGAAGCATCGCAACCATGCTCGACGAGGCCGTCGAGTGCGAGATGCAGTTTGCCCAGGATATCCTCTCGGGCGGGATCTCCGGCCTTTCCGTCGGTGATATGCGGCAATATCTCGAATACATAGCCGACCAACGACTTGCGATGCTGGGGCTGACAAAGGTGTACGGGGCGAAGAACCCGTTCTCCTTCATGGACCTGCAGGACGTGCAGGAGCTGGCGAACTTCTTTGAGCGGCGCGTGTCAGCCTATCAGGTCGCGGTCGCGGGCGAGGTCAGCTTTGGCGAGGCGTTCTAGCGGACGAGGGCAACGTTTGAAACTTCTGCTACACTAAGTAGCCATGGGGCCGTCTGCACCTCAAAAGGCAGGCTTTGGTGCGAAAGCATTTGGTTTCATCTTCGGGACGTTTCTTCGGAAACGTCCCGTTCATTTTTCTCCAGTACGGACTGCGTCGCGCAACGCCGCGACAGACCCGTCGCGCGGTCGAAGGTCAGATCGACAGTTCGACGTCGCCTTCCAGAACCTGTTGCTTGAGGTACGGGCGTTCGCCGGGCCGCCAGAGCTTGGCGACAAGCGCGACGCGGTAGCGTAGCGGTCCGCCATCCGGGCTCGCACTTCGTGTGATCGGTCGCGGGATGCATACGAACTCGGTTCGCATCTCTTTGTCAGTGAGGCGCACCTTCGCATATCCGTGGCCGCCCAGGTCGACGAACTCGAGGTGCGGCGCAAGCTGCGGGTTCGAAAGAGCCCGTGCTCGCTTGAGGTCGAAGCTTTTTGCATATTCAAGGCAAGAGAGGACGCCATGCCG
>DASYKW010000039.1:0-5705 GCA_035995005.1 Pyrinomonadaceae bacterium
CACTCGCGGCAGGAATCGACGAAACATCCGATCCCGGCAATGTCGCCCACCTTAAATTTGGTCACGCCGCCACCAACCCGTGTAACACGTCCGACGATCTCGTGGCCGGGTACGAGCGGGTAGGTAGTTGGCATACCGACACCTTCCCATTCGTTCTTAGCCGAATGAATATCCGAATGGCAGATACCCGCGTACTCTATCGCTATCAAGATGTCGTTCGCTCCGACATCTCGTCGCTCAAAGGTCCAGGGATGAAACTTGGCCTCGGGGCCATCTGTTGCGTAGCCGTGTGTTTCGGTCATCTATTCTCCTTCTTTGTTGTCGCTATTATCTTTACTTCGATCGCGATCGGTGTGGGCAGGGCTCCGACCTCGACCGTTGTCCGACATGGTTTGTTGTCTGCGAAATATTCGGCGTAAATTCGGTTGTAGGCGGCAAAATCGGCCTTCATATTTGTGAGAAAGACCGTCACGTCGACGATATCGTCCCAGCTCGAGCCGGCATCTTCGAGGATGTATCTGACGTTGCGAAAGACCGATCTGCACTGCTCCTCGATGTCGTAAGAAACGATCTCGCCGGCGTCATTCATCTGTACGCCCGGTATCTTAGCCGAGCCGCGTTCGCGAGGACCCACGCCTGACAAGAACAGAAGATCGCCTACCCGTCTTGCGTGCGGATATAGCCCAACAGGCTCAGGTGCTCTCGACGAATCGATCAAGCCGTCATCCATACTCGTATGAATAAATTTTACAACAAAGGCCGACCAGCTTCGCTGTTGCAGCATCGAATCTATTTGCGGCCGGTTTTCGAATAAGATACCGGATATAATTTGGGATCGAACTTATGTCAGCCGTTATGAAACTATCTTTATTACTCGCCGTTATCGCCGCGATCGGTTGCGGCATCGCAACAACGTCAGCGTCAAAGCCCGACGTAGACATCGCCAATCTCGCACCGACGCCAAACAAAACTGCCGATGCCAAGCCGCAGGAGCTGCAGACCGCTGTATTCGCGGGCGGGTGTTTCTGGGGCGTCGAGGCGGTTTTTGAGCACGTCAAAGGCGTGACAGATGCGCGTTCGGGCTACGCGGGCGGGACAAAAAAGGATCCTGGCTACGAGGACGTCAGTAGCGGTGACACCGGCCATGCCGAGTCGGTCAAGGTCACGTTTGACCCGGCAAAAGTGACATATACGCAGCTTTTGACCGTTTTCTTTTCAGTGGCGCACGACCCGACGCAGCTAAATCGCCAGGGCCCGGATCGCGGAACGCAGTACCGCTCGGCCATCTTCTATATGAATGATGATCAGAAAAAGCTCGCCACGGATTACATTGCCGCGATCGATAGTGCCAAGGTCTTTAAGACCAAGATCGTCACCGAGGTGTCGTCGCTAAAGGAATTCTATGAAGCCGAGGCGTATCACCAGGACTACCTTGAGCGCAATCCGACCGACTCGTACATCGTCTACAACGACATGCCAAAGCTCGAGGCGTTAAAGAAGAAGTTTCCTGACCTGTACGTGAAGTAGGCCGCCGTGGCTACTTCTTTTCCGCCCAGATCTGCACGAGGTTCACGAGCGTATCGGTCGTCTTCTCAAGCCCTTTTCGTGAATTGAATTCGAGTTTCCCGTGGAAGTTGTGACCGCCTGTAAATAGGTTTGGCGTCGGCAGGCCGCGGGCGGTGAGATTTGAGCCGTCCGTTCCACCGCGGATCGGACGCAATTCTGAAGGCACGCCCGCACGTTTTGCAGCCTCGATAGCATAGTCGGTGAGCTGCGGATAATTTTTCAGCACCTCTTTCATATTCAGATAGCCGAGCTTCGAATCGTATTCGATCCTGACATCCGGGTGCTTGGCGGCGGTTTTTGCAACGATGCCCTTCAGCAGCTCTTCCTTTGCGGCAACACCCGACAGGTCAAAGTCACGAATGAGGATCTTGATCGTCGACGTCTCCTCCGTCATGTTTACCGAGTAAGGATGGACAAATCCCACACGTCCCTCGGTCGTCTCCGGACGGTTTGGCGCGCTGGCAGGAAACCCCGCGAGAAAGTCGCCGGCCGCATAGAGCGAATTGATCATGATGCCTTTCGCCGTGCCGGGATGCGTGTTCTTGCCGTGAAAGGTTACTGTCGCCGTTCTCGCAGACCACGTCTCGTTTGAGATGTCCCCTAGTTGCTCGCCATCGACCGTGTAGGCAAACTTCGCTCCCCATTTCTCGATCTCGAATTTATCGATGCCGCCGCCGACCTCTTCGTCGGGCGTAAATGCGACCGCGACATTGCCGTGCTTGATCGACGGATTCTGTTTCAGGATGTCGATCATCGTCAGGATCTCGGCACAGCCGGACTTATCGTCCGACCCGAGTAGCGTCGTGCCGTCGGCCGTTATGATGTCGTCGCCGATGAGATTCTTGAGGTCAGGATTCTTATCGACCGCAATGACCTGCGTTTTGTCGTTAGGCAGGACGATGTCGCCACCTTGGTAATTTTTGACAATGTTTACGGTCACATTCGCCCCGGAAACTGCTGGTGACGTGTCCATGTGCGCGATAAAGCCGATCGTCGGCACCTTGGAGTTGTCAGCAAGATTCCCGGGAACCATTCCGTAAACGATCCCGAATTCGCTCACGCGAACGTCCTGCACGCCAAGTGCCGTCAATTCCTTTTCCAGCAATCTCGCCAGGTCATACTGCTTCTTAGTGCTAGGAACAGTGCTCTGGTCCTCCGCCGACTGAGTGCCGATCTTCACGTACCGGAGAAAGCGGTCCATCGCCGATTCTGTCGGCGGCTTGACCTGAGCGCCGATCGAAATTGATGCGAGAATAGAGAGCAGAAGTAGTCCGAATATTCTTTTCATAGGTGTGCAGGAGAGTATCGTTTGGATGCAAGGTCACAGCCTTACGCATACATTCTTTTCCTCAGTAAAAAACTTTAGCGCCTCAAACCCGCCTTCGCGGCCGACGCCGCTATCCTTTACGCCCCCAAAGGGCGTTCGCAGATCGCGGAGGAGCCAGCAGTTGATCCAGACAATGCCGGACTCGAGTTTAGATGCTACGCGGTGGGCACGCGATAGGTTTTCCGTCCATACAGTCGCAGAGAGACCATATCGAACCGAATTCGCATATCCCAGAACTTCTTCCTCCGTGTCGAACGGCATTATCGTCGCGACCGGGCCGAATATCTCCTCTTGATTCGTGCGGCAATCGTGGCCAAGGCCCTCGATAACGGTCGGTTGAATGAACCAGCCATTTACGCATCGGCCCGACAACTGCACCCCCTCGCCGCCAGTGAGAATGGTCCCGCCTTCCTGCTTGGCCAGCTCGATGTAGGACATGATCTTGTCGAAATGCTGCTTCGAGACGATCGCACCAACGTCCGTGTCCGCCTCCAGCGGATCGCCCACCTTTAGGCTCGAAACATCGGCGACAAAGTCCGCCTTAAACCGCTCATAGATCGGCCGCTCGACAAATATCCGCGATCCACACAGACAGATCTCGCCCTGGTTAGTGAAAGCCGCACGTCGCGTCTCTGCGAGGGCCTCGGCGTAGTTGCAGTCGGCAAAGATGATGTTAGGGTTCTTGCCGCCGAGCTCGAGCGACAGCTTTTTGAACATCGGTGCCGCCACACGTGCGATCTCCTCGCCCGTCGTTGTTCCGCCGGTAAAAGAGATCGCCTTTACGTCCTTGTGTGCGACGATCGCCGATCCAACTTTAGGCCCGAGACCGTGAACGATATTCAGCACGCCGGAGGGCAGTCCGGCCTCGATGCACAACTTCGACAGCAGAAACGCCGTCATCGGCGTGACCTCGCTCGGCTTTGCGACGACGGTGCAGCCAGCCGCGATCGCGGGTGCGATCTTCCAGGTGAAGAGATACAGCGGCAGGTTCCACGGGGAAATGCAGCCCACGACGCCGAGTGGCTGCCGAAGCGTATAGTTGAGCGCCTGGATACCGCCGGCTTGTGTGGTCTCGTGCGATTCGTTCGCAATATGCATCGCCGCCGTCGCATAAAAACGAAAATTCGACGCCGCGCGCGGAATGTCCAGGCGCTTTGCGATCGCAAGCGTCTTGCCGTTATCGACGCTCTCGGCGAGTGCGAGGTCGTCAAGGTCACGCTCGATCAATGCAACGAGACGCATCAGGACCTCAAAACGCTCCTCCGCCGGCGTTGACGACCAAACGGGAAATGCGACCTTCGCAGCCTCGACAGCGAGATGAACGTCTCGATCGTCTGAGTCGGCGATCAGCGAGTAGACCTCAGCCATCGACGGATCATAATTGTCTAGATATTCACCCGAAGCCGGCAGCACAAGCTCACCGCCGATGTAATTGTCGATGTTTTGCACTTGAAGAGAATTATGCCCCGAAAACAGAATGTAATCCAAAGAACGGTCGATCCCGGCACTCGGATGTACACTGAAGCTATCCAGTGAAAGACACGACGAAACAAGCTCAGCATCTCAGCGAAACGCCTGACGTAAAGCGCGAGTTGGAACAGTCGGCCGGTGCCGCACCGCCAAAGCTGGCGGATGTCGACCCGGTTCAAAAACTCTGGTTTGGAACCTACATCATCCTGCTGGTCGCCTTCGCGGCCGTCTATTACTTCGTCGAGCTGCGCTATTTCGGCTTTGCCGATCCTTATCTTCCGCTGATAGAGCGATCGCTGAGCGGAGCAATGGGCATCGTGTTTGCGCTGATGTTCTTTCGCGGCGTGCGGGTCTATCTCGTGCGTCCACTCTCGAACGGCGCCGCACGTTACAACCTGAATCGCGTCGTCAAGCTTGTCGCCGGGATAACGGTCGCATTCATCGTCCTGACAGTCCTTTTTGCCAATTGGTACACCGCCGTCGTGTCGTTCGGCCTGATCTCGTTGATCCTCGGCTTCGCTCTGCAGACGCCGATCACGAGCTTTATCGGGTGGGTGTACATCCTCGTCAAAGTTCCTTACAAGGTCGGCGACCGGATCAAGATCGGTGAGGCGACCGGTGATGTCATCGCCGTCAGTTATCTGGACACGACGTTGTGGGAATTTGGCGGCGAGCTGCTCTCAACCTCAAATCACCCGAGCGGCCGCATCATCAAGTTTCCGAATTCAAAGGTCTTGAGCACCGTCGTCCACAACTATTCGTGGTCGCTTTTTCCGTATGTGTGGAACGACATTAAATTTCAGATCGCCTATCAAAGCGATCTCGAATTTGTCGCAAAGGTGATGAGCGAGACCGCGGCCGAGGAGGTCGGCGAGGCGATGATGGATCGCATTCGCGTCTTTCGCGAGCTGCTGGCCCAGACGCCGGTCGATCAGCTTGAGGTCCAGGAGCGGCCCGTGGTTGTATTTCGTGTCAGCGAGAATACCTGGATCGAGGCGATCGTTCGGTATCTCGTCGAGCCCAAACGCGCGGGATCGGTAAAATCACGCCTGATAAAGAAAATGCTCGAGCGGCTGAACGCCGAGCCCGAGCGAGTAAAGTTTCCAAAGGGCGACACGCGCTAAAGTTTTGCGAACGTCAGTCCCGTCTGCCCCTGATACTTCCCGCCACGGTCCTCGTAAGAGACCGCGCAATCCTCATCCGACTCAAAGAAAAGTATCTGTCCGATGCCCTCGTTGACGTAGACGCGCAAGGGCAAGTTGGCGAGGTTTGCGATCTCGACGACGAGACGGCCCGTCCAGCCCGCCTCAAGCGGCGTTGTATTTACGAGCAGTCCTGCACG
>DASYKW010000040.1:0-6147 GCA_035995005.1 Pyrinomonadaceae bacterium
AACGCACGGCCGTTCCCGGTAAAGACTATCGCCCTCGCCCCGTCCGCTTCGGCCTGTTTGAAGGCTGAATAGAGGTCATTCGTGAGCTGCATCGACAACGCATTTAGCGCGTCGGGACGATTCATCGTGATCGTGGCGACCCCGCCGTCGATCTCGTAAAGGACAGTTTCAAAATTCATGAGTTATGCGAATCTGGCCCGCGAGCGGCTGGCCTCGTGACAGTCTTTGCACAGAACGCTGCGGCCGACCTTTGGCTGGAACGGAACAGTATCGTGTTTTCCGCAATTGTCACAGACGATCTCAAACCTCTTAGGCGCATCCTCGGCGATCGCCGCCTTTTTCGAGCGGCATTTAGGACACCGCTGCGGAGACGGCATGTTCCGTTGGTAAAAAAGTTCCTGGTCCTTTTCGGTAAAAAAGAATATTTCCTTGCACTGTACACAAGGGATCTCGACGTCGGGCATTCTTAGGTCTCCTCTAAACCGCTCGGGAGTTTTGTTGTATGCGAGGAATATAGCACAAGCGATTTAGCGTGCTAAGGCCGCGACGTGCGTTTTGACGGTTTCGCCCAAGGTGTCGAGATTATACCCTCCCTCGAGACACGACACGACGCGTCCGCCACAGGTGTCATCGGCCCAATCGAGAACGGTACGCGTCATCGAGGCGTAATCCTTGTCGGTCAGTCGCAGCTGCCCGAGCGGGTCGCTCAGGTGAGCGTCAAAGCCCGCCGAGATCATCACGAGATCAGGTTTGAAATCCCGCGAGATATCGGACAGTGCCGCCTCGAACATCCTCATCTGCTCGTCCGCTCGCGTCTCGGCCTTGACCGGAATATTCATCGTCGCACCAAGGCCCTTGCCGTATCCCGTCTCGCCGCGGCTACCCGTTCCCGGATACCAGGGGTATTGATGCATCGAAAAAAAGTGCACGCTGCCGTCCGTGTAAAAGATGCCCTGCGTGCCGTTGCCGTGATGGACATCCCAGTCGATCACCGCAACGCGATCGATCTCGGCGTATCGGTTCTGCGCGTAACGTGCGGCGACCGCGACATTGTTAAAAAGACAGAAGCCCATCGCGTGCTCGCCGGTTGCATGATGCCCCGGTGGGCGCACCGCGACAAATGCGTTGTCGGCGTCGCCATGCATCACTGCTTCGACTCCCGCGATAGCTCCTCCCGCAGCAAATAGTGATGCGTCAAATGACGACATCGAGATCACTGTGTCGGCATCCAGCCGGTCCTGCCCGCGCAGGAATGCCTCTTCAACCTCCTTGTAATGCTGTGAGGTGTGGGCCGCAAGCATACTGCCTTTTGAAGCCTTTTCAGGCGTGATCTCGACGAGCGCCGACCAGAATTTTTCGTCCTCACGGAGAGCATCCATCACGACGTTGTAACGCATTGGCGTCTCCGGATGGCCCGGGCCGGTGTCGTGCTTTGCGTATATGGGATGATGAACGATCGCTGTGGTCATTAAAGCGAATTTACCACAGAGAACACAGAGAACGCGGAGGGGGAAATCAAAGCCTCTACCTTCTTTGTGCTCTCCATGCGCTCTGTGGTGAAAAACTAAATGAACCCCGCTTCGTGCAGCAACTCACCTTTGGCGAATCGCTCGATGCTCAATGACGAGACGTCCAGAAAGCTCGCCTCGCCGTCGAGAATGATCTCGGCAAGTGCTCGTCCCGTCGCCGGCGAGTGCATCACCCCATGGCCCGAGAAGCCGTTGGCAAAATAAAGTCCGTCGATCTCGCAGCCGCCGAGGATCGCATGATGGTCGGGCGAATTTTCATACAGTCCGGCGCGGCATTTCTCGTAAACGATCTGCGAGCCCGCAAGAAATGGTGCCCGGTGAAATGCACGTTCGCCCACCTTATCCAAAAAACCGTCGTCGAACTTTGTCGAGAAACTCGGCGGCTCGTCCGGGTCCGGCCACGCAAATAGCACGGCGTTTGGATCTTGAGCGGACGAGCCATGAGAAAAATCCATCGCCGGCCGAAAATGAAACCCGTCCTTGAGATCGATCACCATCGGCAGGTCCGCGGGCAGCGGCTCGGGCGTCCGTGCCCAGACGATCTGGCGCCGCAGGGGTGTGACAAGCAGGTCGATACCGGCGCTGAGCGCGAGTTGCCTTGCCCAGGCACCGCTCGCGATAACAGCCTTTTCGCAATCGATCTGGCCGTCCTTTGTCACAACACCGGTCACGCGACCATCGTCGACCTTTATCTTTTGGACCTCGGTGCCAGTAACGACACGCATCCCCCGCTGCGAGGCACCAACGACGAATCCCTCGAGCACCGCAAGCGGATTGATGAAACCGTCCCTCGGCCCGAAGCTCCCGCCGACAACGTCATCGACATTCATCCCCGGCACGATCGCAGCGATCTCGTCCTGCGTCACCAGATGCACGCTGTCGTAGCCAAGCTCACGCTGGCGGTCGCCGGTGCGGCTGAGGTATTCGAGATGAAGATTGTTGGTGGCCAGGAATAGATATCCCTTCGGGTCGTATTCGGCGTCAAAATCCCAGTCGCGAAAGAAATCGAGCGAATACAGCGACATCCTGACATTGATGTCGGTCTCGAACTGCGCCCTGATGCCGCCGGTCGCCTTGCCCGTCGAGCCCTCGCCCAGCGACGCCGAGCGGTCCAGTACAAGCACATCCGTGCAGCCTCGCTCGGCGAGATGCCACGCAATGCTCGCCCCGGCGACACCGCCGCCGACTATGACGACCTCAGCGGTTTTCATTATTCCGAGTCGAAGCCGGAAAGTTTCAGTACGAAGTCCGGCACTGTAGGCTCGTTGGGCTCAAGAAATTCCTTCCCCTTCGCGAGGGTCCAACGGTGGATCCACGAAATGCCGGCGGGACCGATGTAGGTATCGGGCAGCCGGTATGCATCGTCTTTGAGGGCCGTGTCGAGGTCAACGCATTTGTACCCCCGTTTCTTGAACATCGCGATCAGATCGCCGAGGTAGTCCGAATTGATAAAGTTCGCGTGAATGAGCAGCGTTTGAGCGATCTCGCGGCCAAGCATCCGCTTGGACTGGCGTTCCCAATATTCGAGCTTGCTCTGCATGTACGGCACGTACGCTTCGCCTACTCGCTTCATGAGCTTTTTATCTCCCCGGTCAAAAGCAATATCGTAGGCACGGGAGAAGATGTAGTCAGAATTATCGAAGGATATCGGAGCGATGCGGTATCGATGTTCGGCAAGGAACGCATCAAAGTCGGCCTTGATCTGCAGCGACCTGCCGGTTTGCAGGAACGGATGGCGAAAGTATCGTATCTCGCGTCCGTTCCCACGAAGCAACTCCTTAGTGACCGTCTCGCCCTTTAAGAGGTCGGCTTCGTAATCGGTGAGCGATAAAGTGTTGAGACTGCGATGTGAGTAAGTGTGATTGCCGAGCTCCATCCCGGCGGTGAGCCAAAGGCGCAGGAGATCGACTTGAACCTCATCGCGCTTGTCGCTGGCGAAGAGTTTGTTCTCGTTTACAAATCCGATCGCGGGAACTCTCGCTTTTTTCAAATGCCCGAGGATCTTGGTAGTGATTTCGCGTCTCGTTTTTGCATCGCTCCGCGTCGAAACGACGGGAAGATCGTCGATGGTTATCGCGATCATTCGCGACTGCGACCAGGCCGCGACGGGAAGCAGACAGAGAATGGCAATGACGAACGATCTCATTTGGCAAAGACCTGCGAAAAGTTGCTAAATCCCTTGAATTCCAAAGCGTTACCGCTCGGATCGAGAAAGAACATCGTCGCCTGCTCGCCCACCTCACCCTCAAAACGTATCTTGGGTTCGATGACGAATTCGACGCCTTTAGCCGTCAGCTTGTCGGCAAGCTCGCGCCACTCGTCGACGGGCAGGACTATACCAAAATGCGGTACCGGGACATGATCGGCGTCGACATGATTCGTCGCCATTACGCCCGCACCCTCCGACAGATGCGTAACGATCTGATGCCCGTAGAGATTGAAATCGATCCAGTGGTCCGAGCTGCGGCCCTCCTCGCACTCGAGCACGCCGCCGTAAAACGCGCGAGCCGCATCGAGGTCGTGGACCGGAAATGCGAGATGGAATAAGTTGTTCATACTGATCGCAATTATACCTTGAGGACGACACGCTTTCGATACAGCAGCCACATCAGCAGCATCCACAACACGACGAATGCGGTCGCGTACAAAAGCGACGCGTTCGTCGGGGACGCGACGGGTAGAAACCAACTGTCGAATATTCGCTCCTGCAGCGTCTGTGTCGTATCATTCCCGGCGTCGAACTCAATGATACTCAGGGCCTTGCCAACGAGGCTTGAACCGACGTAGAGCGCGATCGCGTTCGTTCCAAAAATGACAAATGGCGTCGCCCAGCGTTTATAGCCCTTGAGATCGATCAGCCAGTGAAACGCCGCGAGGAAAACGATCGCGAGCCCACCGGTATACAAAACATACGAGCTTGTCCACAGCGACTTGTTTAGCGGGAACCAATGGCTCCAAAGCCAGCCGACCGCAAAGATCGCGACGCCGGCGGCCAGCATTCGAGATACGCGGTTCTTAAGATCGCTCGTCAGCCACCGCCCGGCGAGGACACCGAGCAGCGTCGTCGCGATCGCCGGCAGCGTCGACAGAATTCCCTCAGGATCCACGATCTGAGACTGCGGCCACAAATGGTTTGTGCCAAGGACGATCCGATCGACAAAACCCGGAAGGTTACAGCTCGCATCGACTGCCGTCGTCGCGTCGCACCCGGGCACGCCGACAAGCGTCAGTAACGCCCAGTAACCGAGCACAATAACCGCGACGATAATCGTCTGCGTCTTCCAGGTCGTGTGCAGATAGGCCAGTGCTGCGGCAGCGTAGCAGATCGCGATGCGCTGGAGCACGCCCATGATCCGCACTTCCGACGGCTCGAACCACGCTGCTGTCCACAGGTTATAGAGCGGTAATATATCGAGCAGCAGCCCGAGTCCAAAAAGCACCAGCGCGCGTCGTGCGATCTTTACGTAGGCCGCCGAGCCAGCTTTCTGCGCATGATCCTTCGCAAAGGTGACAGCAACGGACACGCCGACGATGAACAAAAAGAACGGGAATATCCAATCTGTCGGCGTCGCACCGTTCCACTCGGCGTGGAGCAGCGGCGGGTAGACAGCGGTCCAGGTTCCCGGCGAATTCACGAGCGTCATCGCCGCGATGGTGATGCCTCGAAACACATCCAGAGACATTAGACGTTCGGTGTCGAGATCTGAACGGACCTTGTTCCGAGGTCGTCCGCCGAGCCAAATTCCGCCAAGCACCGCCGTAAACATCAACAGCTCAACGACATATCGCGGCTCCGGGTTCTCGAGCGTCGCGAAAAACGCGATCCGCGGCAGCGACATTAGAGCGAGCAGCACAAGCCACCGACGCATCGCCTCCTCCCGCCACATTACGACTACGCCACCGAGCGCCGCGAGTGTGTAGAGCCATGTAAGGAGCGTGAAAAACGGCAGCCACCACTGCTGCGCGACGTCGTAGTCGAGATCGCTAACGGGCGACATCTGTCCGCCGAATGGCCAGTAGAGGGAATGCGAGTCGAACCACAACGCTGCCGCGCGTTTCATCGGCAGCCACGCATAATATCGAGCAGGCGACCGCGAGATACGCTCGTCGGCGATGGCCGCAAACCCCGCATCGATCTCCGGCGTCATCTTGACGAGCGCATTCTCGTCCTCATCCGAGATGTCGTTCGAATCGTCGTCGGTGTTCTGGTCGTCAGCCGACGCGTCCGCGCTATCGTCGGCCGCATCACCGCTGTCATCATCCTGTGAACTGGCACCGTCTGAAGTGTTGATGTCGTCACTCTCGTCAGGCTTTTTGTTATTGCTGCCCAGCGGGTTGTTGTATGCATCGAGAAGCGCGGCGACACGAGCCTGTTCATCAGGTGAGTCGAAAGTCTTAGCCGGGATCGACGCGATCCTGATCGGCTTGTCGTCGAGATTCCAGAGCATCGGCTCCGTAAATCGCGAGTCGTCGACCCACGTCCGCACCCACCGCAAATATCCGAACGCCACGAATTCGCCCGGCATCTCAGCATGCGCAGGTGCGAGCGGCTGGACGACGCCGAAAAGACGCCAATTCCGCACTGTCCAAGGAGTGAGAACGAGCAAAAACGCTAAGG
>DASYKW010000041.1:0-25385 GCA_035995005.1 Pyrinomonadaceae bacterium
CGCCGTTAAAGTCCTTGTCCGTACCCGCGATGATCCGCAGCAGCGACGATTTACCCGCGCCGTTGAGGCCAAGCACGCCGATCTTAGCACCGTAAAAGAACGAGAGATAAATGTCCTTGAGGACCGCCTTTTTGTCGTAAAACTTACTGACCTTGACCATCGAAAAGATGATCTTGTTTGGTTCTGGATTGCTCATATTGTTGCCGTTCGCACGGCCAATTCTTTAATTCGTTCGCGTCGAACTTCGAAACCGATTCCCGGCCCATCCGGCGCAGCTATCGTTCCTCGCGGTGACACTTCAACCCCCGGATCGATAATGTCTTCGTGCCAATAACGCTTAGATGCTGAGACGTCGCCGGGCATTGTGTAGCCGGCGAGGGTCGAGATCGCGATGTTGTGGGCGCGGCCGATGCCGGACTCGAGCATGCCGCCGCACCAGACCGGAATACCGGCCTCGCGGGCCGTCTGCTCGACGAGTTTCGACTGCGTATGGCCGCCAACGCGGCCGTTTTTTAGATTGATGATCTTGCCTGACTTTAGCTCGATGGCTTTGCGGGCGTCGTCCGCGGACTTGATCGGCTCGTCGAGGCAGATCGGCGTTTTGATCTGGGCTTGCAGCTTGGCGTGATCGACGATGTCGTCGTGACCGAGCGGCTGCTCGAGCATCATCAGCTCAAATTCGTCAAAGCTCCGGAGCTTGTCGGTGTCAGCGAGCGTGTACGCCGAGTTTGCGTCGGCAACGAGCGAGATATCGCCAAATTCTGCTCTAACTGCCTTGATCACATCGTAGTCCCACTTCGGACTGATCTTGATCTTGATCCGTTTGTAGCCCGCCTCAAGTTCAACGCGGACCTTTTCAAGAAGCTGCTCGACCGTATCCTGTATCCCGATCGAGACGCCGCATTCGATAGTTTGATTAGCACCACCGAGATGCCGCCAGAGCGGAAGCCCGAGTTTTTTTGCCTCGAGGTCCCAGCACGCCGTCTCTATCCCAGCCTTTGCCATTCGGTGACCGCGAACGCGTGACATCCGATCCCAAACACCAGCCGCCGCCTCGAGCTCGTGGCCAACGACCATCGGACCGAGTAGTTTCTCGATCGTCACCCACGCGGAATCGGTCCATTCGTCCGAATAACTCGGCGTTTCGCCGCACGTGACCTCGCCCCAGCCTTCCGCACCATCGCCGTCCTCGACGCGGACCAAAATGATCCGACGCTCGAAGGTACGGCCAAAGCTGGTCTCAAAAAAATGGACTAGAGGGAGATTGATCTCGGTGAGCTCTATAGAGCGGATCTTGAGCATCGCGGCAAAAGGCTAGGTTATTGCCTGCCGCCGCGAAAAGCAATCTTGCTCTATTGCACGACCTCAAACTCGACGAATTGGGTTGCTATTTGCTGCTTTGCCTTTGCCAGCGTATCGGTTACAACGATCTGCAAGACGTAATCTCCCGCATGCATCGTCTTGCCGATCGCGAGCGCGCCGGCTGTCTTGAGGTGTCGCAGATCTGTCTGACCGGCCGATGACATGGGCACGTCCTTACCTTCGTAAAAGAGCTTGCCATCCCGAAAAACACGCACCCGCGTCGTCAGATGCGGCTGCTTCTCGGCATCGAGATTCGCGTTGTAGATCTCAAGTCCGTATCGCAAGACGCTATTTGTCAGGACCTGCCGCAGAGCGGTGTCAGAGGCGATACTGTTTGTAGCGACGCCGCTACTAGCGCCGGAATTAAAGCCTTGCCATTCCTCAGCGGTCAGATTGTGAAGGATCATACTCGACGTCGTGAGCCGATTGTTCTTCACGTCCGGCACCTCGATAAACTGGTTCGCCGAGCCTATCCCGCCGCCGGTCGCATCGCGCAGAGCGACACGATACTGATAGGCGCCGGGCTTCTTTACCGGGAAGGTGAATTGATAGACAAAGCCGCTCGCGGCGAGACGCTTGTACTGCTCCGGTTTGAGCGTGATCGTATATCCCTTGGCAAGCTGGTCAACTATCTTCCCATTGTCGCCAAAGCTCATCGCGAGTATCTCTATAGTCGTCTTTTTCGTCCCGTCCTTTTCATCCGTAAAGACCAGATCGGCTGTGTTGACGTGGAGCAGCGAGCGAACGAAGGCGCCGGACTTAGGATCGTCGCCAAATAGCGCGTTGAGACGCAGATCGATCCCCCTTACGGCGAATGGCGAGACGAGTGCATCCTCAAGCTGCTGACTCGGTGTCCGGGTTGTCGGGGCCGATGCCGGGCGTTCGGTCTCAGCAACATTAAAGAAACCGCTGCGATAGCGGACCTTTACTCCCTTCCGCAGCACACGGACCTCAAGCTTGTTGAATTTTCGCTTCGCTGGGTCGAAGGTATCGGCATCTGGCTCGTACCCGACGAGATAATAGCTCTGGTCGTCAAGCACGCGACGGACACCGCCCGAGAGGTCGTTGTTATCGCGTATCGCAAAGCCACCCGTCTCCTCGGCGAGATAGGTCAGGCCTTCCTGGGTATCATGCAATTGATCGCTGCGAGCCTGACGCTGTGCATTCATTGCGTCGGGGCTCGTATCTGAAATATTGTCCGCCGCAGTAAAGCCGAGCGTTTGCAGGCCGCGGGCGTCGACTGTGTAAAACGTCACCGCCGAACGATTTGCGAGATCGACAAGCGTTCTCAGAAAATCCAGCACCTGACTGCTGACCGGGTTGCCATTGTCATCCGTCTCGAAAAGCTTAAAGCCGTCCGAGAACATGATCACCGACTTTCGGCCCGGGAGCTGGCTCATCCCAGTTACGATGTACTTGAGAGCGCCCAATGTTCCGGTGGCGAAGACCGTGCCTCTAAAGCTGTCGAGAGATTGTCCCGAACCAGTCATTGAGGTCGCCTCGTCAGAGTTGGGGTCAGGCGTGGGGTCCGTCTCGGGCGTAGCCTCGATCGGAGCAAAGGCACTGACGCCGCCCGTTCCCGACGGGTTCCATTTAACTTTCTCGATCGCCGCATAGAGCAGCCGTTTATCCGAGGTGAATTGCTGCAATGCCCCGATCCCGGCTCCGGTCCGGATGATCGCGACAAGATCGCCGTCCTGCATCTGCTCGTCGACAAACTTCTTTAGCGCCCGGCGGGTGGAATACGCGCTTTCAAACGACAGCGATAGATCGTCTACCACGAGGGCAAACGTCCGGTGTATCTGCTCGGGCCGCACGGTTCGCGGCGGCACCGGAACGACGATACCGCCAGCTCCGGTATTTTTCGGTTGCTCGATCGTGGTGCGTACATTCGAGACGAAGGAGAAATTAGCGATCTTCTGTTTCTCGCCGTTCTCATAGATCTCTACCTCCTCAGGCTTGAGGTCGGTTACGGGCTTGCCACTGCCGTCGGTAACCGAGACATCGACCTGGATAAGATTTGTTGAGATCTTTACAACGTCGTCATCTGCCGGCGTCGGCGACGGCACAGTATGCGGAGTCTGAGCGCCAGCCGATAGCACGGCCAAAAAAACGAGGCTGAGAGAAAAGATGTAAGACTTCATTTTGATCGCGATGAGGATATGCTCGTGCGAGCACGATCATTCGACAACCTCGAATTGAACGTACTGGGTCGCGACCTGCTTATTAGCATTTGCCAAAGTGTCGGTGACGATGATCTGAAGAACATAGTCGCCCGGCTCCATTTCCTTGCCGAGCAAGAGGGCACGGCTGAGCTTGAGATGCTGCATGTCAGTTTGACCCTGCAGATCCATGGGTTTTTGCTCACCGTCGAGAACGAGCTTGCCGTCTCGAAACATGCGAATTCTGGATTCGAGTTGCGGTTGTTTTGCAGGCGAGAGTTTCGCGTTATAGATCTCGAAGCCGTACTGCAACACGGAGCCACGTTTAGCTTGACGCAAGGCCGTGTCAGCCATCGGATCATTCTTAACCTCGGCGGCTCCGGGCGTGGAGAGCCGTCGCCATTCATCCTGAGAAACGTTAGCTAGAACAATGCTCGACAGCGTCACCTTGCCCTTCTTTAGATCTGGAACCTCGATAAACTGGCTAGCAGAGCCGATACCTTTGCCCTGAAAGTCCCGGATCGCGACTCGGTACTGGTAGGCACCGGGCTTTTTCACCGGAAAAGCGAACTGGTATACAAAGCCGTCCTCGAGCATCTTCTTATAAAAGTCCGGCATTACGCTGAGCGTATACGTTTTTCCTAACCGGTCGATGACCTGGCCGTTGTCGCCAAAACTTAACGCAAGCACGTCGAAAACGGCTTTCTTGGATCCATCCTTTTCGTCGATAAACTTGAGGTCGCGGGCGTTGACGTGCAGCAACGAACGGACATAAGAGCCGGTCCCAGGCTCATCGCCAAAGAGCGCATTAAGATGAAGGTTTATTCCGTTGACTGCGAACGGCGAGACGAGTGCATTCTGGAGCTGCGCGATCGGCGTCAAAGCGGTCGACGGTTTCGCGATAGCCTTCTCTTCCACGTTAAAAAAACCGCTGCGGTAACGCACCAGCGTGTCGCTCCGCGTTACCCTAACGGCAAGTTTGTTGTAAATTCTCTTTTTTGGATCGAATGTTTCATCGTCCGGAACATAACCAATGAGATAGTAGCTTTGATCGTCGAGTATTCGCCGGATGCCGCCCGATATGTCGTTATTATTCGTGATCGCAAAACCGCCCGTCTGTTTGGCGAGATAGATTAGACCATCCTGCGTATCAGTCAATTCCTCCTGCCGATCGCTCTCAGCTGCTCGTAGCTCAGATATAGTTCTTCCATTCAAATTGTCCGCCGCCGTAACCCCGGTAATGGCCAGTCCCCGAGGATCGACGGTATATATCACAACAGACGCTCGATTCGCCTTATCGACCAGGGCGCGAACCGCCTGAAGCAGGCCGCCCGATGCGGGGGTACCATCTGCATCTTTTGTAAAAAGCCTAAACCCTTCGGAAAGCAGCATTATCGATTTACGGCCGGGCAGCTCCGACATACCATTAGCCACATAGTTGACGGCCCCCAGGGAGCCGGTTGCAAAAACCGCGGCCCTGAAATCGTCGAATTCCTTTTCGATCCCCTCCTCGGTCCTCTCACCGGGCCCGGGAGCGACGGGTGGTTTTCCGTAATCTACCTTGTGTTCTAGGGACGCAAAAGCAGACGCTTTGCCGGCCCCGGATGGGTTCCAACGAACCTTTTCAATTGCCGCGTAAAGCAGTCTCTTATCGGTGGTGAATTGCTGAAGAGCGCCGATACCGGCACCGGTTCGCACAATGGCAACAAGATCCCCGTCCCGCATCTGCTCGTCAACAAATTTTTTGAGGGCCCGGCGAGCATAGTAGGTGCTTTCAAAGGACAGAGTCAGGTCGTCGACGACCAGCGCGATCGTCCGCTTTACATTCTCAGCTTTTATCGGCACTGGCGGGAGCGGAACTCCCGAAGGCGTTATGGTTGTTTTTTCGCCCTCGGTTGTCTCGCGCGTGTTGGATATAAATGAAAAATTGCTGATCTCCTGTTTTTTTCCGTTTTGATAGATCTCGATCTCATCCGGCCTCAGATCACGGACGATCCTTCCTTTTTTATCAGTCACCGTGACATCAACCTGGACCAGATTGGTCGAGATCTTTACGACCTCGTCGTCCGGCGTGGGGGTCGGTTTCTGTGCCCTAAGAAGGACAGGCGATGCGAGCATCGCGAAAATAAGAATCGTGCGGACTGATCGCTGGGATTTCATAAGATCTAAGAATATGGCTTTGCTATGATATAACTTGTCGGATTTGTAGCGAAACGCAGTGTTCCCTCCCGGTTTTCGTGCAGTTTATGCTCCAGAAAATTCTCCACCTCTCGTCCGCTCTCGTCGTCGTCCTTACCCTCTTCACGGTTGGCTGCTCGGCACAGACAGAGGAGCAGGCGCTCGCAAACCTCAGAAGTTTGACGCGCGACGGACAGCTACCGCCGGAAAACATTGTAGCCGACATCGAATCGCGATTCTCAGGTCGTCGTGCCGGTGCGCTTGCAAGGCTCGTCCATGCGCGTATCCGCTATGATGCGGGCGACTTTGCCGGGGCTGCTGCTTTGTTGAACACGGATGTCTTTCGCAAGAAGACAAAGGTCGCCGACGAGGCCCTTTGGCTGCGGATGAGAGCTCTGCAGCAAGCCGGCAACCATGGCGAAGCAATGAGAGTAGCGGATGAATTACTCAGGGAGTTTCCCGAATCGATCCGTGTCCGTGACACAAAACTTATTTGGGCCACCTCCGCGATAGCGGCTGAACGAGCCGTCGAGGTACCGCCATTTCTCGTTGAGATGAGCGAGAAGAACGATGCTGAGGCACTTCTGGTCACGGCCAAAGCATATGAGACGCAAAGCTCCTCCCCGGAGGCGGTCAAGTATTACCGGCGAACATATTTCTTCGCCGCGGGCACGCCGCAGGCGCAGGAAGCCGAGGCAAAGCTCACCTCAATGGGTCAGTCATTGAATCCGCAGACGGCCGACGAGCAGCTTGCGAGGGCCGACCGCTTTGCTGCCGTTAAGAATTATGCTGAGGCAGCCAACGCCTACAATGCGCTCGCTGCCGCGTTCCCGTCGTCGCTTACGCCAGCAGTCCAGCTTCGGCGTTTGACGGCTCTAGCCGGTTCCGCACGCATGGCGGACGCACAGAGTGTTTTTGCATCGATCGCGCCCACGGCGAAAGAACGCGAAGAGGCCTACCGCCAGATGGTCTTGGGCTACGCAAGAGCCAAACAGTGGCCGCAAGCCCGGACGACCGCGGACGAGATGCGGGTCAAGTTTCCAACCGGTACGCTGGAGGCAAAAACCCTGATCGACGCCGGTCTTGCCGCTCGCGACGCAAAGAACAATACCGATGCCGCGTACTTCTTTAATACTGCTGTCGCTGCGTATCCGAATGCTGTCGAGGTGGCCCAGGCGCAATTCGAGGCGGCATGGACGCAGCACGACGCGAACAACTATGCCATTTCGTCACAGATGCTCACCGAGCACCTCGCCCGCTACGCCGACAAGGACACGTCCAATCGAGGCAAGGCCGGCTACTGGTCCGCACGCGATTCTGAACGTGCGGGCAAGATCGCGGAGGCCTGCGCGCTCTATGACGGCGTGCTGTATCGCTACGCGGCAAATTGGTACGGCTACCTCGCCGCAAACCGAATTGCTAACCTCCGGTCGCAGGGCCAATGCAGGTCGACCGCGCCGCCAAACGAGACGGTCAGGAAGGCTATTACAAACCTGCGAACCGTCACCGTCGCCGCCGAGACGGCCACGCAACGTGAGCTTGATCTTGCGGCAAAAAGTGACGAACTCGCGATCGTGGGACTGTTTGACTGGGCGATCGAAGAGCTGAACGATGCCAAGCGGACGGCGGGCAACAGCCCGAAGATCAACCTCGTACTCGCAAGCTATTACCGCCTGCGTGGCGACAATACATCGGCAATGGTCGCAATGCAAAAGAGCTATCCCGATTACGCGCAGATGTTTCCCGAGGAAATGGGTAAGGAGGAGTGGAGTTATTTTTACCCGCTAAGCAACTGGCGCGAGATAACTCAATGGGCGTCTAATCGCGGACTGGACCGTTATCAGGTCGCGGGCATTATCCGGCAGGAAACGGTCTTTACGCCTAGGGCAAAATCGGGTGCCAACGCCTACGGACTGATGCAGCTTTTGCTGCCGACGGCGAAGACTATGGCCCGCAGTTATGGCTCGTCAATAATGCCGACCTCGCCCGAGGATCTTTATCAACCGGCCCTTAACATCGAGCTTGGGACGGCGTATATGAAGGACCAGTTCGCAAAATTCGGGCGCATTGAGTTCGTTGCAGTCGCCTATAACGCCGGGCCGAACCGCGTGCCGCAGTGGCGTGCGACGCTGCCTGCGGAGATCGACGAATTTGTCGAGGCCATTCCTTTCAAAGAGACAAAACAATACGTCCAGGGCGTAGTCCGCAATTCGGCGCAGTATCGTCGCCTTTACGACGACAACGGCGGCTTCCGCTCAAATGTCGGTACACGCCCGCTACGCGGACTGATCGACGAAATGCCCAGGGAGCAATTCACCGCCGAGAATCCCGACATCGCCGTCGACGATACCGCTGACGAACAAAAAAAGGGCGAATGAATTCGCCCGGTGACCGCTGGTCTTCCCTTTCGGCCGGCGGCGGGTCCACCCCTCATGGACATCGCAGCCGGCGAAACCTTGTTTTGTGCTTGTTGCCGACGATCACCGGACGAAGCTTGATAAAACTAGTTCGGCATGACGATCGTATCGACAACGTGGATCACGCCGTTGGACTGGCGAACGTCCGCGATCGTAACGGTCGAGTGGCCGCCTTTCTCATCCGTTAACACGAGACTCTTGCCGACCATCATCGCCCAGAGCTTGCCGCCCGAGATGGTGGTGAATTCAGCCTTGCCTTTGCGTTTTTTGATCGCCCCCGCGATGGCTTTTGAATCGTAGTTACCGGCGATCACATGGTAGGTCAGGATCTTAGTTAGCAGGTCCTTGTTCTCCGCCTTGAGAAGTTGTTGCGACTGTTCCGGCCGGCAGCTTGTCAAAGGCACTATTCACCGGTGCGAATACAGTAAAAGGGCCCGCGCCCCGTAGCGTCTCGACAAGGCCTGCTGCCTTGACCGCCGCAACTAGCGTCGTGTGATCCGCCGAGTTTACGGCGTTTTCGACGATGTTCTTTGTCTTGAACATCGCCGCACCGCCGACCATCGGGTTACCGTCCATCTTCATCTGAGCCGTGGCTCCCAGGCTCAGGCCCAGCGTGAGCGTAAGCATTGCAATAAGTGATCTCATTTTCATATTCCCCTTGTGAGTTTTATCGAAGGTTGCGTTCCCTTGTGGTGGGTAATTCGCGCGCTTTCGCGAGACTGGATTCAGCCGGGCAGAAGTTTTTCTTCGGGAGATGAAAGGAAGGGTTCTAAAGGTCGTTCAGCTTTTCGCGGATCAAGCCGTAGTCGAAGCCCTGGCGAAGCAGGTGCTCGGTAAATTTCTGTTTATCCTCGAAGGTCTCAGGACGGCCTTTCAGGCGGACGCGTTTTTCGATCGCCGTGTCGATCAGCTGGGTCTCAGGAAGGGTCTCGTAGGCCGCGGCGATCGCGGTGTCGAGCGTCGTGCGGTCTATCTTTTTCTGCGAGAGACGCTGCTGCAGACGGCGGCGGCCCTGCGGCTTTTGGCGCAGCTTTGAGAGGGCAAGGTCGCGGGCGTACGCGGCATCATCGAGATAGTTGTATTCCTTAAGTTTCAGGATGACCGCGTCGACTATCTCTGCGTCGGTCCAAAGCTTTTCCAGCAGGCGTATTCTGAGCTCCTCCACGGAACGAGGCTTCGCGGCGAGCAGTGTGAACGCGCGATTCATCGTACGATCGCGAGAGCGTGCTCGGTCTTTCACGACACGCTTGTCTTCATCCACGGGGACAGGTCGTTTTCGCCACATATTGCTAAGATTTCGTTAGCAATTATGGACGGCGTTCTTATCATCGACAAACCCGCAGGCATCACATCGCATGACGTCGTGAGTCGTGTACGCCGAATTCTCGGGACTCGCCGGGTCGGGCACACGGGAACCCTCGACCCGTTTGCGACCGGCGTGATGGTCGTTCTTGTCGGGCGTGCGACGCGGCTCGCACAGTTCCTGGATAAGGACGATAAAGAGTACGAAGCGACGATTAAGTTTGGTTACGAGACAGACACGGGCGATCGCACAGGAACGCGGAGTGCCGAATACGAAATGCGGAATTCGGAGTTTGCCGCACTGCTTGACCAAACCGACTGGGACCCCATCTTTGACCGTTTTCGCGGCGAGATCGAGCAATTGCCACCGATGTATTCGGCAAAAAAAATCGACGGCAAGAAGCTCTATGAGTCCGCCCGAAAGGGTATAGACGTCGAGCGAAAGCCCGTGAGAGTGAGCATTTCAAAACTCGACATGGTCGATGCCGAGACCGCAGCTGACGAGCGCCGCATCGCTGTCGCCTGCTCGGCGGGGACGTATATCCGGACGCTCGCCCAGGACATCGGACGCGTCTTAGGGACGGGAGCTCATCTGACCGAGCTCAGAAGGACACGCGCCGGAAGATTCGATCTATCGCAAAGTATCACGCTCGATGTTCTAGCGGCGAAGGAAACGCCGGGGGACGCCTTTCTGCCTATGAAGGTAGCCGTTGAGCATTTGCCGCGGTTTGTGCTGCCGCCCGACCGTGTCGACAAGACCAGGAATGGTATGTCGACTCGACTGTACGACGCGGTGTTTGAAGATGGCAGTCTTCAACAAATGGTGACGGAATTAGGTGAGCTGATCGCGATAGGCGTCTACGACAGTAGCCAAAACTCGATTCGCCCAAAGGTCGTTTTGGTGTAAACTTTCGCTCACTGAAAGGGATGAAGAAACGTAATATAGCATTCGCCGTTGCTGGGGTTGCCGCCGGAGCGGTCGCAATAAAGATGCTGACCCGTGCCGCGACGGTCGACTTTGAGGATGTCGCCGACCTTGTGCCGCATGCTGACAGGTCACGATTTGTGCATGTCGACGGCATGCGCGTCCATTATCAGGAATTTGCAAGGCCCGCGAAGTTTGGTGACGCCGCCGCTCCGCCCGTGATCCTCATCCACGGCTATACGGCTAGTGTCTACTCGTGGAAGACGGCTGCACCGATGATCGCCGATTCCGGCTTTCGCGTGATCGCCATAGACTTGATCGGCTTTGGTTACTCGGATAAACCGCGTTCATTCGACTATTCGATCGAGTCGCAAGCGAGAATGATCACTCGCTTCATGGACCGCCTGGGTTTGGGGACGGCAACGATCGTTGGCTGCTCCTACGGCGGAGCGGTCGCGGCGACCGTAGCTCTTGATTATCCCGAACGCGTCGATAAGCTCGTTCTCGTCGATGCCGTCATAAATGACGACCTCCGATCACATCCGATCCTGCAGCTCGTGCGGGTGCCCGGGATCGGCGAGATCGTCACGCCATTCCTCGCAGATTCACGCACTCTGCTTCGGCATCGAATGTTAGGCACGCTCGCTGAGGCGAATCACCATCTCATCACTGAGGACCGCGTTGATTCCATTCGCCGCCCGCTCATGGCCGCCGACGGCCATCACAGCCTGTTAGCAACCTCGCGAAACTGGCGGGCCAACCGGATCACTCGCGACGCTCACCTCATTGAGCAGCCGACGCTCATCGTCTGGGGTGAGGACGATACGGTCATTTCGGTGCAGGACGGATATACGCTCCGTGACTCGATTCCGGGCTCGCGGCTCTTCGTCATAAAGGACTGCGGCCACGTCCCACAGGAGGAAAGCGGCGAGCTTTTCTCGAAGATGGTGGCTGAGTTCGCGGTGATCGGATGAGTTACTCGTCCCTCGCACACCTATACGGTTGCGGCGTTTTTACAACGATACGTATCATCGGCGGCGAGCAATGGCTTTGGGAAAAGCACTGGCGGCGGCTCCAGGACTCAGCTGCGAAACTCGGCATAGACACGGCCGCGCACTCGGAGTACATGGTCCGCCGCGGCCTCGACGAGAGCATCCCTGACCTCGACAGGCTCAAAGCGCAAAAGGCTCGCATCACGATCAGCGACGAGCGGTCTTCGTGGCTGTGGAGTGACGCGCAAGTTCCGGTTCCGACAAATGTCAGTTTCCTCGTCTCGCCGCTGAACACTGTGCAGCGGCCGTTCCGCCTTGGGGTTTCGCCACATTCGATCAATTCAACATCGCCGATCGCAGGGATGAAGACGTGTAATTATCTTGAACAGATAATGGCTCTCGACGAGGCCAAGGCGCGCGGCGTTAGCGAGGCGATCCGTCTCAACGAACGCGGACGCATTACCTCGGCCTGCACGGCGAATGTTTTTTGGCTGAAACACGACCGGCTATACACGCCGCCGCTCTTGACCGGTTGCTTGACGGGCACCACGCGGGAATTTGTTATGGAGAATCTTGACGTTGAGGAGGTCGCGGTCGGGATCGAAGAGTTGCAGAATGCTCGGGCGATCTTTCTAACCTCAGCAGGGTTGGGCGTAGTAGCGGTGGATGAATTTGATGGGCGCCCGTTGTCGGCAAGCGGTTACCCCATCCTCGATATCATTCCAAAATGAGAAAGCGGGCAGGGATGCCGCCTCTCCAGAGACACGAAAAAACACGACCTGCACGATCACTTTCGCGCATTTCGTGTCTCTTGCGATTGTTTCCGCTCTTCTAGCCCGCCGTTTCGAAAAGCTGGAGGATCTGTTTGCCCTCGTGTGAACGCGGATCGATGGTCCGCAGGTGCTTTTGGCCCTGCATCTCCCAGATAGCGGTCACGTTACCATCCTTTTCGACAGCCTGATACGAGACATCTTCCTCGTTGATCTCAGGTGTGGCCTCGGCGGCCTGTGTTGCTGCTTCTTCTGACATTAATTAACTCCGAATAAAGATTTTCACACATCCACGCGTGATATGTCGAGAGCCGGGCTACTTCGTCCGGTGTAGCTCAAGCTCATAGAACCACAGATCGTTGTTCGGCTGATCAAACTTAAGCTGGTCGGTCTTGCCGTTCTTGTCGATAGTGAAGGTTACAAATCCGCGCGGGAAGTTATAGCCGACGCTGGGCCGCCAGTGAATGCGCCATGTGTCGAGATGCCAGTGTTCGAGATCAGCGACATATGTAGGCGTCGGCACCATTCTCATGACAAGTTTGCCGTTCTCCTCGGCGACCATTACATCGCCGTACATCTGGCTCGTGTACGTGCCCGCGTAGTTTGCAAGAGCAAGCGAGGGCTGCGTATTTGGAATCCGCGCCTCGTCGGACTTTTTGTCAGCATCGGTTTGTGCAGCCTTGTTTGCCGCGACCTGCTCAACGGCCTTTGCGTTCCAGTCCGTCTTTGGTGCGTCGACGAGCATATCGCGGATCTTCGCCATCATGATCTGGAATGAGCCCGATTCATTATTCGTCAGCACGACGAAGCCGGCATTCTCCTCGGGTATCAGAACGGTGTAGGAGAGCATGCCGTCGAGCCCGCCGCTGTGGTTGACGATCTTGCGGCCCATGTAGTCGTATGTGCCCCATCCCATGGCATATGCCGAGAAATGTCGCGTCGGGTTCGCCTTCCAGGCGTTTTCCGAAATCGGCTGCAGGGTATTCGGTGACCACATTTCCCACGAGCGATCTGATGAGTAGATCTTCTTGCCTTCGAATGTCCCGCGACCAAGCTGCAGGCGGATCCATTTTGTAAGATCGGACACCGAGGCGTTTAGCCCGACCGCGCCCGGCGTGTTGTCGAAGTTCTGAAGTTGCAGCACGCGAAGGCTGCCGCCCGACTCGTTGTGCGGCATCGCGTAATTGTCCTTGAGGGCCGTGACACTGGTTGTCGTGCGGTCCATACCGAGGGGCGTGAGAATTCGCGTTCGCACAAAGTCCGCCCACTTCATTCCTGATACCTTCTCGACGATGCGGCCCGCGGCGACGAACATCAGGTTTTGGTATCCGTACCGCGTGCGAAAGCTCGAAACCGGCTTCAGGTACCTCACGCGTCGCAGTATGTCGTCGGTCGTGTGAGTCGTCGTGTACCAGAGGAGATCGCCGCTAAACGTGTCGAGTCCCGAGCGATGCGACACGATATCCCGGATCGTCAGTTCATTCGTTACCCACGGATCGTAGACCTGAAAGTCCGGCAGATATTTCGTAACGCGGTCGTTCCAGTTGATCTTGCCCTCGTCGACGAGGATCGCAAGCGATGCGGTCGTAAAGGCTTTACTGTTCGACGCGATTGCGAATAGCGTGTTCTCGTCAACCTTGTCCGGCTTGCCAAGCTCGCGAACTCCATAGCCTTTCGCAAAAACAACCTTGTCCTCCTTGACGATCGCGATTGCCATCCCAGGCCCGTGCCATGTGTCCATCACGGTATTGGCATACGCGTCTATTTCCGTCAGCTTTTGCTCGAGCGTCTGCTGCTGAGAAAAAACAAAGAAAGGAAAGACCGTGAGCAGGAGAATAAGTGCTATCGAATGCTTCATAATTTTACAAGGGCGACGGTGAAGAGATGCCACTTGCCGTCGACGCCGTCGAATGAACGCGTGCCAAGTTCCTTGAATTTGATGCCTGAGCCGGCGACGAGATCTTTTACGGTACGCGAGACAACGATGTTTCCGCCGGTCGACAGTCCGGCGACGTGTCTCGCGAGCTCGACGGCGAAGCCGCTGTACGATCCCTCGACGACATCGCATTCGCCGGTATGTAAACCGATGCGCAGTTCCACCCCTTGGCCCGCCGCGGCGTCATTCACGGCAGCGGCACAGCGGATCGCACGCGCCGGTCCATCGAATGCAGCCAGCGTCTCGTCATCCGTAACGGAGACCTCGCGGCCCTTGTTTATCTGCAGCTTGCGTCGGATAAATTCACGCGAGCGTTCGACAAAGTCCGTCCAGTCCTTGGTGCCTCGCCGCTCAAGCTCGCCGGCTGCGTCGGCAAAGGAAACGCTCATGACGGTCGCCAGTACGCGATCATATTCCCCGGCGAACCGCAGACCGGCAACGAACTCCTCGATCTCGCGGATGACCGAGTCCTGGTCGCCCACAAAAGGGAGGTGGTCGATGCCGTCGAGCTCAACGTACTTCGCGTCAGGGATGCGCTCTGCGACGTAACGGCCTTCCTCGACCTTGAGACACAGGTCGCCTTCCCTGTGGATCACGAGCGTCGGCACGCGCACGGACGGCAGAATATCGCGAACGTCTATCTCAGCGTTCATCTGAGTTAGAGCCACGGCAGCTCCCGGACTTGCCCCGTTACGCAAATACTCCGACCACCATTTGCGAAAATCCGGATCTTCAGCCATTGACGGCGCCCGCTCTTCGATCCCGACCGGGCCGCCCCACTCCTTTCTCATCAAATCAAAAAATGCATTTCTCTGCTCTTCAGTCGGAGCCCACGGATAATCGTCGTCGCGGATGCGTTTTGCATACGTCCCGATCATCACGAGACCTGCGGTGCGCTCGGGATAGGTAGCTGCGAATAGAGAGCACATCGGTCCGCCCTCGCTGACGCCGACGAGTACGGCGCGTTCCGAGCCGACGGCGTCCATCACAGCGTGTACATCTTCCATTCGCTGCTCGAGTGTCGGTAGCTTATCGATCGGTACGCGGTCCGATAGACCGGTCCCGCGTTTGTCGAAAAGAATGAGTCGTGAGAATGAAGCGAGTTTTTCGAGAAACGATCCAAAAGTGTGGTGCTTCCAAAAATACTCGAGATGTGAGACCCAGCCCATGACGAAAACAATGTCCACTGGTCCGTCACCAACGACCTGGTAAGCGATATTTACGTCGCCGTTCTGGACGTATTGCGTAACCGGCCTAATCTTTGGGAGCGTGGCCCCACCGTTAATCTTTTGCGTGACCGCTGGCTCGTCAATATAAATGCGCCCGGAAGACTGTTCGAAGACCTCGGTCTTAACTCCCTCGTTGCCGGCATCGACCGGGCAAACGAACCGGTATCCGAATTTCGGGACCGTCTCGATGAATTTCTGGGCTTCGCTCTCCCGGAGGGCGCGCCGCAGAAGTGAGATGTTTTGCGCGAGATTGTTCTCCTCTACAAAGCTGCCATCCCAGATATCGCTGAGCATTTGTTCCTTGCTGATGACGCGGCCGCCGTTGCTGACAAGCAGCATCAGCGTGTCGAAAGCTTTGGGGGCGAGCTGTATGGTCGTGTCGCCGCGGCGGAGCACGCGCTCGGCGCCGTCCAGCTCAAAGTCGCTGAACCTGTACACCCTCGCCGCGATCTCACGCACCATAGCGGGCCTCAGAACTTACTCAGAAAGTCTTCAGGAAAGCTTCAGGAAAAACTAAAGATTCCAGCCAGTGCCAAAGATTATAACGGTTACAGGCTGAAAGACGCACGCATTTTAGATCAGCAATGACACGAGAGGATAAACGGGAGATCGTCGTCGAATATGAACAGATCAGACTCATACGCAAGACCGCAAATACGCGAGTGCTGCAATGTGCCCAATGTTCGTCGGAAACGGATTTTCTTGCCTTGGTTACAGCAGCCGAACTGTTCGAGATCGACACCGACGAACTGTTCAGCTTTCTTCGACTTCGTCGGTGCCATTTTCGTGCCGGCGAGACCGTTTTGATATGCCTTCGATCGCTGATGCGTGCGATCAAGGACAAACAACCAACAGCTCAAATAAAACTTTTAGGAGAAAAAAAATGACAAGAACATTATTCGGGATCTTAGCAGTCGGTCTCTTGATCAGCACCATGGCAGCAAATAGTATGGCGTTGCCGGTCGTTAGACAGGTTGGCGGAGCGAATGCGGCCGCGATCCAGGCAATGGTCGACCAATTTCGAACCGACCTGGGCGGGGCAAACAACGGCGTCGGCGGATGTTTTGTGGGCGGCCGGCGTGAGGTCAACTGGGACGGCGTCCCGGACAGTTTCGCGGAGCCCAATGACCTACCTCTTGATTTCTTTAACGTAAACAGCCCACGCGGCTTGATGATGAATGCGATCGAGACGGACACGGGCGCCGCTCTGAATCATTTTGCGGTCAGCGCTACCACGGCGTCCGGGACGGCCGTTCGTTTTGGAAATATCAACGCGGCCTACAGCACCATCTTTCAGACGTTCAGCGCACAGCGGCTCTTTATCGCCCGCAACACGCCGAATATGGAGGTCACATTCTTCATTCCCGGAACGACGATCCCCGCCACAGTGAATGGTTTTGGACTGGTCTTCACTGATGTCGACTCGGCAACCGGCGGCGGCCGGAGCCTCATCCGCGTTTATGGCGTCGACGGCCGACAGCTATCTGCAGCATCCGCACCGGTCGCGGATGGTGGACTCTCATTTGTCGGTATCTCATTCAATGCAGGAGAGCGGATCTCCCGTGTCGTTATCGAAACGGGCAACGCCGGACTATCGTCAACAAATGTCGACGGGACAAACGGCGTCGACGTCGTCGCAATGGACGACTTCATTTACGGTGAGCCCCGGGCCGCCGAGCATCATTCTTCGGACTTCGATGGAGACGGGGCTGCGGATCTAAGCGTTTTCCGTCCCAGCAGCGGCGATTGGTTCGTCCTCAATAGCGGTTCGAATACATTCTCAGCGACGCACTTCGGCGCAAACGGCGACATCCCGGTCGACGGCGACTTCGATGGTGACAGCCGCAATGATCTCGTTGTCTATCGGCCTTCGACTGGAACGTGGTTTGAGAGCCTGAGTTCTAACGGAGCATTTGTCGCACAGAACTTTGGCCTGAATGGCGACAAGCCCGTTCCTGGGGATTATGATCGCGATCGTAAGGCCGATATAGCTGTATGGCGGCCTTCAGACAGCAACTACTACTATCTACAGAGTTCCAACGGGCAATTCGCGACCGTACATTGGGGGGCTAACGGCGACATTCCGATCGCCGCAGCCGGACAATAGCGAATCGTCAAAAGGGCGGCGAGAGAGGTTCAGCCGAGCCTCTCTCATTTTATGTTTTACGTCTCTTCGGGGCGGTCGAGCCACTCGTGCAGATGTCGTATCGAAAGACCTCGCTTGATAAGCAGTATGAGGCCGAGAACGCTCCAAAAAAGTATGCGCCCCTTTCTGATGATCGCCAATGTCACACCGATGCCAGCTGCCATGGCGAGCGAACGGCCGACAAATCTTGCCCCGGCCTCATCGACGCCGATCAGAAACGGCACGAGCTTAAAGACGACGGTGATCAGCCGGCTTACTGACTCGAGAAGGAATGCCGCAAGAACATTTGAGCTACCCGTCAACCGCCAGAGGATGTACCAACCCTCGGTGATACCGAGGACGTGGTACAACGCCTCAAAGAAACAGACGGGAATGAATCGCTGCGGGTATTCGTGATAAAACCCGTAGATCAGGTCCTCGAAACGGCGAACGTCGAGACGGCCTCGTTCGAGCAGACGTCTGAGAAAACCCTTTTCGTACAACCAGTTACAGACCCAGCTCGCCAGATGCCAGCGGCGAATGACCATCGTCACTCCAAGGACTATCAGCACGGAGAGGGCGCCGATGATCGTATCGATCGTCGCCTTGAGATCGGGTACTATGTCGAACTGCAGCAGCATCACGACGGCCCCCGCGATGAGGAACAGGCCGGTAATGAAGCTGTAAAAAAGATTCTCGGTAGCCACCGACGAGAATGCGACCGTCAATGGGATGCGGTCACGGACGACGAGAGCCTTGGACGTGCCACTTGCAAGCAGCCCGAGCGGTATCGTGCTGCTCAGCGCTTCGCCGATGATCACCGCGGGGACGGTGTCGCGAAGCTGAAGGTCGTACGGCGGATGGACCGATAGTTTCCATGCATAGGCCCGGACCACTATCCGGACAAAATAAAGAGCCAGGATCACCGCAAAGCCTGCCCAGCCAAATCGGGCGATCCCGCCCAGGATCTCGTCGATCCCTACTGCGTAGATCAGATAACCGAACAACACGACGCCAAGGATCGTGAGCACGACGGCCGCTAATTTGAGCCGCCCGAGGGTCCTCGACGGCGGTCGCTGGCTTTCCGGTATTGGCTGCACCTTGTTTCTGTCTGACTCTCGAATGCTGATAAAATGTCATTTTACGCTTTAGCTTTAAGAAAAGACTATGAGTACAGCAGCAGGGACGGCGATGACGAATATCGGTTTGACCGTCCTATCCGAAGAAGAAGATCTATTTCGTGCGTCGGTCCGTGAGTTCGCGGAGGGCGAGGTCCGGCCGAAGGTCGAGGCGATGGAGCATGCTTCGAAGCTCGATCCGGACATCATCAAGCAGTGTTTTGAGCTTGGCCTAATGGCGATCGAATCGCCTGAGGAATATGGCGGAGCAGGCTCATCGATCTTTAACGCGATCCTGGCGATCGAGGAGCTGGCGCGAGTGGACGCAAGCGTGTCGGTCTTCGTCGACGTTCACAATACGCTTGTGACCAACGCATTTATGCGTTGGGCAAGCGACGACCAAAAGAAAAAGTATTTGACGCAAATGGCGTCGTGCAAGGTCGGTGCATATGCGCTAAGCGAGGCAGGTTCAGGCTCGGATGCTTTTGCGCTCAAGATGCGTGCGGTCGATAAGGGCGATCATTATTCGCTAACCGGCCAGAAACTCTGGATCACGAACGGCAACGAGGCCGAGATCTTTTTGCTGTTTGCGACGATCGATCCCGAGGCCGGTTACAAGGGAATCACGGCGTTTATCGTCGAAAAGGGATTTGAAGGGTTTTCGGTTGGCAAAAAAGAGGACAAGCTCGGCATTCGAGCATCGTCGACGACCGAGCTTATTCTCGACGACTGTAAGGTCCCTAAAGAGAACGTTCTAGGCGAGGTCGGTAAGGGCTACAAGGTCTCGATAGAAACCCTAAACGAGGGCCGCATCGGAATTGCTGCACAGATGCTCGGCATTGCGCAGGGTGCGTACGAAGCAGCCTTGAAATACACCGCGGAACGCGAGCAATTTGGCGGGCCGCTCAACAGTTTTCAGGCTGTGCAGTTCCAGCTTGCCGAAATGGCGGTTGAGATCGAGGCGACGCGTTTGCTTGTCTACAACGCCGCGCGGCTCAAGGACGCCGGAAAGCCTTTCCTAAAAGAAGCCGCGATGGCAAAGCTTTACTCATCGCGATGCGCAGAGGCGGTTGCAAGCAAGGCGATCGAGCTGTACGGCGGCTATGGTTATGTCAAGGATTATCCGGTAGAGAAATTCTGGCGCGACTCAAAGATCGGCTCAATCTACGAGGGCACGTCGAACATGCAGCTTCAGACGATCGCGAAGCTCATCACAAGCGGTAAATAGTCACCACCATCCTCTAAACAGGAACAGGATGCATAGCACCATCAGGATGTAAACGATCATCTTGAGCACGCCATCCACCCTATCCCTTTATTTTGCGGGCTGGCCAAGCCAAGCTTTAGTGACTCGCCCCGTATGCGAAGTACACGACCAGCCCGCTCGCCGTCCAAACGAAGTTTTCTCGCCAACGTCACGGACGGCAAGGTGTAACAGCTTGTTAGAATACTGGGCTGCACCACGTTAGCAATTCTGCCGATCCGCCTGAACCAAGTCCTTAGAAGTTGTGAAATCTTCTGAAATTCCCGGCTTTTGGCCTGAGAATTTAGTTGGTTGCGGAGTATCGCGCATCTATAATGTTGAACCGGCTAGATTTAGGAGACCCGTATATGAGATCGCTGCACTTTGATGGCTTCGCTGTGGATCCTGCCCGACGCACTGTTTCTCGCGACGGACGCACATTGCCGCTCACCGCGAAGGCCTTTGATACGTTGCTTTTCCTCTTGGACAACCCCGGCAAGACGGTCACGAAACAGGACATCATGGACGCTGTTTGGGCCGACACCGCAGTCGAGGAGAACAATCTTACGCAACAGATATCGGCTCTCAGAAAGGTATTTGGAGCCTGCCGCGGCGATCACAAGTTCATCGTTACGGTTCCCGGCAAGGGATACTCGTTCATTGCCGCCGTAACGTCGTCGGATAATGCGCCGATTGTTCGCCGTCCGGCCTTTGGCGAGACGCTCGTCGGTAAACTAACTTTTGCCGCCGGATTTTTATTGCTTTCGCTCTCGGTCGGATATCTCACGATAACGGCAAAGGCTCGGACGCCGACGATCGCGGTGCTCGCATTCCATTCCGTCGACGGCAGCAACGACAGCCTCGGGGCAGGCATGCGGTACCCGCTCACGGCGAAGCTCGGCAACCTAGAAGAGGTAGTGAACGTTCGGCCGACCGATAGCCTGCCGCACGCGGATCCGCTGCTCGCGGGGCGCGAGCTCGCGGTCGATACTGTCCTGGATGGCACCATTCAGCACGACGGCGACAGGATCCGCGTAACGGTCCAGATGGTCGACGTCGCGGGCGGACGGGTGATGTGGGCTAAGAGCATCGACGCCGAGGCGGCTCAGAATTTCTCAACGCAGGACGCGATCGCCGCAGAGGTCGTTGCCGGGCTCACTGAATTCTATGCTCGAGGTTAGGCTCCGGCGGGCAGGCGTCGAGGACGCAGCGGCCCTCGCCGAATTGTCCTTCAAAACATTCTGGGATACGTTCGCCGACCATCCTAAGAATGCGCCCGACGACCTCGACGCCTATATGCGTGAGGCTTTCACGGTAGAGCAACTGGCTATCGAATTGGCTAATCCAAAGTCGATCTTTGTCGTGGCGGAGATCGACGGCGAGCTCGCCGGATATTCAAAGCTGCTGCTTGATCACATCGAGCCAGGCGTAACGGCAGAAAGGCCCATCGAGCTTTGCCGTCTCTATTCCCAGCAGAAATATCTCGGCCAAGGCGTCGGCAAGGCGCTGATGGAACGGTGCTTTGAGGACGCCAGTGAGACCGGCCGCGATGTCATGTGGCTCGGTGTCTGGGAATACAATCCCCGTGCACAGGCCTTTTACACGAAGAACGGATTTCGGATCGTCGGCAAGCACGTCTTCCAGCTCGGCACCGATCCGCAGACCGATATGCTCATGCAAAAGGAATTATTGCCCGCTAAGAACGTGAATTGAGCGAATAAAAGAGTTTCTATTCGCCCTCTTTCGTGTCGTCCGCGGGTAAATTCTTGCCTTTCTCTTGCAGATGCACTATCGTTGCATCTGTGAGATACATTAGCAATCCTCCAAATCCCTACGACCGCTACTCATCCGAATATATCGGTGAGCCGCCGCCGAGAAAGCTCGAGATATTTGAGGAGACCGCGACAAAAAAGATCATTACAAAGGCCTTTGCGTCCGATTGGGAAGGCGGCTGGAGATATACCGTCAATTGCTATCGAGGATGTGTGCATGGCTGCACGTATTGCTTCGCGAGGCAGTATCACGAGTATCTGGGCTACGGTGCGGGGACGGATTTTGAGACAAAGATCGTCGTCAAGCCGAACGCACCTCGGGTGCTCCGTGAGGAGCTAAAAAAAACGCGCGACGTGATGCCGCATATCGATTTCTCCTTTGCGACCGATCCCTACATAGCGCTCGAGGCTGAATATAAACTGACGCGGCAGTGTCTCGAAGTGTGCGTGGACTTTCGCGTGCCTTGCGGGGTGATCACAAAATCGCCGCTCGTCACGCGCGATATCGACGTCCTCAAAAAGCTGCCTGACGTTTGGATCTATTTCTCGCTTCCATTTCTCACAAAAGAAAAGTCGAATCCCTTCGAGCCATACACGCCCGTACCTGAAGCTCGCTTGCGGGCGATGCAAACGCTCGCTGATGCCGGGCTCAACGTTGGCATTGCCATCGCGCCGATAATTCCGGGCTACAACGAGTCGGACATTCCCGGCCTGCTAGAACGCGGCAAAGAGGCAGGTGCGACGCGTGCATTTATGTCTATGCTGCACTTGGACACTGATTCGATCGAGCAGTACTTTGTCGAGAAAATGCAGGAGCGGCTCTCGCCGAGCGCTATGAAAAAGATCATCAATACGATGAAACGCGAACGCGGCGGCAGTCTGCGTCACCAAACCTACAAGGACCGTTCACACGGCAAGACCGAGCAGTGGGAGGTGACGAGAAAGCTATTTGATTCGCATGCCAAACGCCTCGACTATAACGTTCGCGACCGCGAGAGCGAACCTGTTCTTCTGCCCAACCGCGATGTCCTGCCCCGCGAGCATCCCGTCCAAGGGAACCTCTTCTGATAATCTGTTCTCATGCAAGATCGCATTGATGTATTTGAGCAGATGCTCGCAAGCGACCCGGACAATACGATGGTGATGTTCGGCCTCGCCAAGGAATACGAGAAGAAAGGTGATCATCAAAAAGTTATCGATCTTCTCGAGGGCTATCTTTCTAAAGCTGATGACGAGGGCAATGCGTACGGCGTTCTTGCTAGCGCCTATCTGCTGTCGGGTTACCGCGAAAAGGCCGTCGAAACCTACAAACGAGGGATCGATATCTCCATGGCCCACGGCCATCCGTCGATGGCTAACGAATACCGCATGACGCTGGACATCGATCTGGCGGACTAGATCAGAAAATTGCCCACGCTTTACCCATTTGGTATCTTTGAAAGTTGCCGAATTAGTAATATTTCTGTTGTAAGGATCACTTGATGGCGACAGCTACCGAGAAGGGTAAAGGTAAAAACGGATCTGCCGCGACTGGCAGGACCGTCGTGGCCGAGCCCGCGAAAACGACCGAGGCCGACGGCTACAATCAGGACATAAAGGTTCAAAACACCGCTAAGGCCGAGACACCGGCGCCTAAGGCAGCAGCAAAGGGGCAAGCCTCCACTGATAAATATCACGGTCTGGATGCCGACACGCTTGTCTCGATGTATCGCACGATGTATCTCTCTCGTCGCGTTGACGACAAAGAGATCCAGCTCAAGGGCCAGAACAAGATATTCTTCCAGATCTCCGGCGCCGGGCACGAGGCAGTTTTGGTCGCGGCCGCCCAGGCGATGAAGCCCGCATACGACTGGTTCTTCCCCTACTATCGCGATCGAGCCTTGATGCTTGCTATCGGAATGACGGCGCAGGAGATGCTGTATTCCGCTGTCGGTGCCGAGCTCGATCCGAACTCACACGGCCGCCAGATGCCGTCACACTGGGGGCACAAGGATCTCAATGTCCCGTCTCAGTCTTCGTGTACGGGGACTCAGGCTCTGCATTCCGTTGGCGCTGCCGAGGCGGGCTATCGTGCGTCTCTTGTAAAGGAGCTTGAGGACAAGGTCGTCGGGTTTAAGGGGGACGAAGTTGTTTACATGTCCGTAGGGGACGGCACGACCAGTGAGGGCGAGTATTGGGAGGCCCTCAACACTGCCTGTAACCTGAAGCTCCCCGTTATTTTCTGCGTAGAGGACAACGGTTACGCGATCAGCGTTCCGGTCGAGGTCGGGACAGCGGGCGGCGATATCTCGAAATTGGTCTCCGGCTTTCCCGATCTGTATATGCAGAAGTGCGATGGCACGGACCCGCTCGAGTCGTACGCGACATTTAAGCGTGCGGTCGAATATTGCCGTGAGCGAAAGGGTCCTGCATTTGTTCACGCGAAGGTCATTCGTCCGTATTCGCACTCGCTCTCTGACGACGAAAAACTCTATCGTCCGGTCGAGGAGCTCCAGGCAGACGCGGCGACCGATCCGATCAAGACGTTTGCCGAGTTCCTGATGACCGAGGGCCTTACGTCGAGCGAGCAGCTAGAGGCTTTGCGCAAAGAGGTCGACGACGAGGTCAACAAGGCCGCCGACATTGCCATCGAGACTCCGCAGCCAGCCGGCGAGACGGCCCTGCGTAATGTCTTTTCGCCCGACATAGATCCGACGGACCGGCAGCTATTCGACACCGAAGACGGAGCTGAATTGAGCGGCAACGCGGGCACGATGGTCGATCTCATCAACCGGTGCATGCACGAGGAGATGGAGCGAGACCCGACGATCGTCGTCTTTGGCGAGGATGTTGCCGACTGCTCACGCGAGGAATATCTCGAGACCGTAAAAGGCAAAGGCGGCGTCTTTAAGGTAACGGCCAATCTGCAGCGAAAGTTTGGCGGAGCCCGTGTCTTTAACTCGCCGCTGGCCGAGGCGAATATCGTCGGCCGCGCCGTTGGAATGGCGATCCGCGGGCTAAAGCCGGTCGTAGAGATCCAATTTTTCGACTACATCTTCCCGGCAATGCAGCAGATCCGCAACGAGGTCGCCGTGACCCGTTGGCGCTCGGACGGCGATACAAAATGCCCGATGGTGATGCGCGTGCCTGTCGGCGGTTACCTCAAGGGAGGCGCCGTTTATCACTCGCAGTCGGGAACGACGATCTTCTCGCACACGCCGGGCCTGATGATCGTCTACCCGTCGACGGCTCTTGATGCCAACGGCCTTTTGCGCACCGCGATCCGGTGCGACGACCCGGTGCTCTTTCTAGAGCACAAGCACCTTTACCGCCAGATCTATAACAAATCGCAGTATCCGTCGAGCGACTTTTTGATCCCGTTTGGCAAGGCAAAAAAGGTCCGGGAGGGCAGCGATGTCTCCATCATTACCTACGGAGCCCTTGTTGAACGCTCTAATCAGGCTGCTAAGCGTCTGGAGACACAAGGCATTGCCGTCGAGATCATTGATCTTCGTACGCTCGTTCCTTACGACTGGGAAGCGATCGTTGAGTCGGTGAAGAAGACCAGCCGCGTGATCTTTGCCCACGAGGACCCGATCTCCTACGGCTACGGTGCCGAGATCGCCGCCCGCATATCCGACGAGCTTTTCGAATACCTCGACGCTCCCGTCCGCCGAGTCGGCGCCACCGACACCTTCGTCGGCTACGCCCCGCAGCTCGAGGATTTCATCCTCCCGCAGAGCGAGGATGTCGAGAAGGCAGTTCAGGAGTTGATGAAGTACTAGTTCGCCGACGAGCCAATAATGGCCAATATCCTCACGATTGCGCGAATTCTACTGGTCGTCGCGTGTGCCTTTTGGACGACCCCGCTGACC
>DASYKW010000042.1:0-6265 GCA_035995005.1 Pyrinomonadaceae bacterium
TCTATGATGAAGTCTTTGGCTGGTACGATCCCAAGCGGCCCGCGCCGCCCATTCACGTCTCATTTTACCCGTATATCGGGATAAATCATACGATACGCATCCGAGAGGGTGAGGTTTACGTCCGCGTCGGCGAGATCTGCCGCGAAATGCCGATGCCCTGCCACAAAGGCCTCGCGTACATCCTCGTCGGCAAACTGCGTGGCAAAAAGATCCCGGCCGGAGCCCGCGAGGTCTATAACGCCTACATCAAATCGGACTTTATTCGCGAAAAGGCCGCAAACCAGAAACGTGAACTCGGCCGCAAGGTCGTGACCTCGTCAAAAGGCGTTGTGTACGATCTCGAGGCGATATTCGATCAGATGAATGAGACGTACTTTGCGGGCTCGATATCAAAGCCGCAGCTGACTTGGTCTGCCCGCAAGACCTATCGCATCCTCGGTCACCACGACGCACATCACGATCACATCGCGATCTCCAAATCGCTCGATTCGCGAGATGTGCCACGATTTGTCGTTGAGTATGTCGTCTTTCACGAAATGCTCCATATCCACCACCCAACGCAACATATCAACGGACGCCGCCACAACCACACCACCGCCTTTAAGGCCGATGAGCGTAAATTCCCGCACTACGAACATGCTGAAACCTGGATCGAGAGAAACGTGAGACGCCTCAAGCGCGAGGCAAAGAGACAGTAACTACAGATCGCCGAACTGGGCGGCGATCCAGCCGAGCAGACCACTACCGGAAGCCACTTTGCGCTCGATCCCGTTTGGCAGCACCCGAACCTGAGCATCCTCAGTTCCGGCGATCCGCGCCGCGAGTGCCGAGGCAACGCCGACACGGGTTGAGCTGTCGATCTGCTCCCTCGGCAGCAGAGCTATCATCGCGTTGCAAAGGCGAGCCTCAAGATCTGCGGGTTCGCTACCCTGGATCGCGTCGGCAAGATTCCCGGGCATAACAAACTGGAAAGTTTCCTCGACGCTCGACCCTTTTGCCCTCGTCACCCAAGCTGCCTCGGAGACCATCTCACGGATGATCTGCGGCAAGCTGCTCGCGAGCGCGGACCGCACCTGAGCATCATCAGAAGCCGCAGAAGAGATCTGGAGGCCTAGAATATCCGCGACCTGGGCGACGCCGTCCGTCGAGACGTAGCCCGAGGCAAGCGCGTCGGCCGGCGTTTGCTGGACCTTCCCGGCCTGAGCAAGGCTTGCTAGATCGCCCTTGCGAACCGCGAGGCACTTGTCGATCAGATCGTGGTCGTTGCCGAAATAAATAACACCGCCGGTGACAAACGCATATGCTTTGCGGCCGTCCTTCGCCGTCCACGTCATATCACGTCCGCCATTGCGCTCGGGCTCCTCGAGCGTGGGCTCGCTGCCGTAGACTTTCGCGACGAAGGCTCCAAGCCTCTGCTCCGCAAACTTGACTGCCTGAAAATGCCACGCGTGCGTGTCGGCCACAGCGACAACCTTCGGCTTGATCTCGGCCGCACTCTGTTCGTCGCTTACTTTTTGCTCCGACGCCTCAAACGCCGTCACTACGACCGCGACCTGCACGCCCTTGAAAGCCACGAGATCTGCGTCCGGAAATGCCTTGCTGCCGACGACCGGCTGCAGGGCGGCCGCAAGGTCATTTGTCTCCAGGTATACAAGCGTTTCGGCAGGCACAAGCGTGCGCATATCCGTCGGCTTGGAAGAGCAGGAAATTTGAAACCACAAATGAAAACAGATCAACGCAGATACAAGGATCTGACAGAGCAACGTTGAACGAGCTACCTTCCGAGGCATATATCTGTGTCGATCGGTGTTCATCCGTGGTTCCATTTCCGCTGTGCTAACATCGATCCCACATGGCGGACGTATTCAACAAGGACATTCTACACGGCAAGGTCGCGTTCGTGACGGGCGGCGGGACCGGTATAACTGGCGGCGTCGCGAGGGCGTTTGCGGCCCATGGTGCACGGCTCGCTATCATCAGCCGCAAAGAGGACAACCTCATCCCGCAAAAGCAGTTCATTGAGGAGAATGGCGGTGAATGCCTTGCGGTCGCGGCTGACGTCCGCGAATTTGAGGCGGTTGAGGCAGCGATCAAGCAGACGCTCGATCATTACGGCCGCATCGACATTGTCGTCAACGGCGCCGCCGGCAATTTCCTCTGCGCCGCTAACGAGCTCTCCCCAAACGGCTTTGGCACGGTCGTGGATATCGATACCAAAGGCACATTTAACGTTTGCCGAGCAGCATTCAACGCTCTAAAAGAGAGCAAAGGCCAGATCGTCAACATCTCCGCGACGCTGCATTATCTTGCGACGCCGATGCAGATCCATGTCTCGGCCGCGAAGGCCGGCGTCGATGCGATCACACGTAATTTATCTGTTGAGTGGGGCCGTCACGGCATTCGCGTCAACGGCATCGCTCCGGGCCCGATCGAAGACACCGAGGGGATGAAACGACTGCTCGTGCCCGTGCTAAAGGAAAAGATCATGCGAAAGATCCCGGTCGGCCGCTTTGGCCGCATCGAGGACATCGAGAACGCCGCTCTCTTTCTCGCCTCCGACGCCGCAAGCTATATTAACGGTGTCACGCTTGTGGTAGACGGCGGCAGCTGGCTGCTAGGCACGAGCCTCACATGATCACCGCGGCATATCGTTGACGACGTCTCCGGTGTCCGACGACAGCTCACCGGCGGGCTTAAGTTCTCTCTTGTCCAGGACCGCACGCAGTATAAGCATTTTTGCCAGAACCCGCGCCTCGATCCGGTCGAACGAGTTGGCTGCGGCCGCAGTCTTTTTAAGATCCGCCTTCGCCAGAGTGCGGATGGTCGAGGTTGCCGCCATCAAGCCGAGTTCTTTTGTCAGTCCCTGGACCATTGCTCCGCCGAATGCTCCGATCTGCACCTCGCCATCCTGGACCAACTCGTCGTTGACATCAATGAATTCGCCGACCTTCACAACAGCCGCGAGTGTCTCATTTGCTCGCATGATCGTCGCCGCGAGTATTGGGAAGGCCTTGTCCGGATCCGCCTCGGCGTACCCGCCCACAAGCATCCAGCTCAACAGAAAATCTTGATAGTTTTTCGGGCGTGGGTTTACGAGCCGCTCCGCATCCTGCATTATTTCGTCGGCGAGCTCGACGTCGCCGAGCCGCGCAACCTGGGCTGCGAGCAGCGAAAGCGCCACCACCTTTTTGTCCTTGCCGGCCGTCCCGATGATCACTTTTCGGACAGCGGCAACCGCCTTGTCCCGCTCGTCTTTGGACAGCGTCTTTTTACCAAGGGCCACGACGTCGTCAAGGACCTTTTTCTCAGCCTTTTCACGCTCCTCGCTCGCAAGGAACTCGGCCGGTGTCGAGTAGGCCGAATTTGAGTTCGAGTTGCTGGATCTCGAACGGCCAGAGGCGGCCGTATTGGCGACCGCGTTCGCGGCCATGCGCATCTCGCTGAGGTCGATATTCGCATCCGCCTTTTTCACCCTCGCACGGATCTGCGCCGCCCGTGAGGGCGAATACTTAGCGATCAGGTCCGCATATTCCGCACCCGAATATTCGGAATCAGAGTCCTTCGCCCCGAGGATCCGACTGGCAAAACTGTCAGCCATGTCGCGGAGCTCGTCGCGGGTATAAATGGACGGCTTTCCGCCCGGCTTGAGCGAAGCCTCGTACACTGACGAGCTAAACGAAAGCAGTTCGTTGAGAACATAGTTGGCGATCTCTGCCTTATCATCTTTGACCTTACTGAGTATCGCGGCGCCAAATTCGGACGCCTTGTCGGCATCCGTTGCATATACTTTCTGCAAGATATCGATCTGATTCCCATCGAGACCTTTCTTAAGCGACGCCGTGCTGTACGCGACAGCTTTCGCGGGGTCTGAGTCCGCTATCTGCTTGATCAATCGGGCCTCGAAATAGCCGTCAGAACGCTCGGCCTCCTCCCTGATCTTTATATTGGTGATCAAGGCGAGCGAGTCAGAATAAAAGCTAAAGGCCATGTCCGGCTCGTGCTCGGCAAGGCTCATCGCGATCTGCTGACGGACCGCGATCGCGACCCGCAGCTTTCGCTCCGCCCTTGTCTGACCGTAGCCTCCGCCAAAGAACCCACCCGGGGAAGTTTCGTCGTCGAGCGATGGCAGCGCCTTACTCTCTGCATCGAGACGCCTGACGAGCTCGTTGAACTCGGCGATGACCCCGCCGTACATTGCGCGGGCCTCTTTCGGATCGTGAAACCACATCAAGGACGCCAGCTCGGCGCTAAAACTTATACGGTTCTCGGGCGTTCGCAGCTGGCCGACCTCTGTCATCGTTTCACGAAGAAGGTCCGCTGCCTGCTCTTCAAGTTCGGTCTGCTTTTTGCCAGTGTCGGCGGTCGATACAGACTGCGAGAAAGACGCCGAGCTTATCAGGCAAACAATAAGGAGCAAGATCAGTGGACGGGACATACGTGTAAGTTTGCTAAGAGCAGCCTTATGATAGAGTGATAAATCGTCGGAGTAAACCGATCCTTTGATGCTGCTGGTCGTCGATAATTACGATTCGTTCACCTACAACCTCGTGCAGTATCTGGGCGAGCTTGGGGCCGATATGCGCGTGGTGCGGAATGATGAGGTGACGGTGGACGAGATCGAGAACGTGTTAAAACCTGAGCGGATTCTTATCTCTCCGGGCCCCGGGACGCCGGATGCAGCCGGCATCTCGCTCGCCGTTATTGACCGTTTTATTGGCAAGCTGCCGATACTTGGCGTATGCCTTGGTCATCAAGCGATCGGACAGCATTTTGGCGGCAAGGTCGTTAGGGCTCCCGAGCCGGTGCACGGCAAGCCTGTCGATATAGCTCACGATGGACGCACGATATTTGGAGACATACCTGATAACTTCGAGGCGGGACGATACCACTCCTTGATCGTCGATCGCGATGAGTGGCCTGACGAACTCGAGGTCTCTGCCGAGTCGCCGGACGGTCTTGTAATGGCGATGCGGCACAAGACGCTGCCGATCGAGGGCGTACAATTTCATCCTGAATCGATACTGACGCAGCACGGCAAAAAGCTTCTCGAGAATTTTCTGCACCTGTAATGCCCTCACCAAAAACACAGTGGCTGACGCACGCTCCTCTCACGGCGACGACCCCGCGGGCCGAGACGCCGCTTTTCCCGTTTATCGCGAGATTGATGCGGCGAGAGGACCTGTCGTTCGAAGGGGCAGCGGATTTTTTTCGATCTCTTACGGACCCTGCCGCGGGATCTAATCAGATCGCGGCTGCCCTAACCGCTCTGACGGCCAAAGGCGAGACGCCTGAGGAACTCGCCGGCATGGCGAGCGTCATGCGTGTGCTCGCCGTTAAGGTCAAGGCCCCAAAAACAGCTGTTGACATCGCCGGGACCGGATCGTCAAATGCCCGCACATTCAGCATCTCGACTGCTGCCGCGCTTGTTGCCGCGGGCGCCGGACTCGTCGTCGCCAAACAATCCAACCGCGGAGTGATGACAAAGGCCGGCAGCACTGATGTCCTGGGCGAGCTTGGGGTCAAGGTCGCCACGGATGCACAGGTCGCGCAGGCAAGCCTAGCGGGAACAGGCCTGACATTCATGTCGGCACCGCACTTCCATCCGTCACTAAGGCGTCTCGGTGACGTCCGGGCAAAGTTGGGTATTCGCACGTGCCTCAACATTCTCGGCCTGTTGGCAAATCCCGCCGCGCCGACGCATCATCTCATCGGTGTCTGGCACCGCTCGCTGGTTGAACCGGTCGCAAAGGCCCTCGCGATCCTCGGTGCACAAAATGCCTGGGTCGTCCACGGCTCTGACGGCCTCGACGAGGTCACGCTGAATGGCAAGACGTTCGTCGGCGCGGTCAAGGACGGCGAGGTGAGGCCGTATGTTATTTCGCCAACTGATTTTGGCCTTAAGTCCCTGAAGATCGACTCACTCAAAACCACGACGGCAAAAGAGAATGCCGCGATCATCCGCGACGTACTCGCAAGCAAACGCCGCGACGAAGCGCGTTCGTTGGTCGTCATCAATGCGGCAGCCGCGATCTTTATCGGCGGTCTCGCGACCGACCCCGTCCACGCGACCCGCCTGGCCGAACGCAGCATTGACAGCGGTATGGCACAAAACAAGCTCGATCGACTGGTCCAGGTCTCCGCGAAGCGATAGCCTTTTCTTGCCTTTCCGATACAATTGACGCCGATGTTATCGCTGCTCGCATGGGCCTACGAGAAGGTCGTCAAACTCCGGAATCGTCTTTACGATAAGGGCGTTTTCGAGGTC
>DASYKW010000043.1:0-60496 GCA_035995005.1 Pyrinomonadaceae bacterium
CGCGTTCATTTTCCTACGCAGCATTATCAAGCTGGTGCGGGAGCGCCGGACGTTCGAGCTTGGGGCAAAGATCAAGACAAGATTGCTGGTCTATTTTGTCGCGTTGAGCCTGCTGCCGATCATCGCGATGGCAGTTTTCTCGTATCTGTTTATGAATCGCGCGCTTGAGAAATGGTTCTCGCAGATACCTCAGAACGTGATCGCCCAAGCTCGCGAGATGCAACGTTCGGCGGTCGAGGAGCATTCGGCCACTCTCGCGTCATCTGCGATGATGCTTGCCTCCACGCTGGAAAAGGGAGATATAAAAGACAGCACGTTGGCCGAGATCGCGACGGCCGGCGGCCTCTCGCATATCGAGGTTCTCTCAGCCGATAACACGACGCTCGCGGTGAATGAACGCGAGGTGCCGGCAGAATCGCGTGGCGAGCTCGATCAGATCGTCGCAAGCGTACGAGGTGGAAACACCGCTGACGCGAGCTTTGCTGATCGCCGGGGTTATGACGCAGCCCTCGCACCAATGTCTGGCGGCCGGCGTCTGCTCATCGTTCCCGATCCCATTAATGAAAAGAATGTCGGCCAGATCGTCGATAACTCGGTGGCCGAGCTCAATCGCCTCGGCGAGCAGCAGGTGACGATCCGCCGCGTCGGGTTGTTAACGCTGGGCGTACTGACGTTCCTGCTCATCTTTGCATCGACATGGATCGCTTTTTACGTTGCTCGCGGGCTGACTTTTCCGATCAAGGCCCTGGCGGAAGGGGCAGGTGAGATCGCAGGCGGAAATCTCGGCTATCAGGTCGAGGTTCTCGCTGAGGACGAGCTGGGCCTGCTGGTTACGGCATTTAACGAGATGTCGGCACGTCTTGAGGCAAATTCGACTGAGCTTCGCGTACGCCGCCGCTACATCGAGACGGTGCTCGAAACGCTGCCGACTGGAATCGTCTCATTTGACGACGAGCTAAACATTACTACGATCAACTCGTCGGCGATCAGCATATTGCGCGTAGGTAAGGCAGGTCGCGTCGGTTCGCCGCTCGACGAGATAGTGTCGGCCGAGAATAAAGCGTCCGTTGAGCGGCTGCTAGCTCGGGCCCGCCGAACCGGGCACGCGTCTGACCAGATCGTCCTTCGTGGCGTTGCGGCGAACGGTAACGCGGACACGGAACTAACCGTTTCGCTGACGGCCGCGAAGCTGCCGTCGGATGCAGGTGTCGTACTTGTTATCGAAGACCTTTCGCAGCTGATCTCCGCTCAGAGGGCGTCGGCATGGCAGGAGGTGGCACGCCGAATGGCGCACGAGATCAAGAATCCGCTGACACCTATCCAGCTTTCCGCCGAACGTATTGCCAAGCGATTTGACCGCTCCGGTCATGTCGAAAAAGGGGTCGGTAAACGCATAGACGACAGAGGCCCGATAGGCGACGTTGTTCACGAGAGCACGGCGACGATACTTCGAGAGGTCTCGTCGCTCAAGGCGATGGTAGACGAATTCTCGCGTTTTGCACGGCTGCCGGAGGCAAAGCTCGAGCCCGAGGGCGTCAACGAGATAATCGAGCAGGCGGTCGCGGCGGTCGAAGGAAGGTTTCCAAATATCGAATTTCGGACCGAGCTGTCTAACGATATTCCGTCGGGGAATGCCGACGCCGAGCAGCTAAAACGTGTCTTCGTCAACCTGTTGGACAATGCAGCCGAGGCTTTCGCTAAGGACGATGAGGACGGTCGTGTCTCGTTAACGTCGCGTCACGATGCCGCACGCGACCTGATCGTTGTTGAGGTCTCCGACAACGGCCGCGGGATCGATCCGGCGAATTTGCCAAAACTCTTTCAGCCATATTTCTCGACAAAGGGCCGAGGCACCGGTCTCGGCCTCGCGATCGTCAACCGGATCATCGTCGATCACAAGGGCCGCATCCACGCTGCCCAAAACCAGCCTAAAGGTGCTAAATTCATCATCGAGCTGCCCACGGCAGGTTAGTACTTGATGCAAGATTCCATACTGATAGTCGACGACGAGCCCGGCATACGCGACACGCTGCGAGGCGTGCTCGAGGACGAGGGTTTCGTTGTCGAGACGGTCAAAACGGGTGAGGTATGTCTGGAGAAGGCCCGCTCGCATCATTACGCGTGCATCCTGCTCGATATTTGGCTGGGCGATGGAATTGACGGGCTCGAGACGTTGCGTATCTTGAAGGACGAGGGTTCCGACGCTGCGGTCGTAATGATCTCGGGTCACGGAAATATCGAGACGGCGGTGAAGTCTACCAAACTAGGTGCCTTCGATTTTATAGAGAAGCCATTGAGTCTCGAACGCACCCTGGTCACGGTCAAGAATGCCGTTCGCACGCGCGAGTTGGAACGCGTAAACGAACAGCTCCAAGGCGAGCTTGCTGAGCAGTACGTGATGGTCGGAGGATCGATCGCCATGCGAGCACTTCGCAAGCAGATCGCTATCGTCGCACCTACCGAGGGCCGTGTGTTGATCTCGGGCGAGAGCGGCACGGGCAAGGAGTTGGTCGCTCGAGCGATACACGCACAATCGAAACGCCGCACCGCCCCATTCGTCGAGATCAATTCCGCTGCGATACCGGAGGAGCTAGTTGAGTCGGAATTGTTCGGCCACGCTAAGGGAGCGTTCTCGGGTGCGACAAGGTCAAAGAAAGGGAAATTCGAGGTCGCCGACGGAGCGACGCTCTTTCTGGATGAGATCGGCGATATGTCACCGCGTGTGCAGGCAAAGATGCTACGCGTTCTCGAGGAGCAGCGTTTTGAGCCTGTTGGCAGCAACACCGCCGTTTCCGTGGATGTTCGCGTGATCTCGGCGACGAATAAACCGCTGGAGAGCCTTATCGACAACGGGCATTTTAGACCCGACCTTTTTTACAGGCTCAATGTCATTCCGTTTCAAGTGCCGCCCTTACGAGAGCGCAACGAGGATGTGCCGGCCCTCGTTGATCATTTTAATCGACGCTATTCGGCTGAATACGGCAAACCTGCGAAGGAATTTGCCGAAGACTCGATAGCAAAGCTTCAAGGCCACACTTGGCCCGGCAATGTGCGCGAATTAAAGAACTTCATTGAGCGCGTCGTCATAATGTCCGGGAAGAAGAAGGTGGCTGCCGACGATCTGCCCGACCTTACCGGCTCGGACGAGGCTGCGGCGATCAGCTTTAGGTTCCCGTCATTTAAGGATGCGACCGACGCTTATCAGCGCGAGTTTATCCAGCACAAGCTCGCCGAATTTGGCGGCAATGTGGCAAAAGCCGCCGAGGACATGGGCGTCGACCGCAGCCATCTGTATCGCAGGATGAGGAATTTGGGGATCAAATAAAAAAGGGCCGCGAAAGCGGCCCTTATGGTTCCAGGTCAAAACAGCCTACTTTGGAACGGGAAATCCGCGTTCTTCCATGAGTGCCTTGACCTGCGGATCGCGCCCGCGGAAGAAACGGAAGCCCTCATCCTGCGGAATGGTATTGCCTACAGAGAAAACGTACTTCACGAGGCGTGCAGCAACCTTCTTATCGTACGGGCCGCCGGCCTCGGTAAACGCGGTGTATGCGTCGGCCTTGAGGACGTCGGACCACAAATAGCTATAGTAACCGGCCGAATAGTCGTCGCTCGCAAAGATGTGACGAAACTGCGTCGGGCGGTGCCGCATGACGATCTCGCTTGGCATCCCGATCGAACCGAGATAATCCTTTTCAAATTTGCTCGGGTCAAGGTCCTTGTCTCCTTCAAGATGGATCTTCATGTCGTAAAGAGCACTCGACAGATACTCGAGGGTCGCGAAGCCTTGATTGAATTTTGATGCCTTGTTGATCTTGTCGATCAGCGTTTGGGGCATCGGTTTGCCGGTCTGGTAATGAAGCGCGAAACGATTCAGAACCTGAGGAGTACCGACCCAGTGCTCGAGCAGTTGGGAAGGAAACTCGACATAATCTGTCGCTACGGCCGTCCCCGACAGAGCGGGATAGGTCACGTTTGACGAGAGGCCGTGCAGGGCATGCCCGAATTCGTGAAACATCGTCTCGGCGTCGTCCCATGATATGAGGACGGGTTCGCCGGGCTTGCCTTTGACGAAGTTAGCGTTGTTGGAGACGATCGTCGTGATGTCACCATTGACGCGGGCCTGATTGCGGTACTGGCTCATCCACGCGCCGCTGTCCTTGCCGTCACGGGCGTACGGGTCGAAGTACCAGACTCCCACATGCTTGCCGGTCGTCTTGTTGGTCACCTCGTAGACGACCATGTCAGGATTGAAGGTCGCGATCCCGTCGAGCTTTTTGAAGTTAAAGTTAAAAAGCTCGCCAGCGACCCACATCATCGCCTCGCGCATCTTGTCGAGCTGCAGATAAGGCTTGACCTCATTTTGATCGAGATCGTACTTGTCCTTACGGACCTTTTCCATGTAGTAGCGATAGTCCCAGGCCTCGATCTTGATCTTTGCACCCTGCTTATTAGCGAGGGCCTGCATGTCGGCGACCTCCTCCTTGACGCGGGCGACCGCAGCCGGCCAGACCTGAAGCATAAGCTTCATCGCGTTCTCGGGATCCTTCGCCATCTTTTGCTGCAGGATCCAATGTGCGTGTGTCGGCAGCCCAAAGAGGTGTGCCCGTTCGGCGCGAAGCTTCAGGATTTTTTTGATCGGTTCCTTGTTGTCGCGAGCGTCTCCGTTGTCGCCGCGCATGATGAACATCCTCCATGCCTTTTCGCGCAGGTCGCGACGGTCCGAATAGGTAAGGAACGGATCGACGGACGAGCGCGTATTACGGATGATCCATTTGCCGGGCATGTTCTTAGACGCCGCGGCCTCGGCCGCGGAGTCGATCAACGACTGCGGCAGCCCTGCGAGACTGTCCCTGTGGTCGATGACCATATAGACGCCGCTCTCCTCGCCCTGGAGATTTTGGTTAAACGTCGTGAAAAGTCCGGCGAGCTCCTGGTTGATCTCGGCGAGCCGTGTCTTCTTGGCGGGGTCGAGCGCCGCACCGGCGTGGACAAAATTCTCGTAATAGACCCGGACGAGACGCTGTTGTTCGATCGTCAAACGCTTTTTCGCCGGCGAGTTGTAAACCGCCTCGATACGTTTGAAGAGGGCCCCGTTCTGGACGATCTTGTCATTGTGAGCCGCGAGCTTAGGCTGCATCTCGGCCTGGACGGGCTGAAAATCAGGCGTGTTCATGTTTGACGCCCAAATGCCAAAGATAACTCCGACGCGGTTGAGGGTGTCACCGGCCTTCTCTAACGGGACGAAAGTGTTCTCGAATGTCGGCGCCGCCTTGTTGCTGGCGATCGCGTCGATCTCGGCAAGGTTCTCGACCATGGCAGCCTCGAGAGCGGGCTTGAAATAGCTCACGTTTATCTTGTCGAACGGCGGCAAACCGCCATACGGGCCAGACCATTTTGTGAGAAGCGGATTGGCAGCAGGCGTCGCCACGGCGTCGACCGCGGCGTCGGTTCTCGGTACTTTGGGCTCAAACATAAAGAATGCTGCACCCGCGAGGGCTATCAGCCCGAGACGGGCGAAAGTTTGTTGGAACATTGTGATCGAAAGTCTCCTCAGAAAGTCGGTTCGTTGGATTCTATCTCTTTGGGCGTGAGTTGGACAAGATGTGAGGCGGACAGGTGAGATTTAAAAGTCGATCGAGGTTTTGTCGAAGTCCCACTCTCGGCGCCAGGAAAGGGTCTTATGCTCATCGGTGAACCGTGAATAGCTGTTCCAGTCGAAAAAGCCGCGCTGGTCTGGAACTAGTCTCATATCCGGGCCGAACATGTCCCTGATCCCGCGATCGGGGAAGAAGTCAAAGTCTTTGCAGCCGTATCGTTCCTGCCGCAGGCGATGGATCAGGCCCGTAAAGGTGCTGCGATAGGTCCCGATAAAATTCAGTCCGGCGGCGGCAATGAGTTGGTTAAGCACGGTAAGCACGTTAAAGTCCCGGAACGGTAATTCGAAATAACGCCCCCGAAACTCATCCATTATGAGCTCGTCGATAAAGATGATCTTTCGTCCCTCGAATATTTGGGAAAACATCAAACGCTGGTGAAGAGCGTCGGTCGCAATGACCACGGGCAGCGAGGCGTCGGGGAAGATGGTTTCGATCGATCGGCGGTAGATATCCCGATCGATGCCGTAATCCTCGTAATTCATTACGAAATCACCCAGGCGTGTATGCACCGAATAGAACGAACCAAGCTGGGCGAGTATCTCGGTCGCCAACGACTCTATGGGTGCGATGAAGCGGACCGCTGCGTCCTTTAACAACTTTTCCTTGTCGGCCCGACGGAGAAAATAGAAAACGCTCAAATGTGCCAGGCTCGGATGTGTCCATTCGACGACATCGTATTGCTGCATCTCCTCGACCGTAACTCCGACGCGACCGATGCTAAAAAAGTCCCAGATCGGCGTGTGCTCGAATTTACCCTTTATCTCCTCGGTCGTAACGAAATGACTATGCAAAAGCTGTATCTCGAGCTTGTTGGGCCTCGCCGGGTCGTATTCCCAGACACGGTCCGCAGGCATATCGACGAGATTTGAGACAAGACTTCGAGGACTGCGCAGCAGGAAGCCGTATTTGTCGCGAAAGTCGGGTAGCGACGCATATTCGGGCGGCGTCGAGGCAGGGACCTCCCATCCCAGATAAAATGGCCTGCCGAGCAGGGAAGACAGCGAGACTGCAGTCGTATACGTCATGACATGGGTCGTAAAACCATCGATACCTCTGGTCGGTGGTTCGAGATACAACACCTGATCGGAGCCGGGAGGAGATGCACTGGCGGTACGGGTCATGAAACTTGTTTGGCGGAAGTGTCTGGAATAAACTTATTACTAATCTAGATATCCGAGGCTGAAATTAAAAACGACCAATGAAAATAGTAGGCATATTAGTGGGACGCGAGCAGACGTTTCCCGAGTCAATAATCAAGAGCATTAATGAGAAAGGCGGCGGCGAGGTCACCGCCGAGATGGTCACGATCGGCGGCATCACTCTGGATGAAGACAAGCGTTACGATGTCATTATCGATCGTATATCGCACGAGATCCCTTATTACAGGGCGACGCTCAAGCGATTTGCGCTCGAGGGTACATACATCATCAACAACCCGTTCTGGTGGTCGGCGGACGACAAATTCTTTAATTTTGCTCTTGCGACCAAGCTCGGCGTGGCAATTCCGAAGACCGTCCTTCTGCCGCAGCAAGAATACATCAAGGACGTCACATCCGAATCTCTTCGTAACCTCGAATTCCCTCTCGATTGGGAAGGGATCGTCGAACACGTCGGCTTTCCCTCGTTCCTGAAACCGTTCGACGGCGGCGGGTGGAAGAATGTGTCTAAGATCCACAACGCTGAAGAACTGATGACCGAATACAACCGATCCGGCACGCTCTGCATGACGCTGCAGCAGGGCATCGAGTACGACCAGTTCGTTCGCTGTTACTGCGTGGGCAAAGAAAAGGTCCTGATCATGCCTTACGACCCGTCAAAGCCGTACCTCTCGGGTATGCAATATGTAAACGTCGACGATTACCTCTCGCCCGAGCTGCATGCTCGCGTCGAACAGGATGTCAAAACTATCTGCACCGCGCTTGGCTATGATCTCAACACCGTCGAATTCGCTATCAAGGATGGCGTCCCCTACGCGATCGACTTTATGAATCCTGCACCGGATGCGGAGCTCGCCTCGGTCGGCGAACATAACCACCGCTGGATCGTCGACAACATGACCGACTTTATCCTCAAGAAGCTTGAGACAGGCTGGGAAATGCCGGAGTATCGCTGGTCGGCGATGCTCAATCCGCCGGAAAGGGCTACGGCAAAATAAGGGTAGAAGAGCTGTCCCGAGCCTGCTTTTTAGTCCTCGGACGCCAGCATATCGTATGGAATTCGCCTCGAGAGCATTCGCGACGTCATCATCAATCCTACCCAGATGAGGAGTGTGACGGTCGATACGACCCAGCCGATCTGCGCTACAAAATCATCTTCAAACAAGACGCCGATCGCCACAAAGGGAAAAGCAAAGAATGAGATCTTGAGGGCTGTCGACTTTGACCGTTCGACGGTGTCGAGCGTGTTTACGCGGCTGATCTCCATCTCCATGTATTCGTCGTCGGCGTTGAGCCGGGCGAAGTAGTCCGCCTCGCTCTTTGACCAGCGACGCAGGGCAGGTGTCTTCGCGACACGATTCGCGGCGAAGAAATGATGAATTACGTGGGCGATCTTGCCTTCGCGAAGTGCTATTTCGGCAAGCCCGCGGGCGGCACGAAAATTCTCACCGAGCTTATCTCGTACCGCTTCAAAGACATCGGCCGCACGTTTATGGTCGCCAAGCGAGAAATACCATTCGCCAAGCCGTGCGAGAAGGTCGGCATCGCCACACGCACGGCGTTCGGATAGTCGAAGAAGGGCGAGAGCCCGACGCTCGAGCCTCGGCTGACGATTGATACCGGCAAAGGCATGCATGCAGCGCGCGAATTCAAACAGCAGCCACCCGTCACGCGGCTGAAGCACGATCGCACGGCGAAACGCCTCAAGCGCTTGAGCGAGGTGGCCTGAGACGCGAAGCTCGTTGGCAAGCTCGCGCAGGTCTTCAGCCTTCTCTTCCTCGTCGACGGAGGAAACGTGAGCAAAACGGTGTCGCCGGCCGATCGGTTTTTTGAAGACTGATTCGAGTGCCTCGGCGGACGGTATGCGCGAGAACTCGGCTTTCATCAGCATTTCCTTAGTGTCGCCGAGATGATCCCGAAGCTCGGTCGACCGGGTGTCGAGAATGCTGTCGTCCAGTTTTGGAAGGATAGCGTGCACCATTCGGCGATAGTCTTCGCCACCGGAGGCAAAGGCAATGCTGAGCCCTTTGCCCCGAAAAACGGTCCTGTAGCGATAGTGCACAACGCCGCCGCGTTTGATCGCGCGGATCGATTGCGTCTCGACCTGCTCGACATCGTTCAGCTTAAGGCGTCTCCGCGAGGAGTTGAGCCAGGCCCATAGCCGTGGTATCGAACCGTTGCGTTCGAGCCTGCGGCCGTCGAAACTTATCCTGTCGTTCAAAGCGAAAAAGGGAATGAGTATCCAGGACACCGCAAATAATGCGAAGCCGGCGATATCCAATTCCAAATAGAAGAAAAGGGCAGAGAAGAACGTCGATAGAAAAAGGGCGGTGAAGTATCCGTGTGGCGAGACACGGATCGAAACGCCGTCAGTCGGTGATGCCTCGGCCGAGCAATCGGTGCCCAGTTCTGCGGACTCTTCGCGTTGTGTTTGTTGGGTCTCCATCGTCCGACAGTTCCTTTTTACCACAAAGCTAGTCGTGTGACGCACATCGCACATAAACAAAGGCCGGCATGATCGCCGGCCTTAACCTTAAATATATTGCGTTTCCTACGATCCGAAAGGCGAGGCCGGCTCGGGCTCGGGTATTTCCTTTGCCTTGTCAGGAGCGAGTTCCTTGACCTTGTCCTTGGCGTCGTTGGCGTTCTGCGACATACGGACAGGTTTGCCGTCCATGTCTTTGGCCTCGGCGGCGGTCTTTGCGATGTTGAAATAGATGTCTGCTGCTTCCTGCTTCTTGCCCTGCTTTTCGTAGACTTTCGCGAGGTTAAAGTTGATCGTGTCCTTCGCCACCACAGGATCACTCATGCTCGCCAGTTCCTGGTACAGGGTGGCTGCGTCGTCGAGACGATTGTCGTCGACTCGCGTCTGGGCAAGCGCAAATTTCGCGAGTTTGGCAGTGTCCGAGCTTCCGTTTGCGATACCTTCCAGCTCCTGGATCGCCGCCTGGCGATCAACAAAGAGCTTGTTGGTTGCGATGAAATACCTTGCCTTATCAGCCGCGGCGCCGCCGTACTGGTCGACGACGTTCTGGAATTGGGCGATCGCGGTCTCAGCTCGCTCCTTCTCGGTCTTGTAGGTCTTTTGGGTCGAGGTCGCCGGTTGGGGGGCATCTGTGACCTGCGCCTGCGACGTCTCGATAGCCTTTCCGAGTGCTGCCTGTGCCGCACCGCCGGATCTCGAATTCCACCGCATCACAAGCGCGGCAATAATGATCAGTACGACGATCGCCGCGATGCCATAGAGGATCGTTTTGCCCTTGCCCTCAAGCTTCTTGCCTGCCTGCTCGAGGCGCGGGACGACCTGCTGTTGAAACGGGTCAACGTAGGTCTTCTTCTCTTGTGGGGCCGAGGCTGCGGCCTCGAGCTGTTCAAATCGTCTCTTTTTACGTGCCATTAGCTAAAAAATTGCAATTGTGAGCCATCGCGAGCGTTATATAATCGGGCTGACCCGCCATTTCACAAAAGTATAAATGTAGCCTAATTTACGGGTCAGGGCAAATAATCAGTCGACTTACAGTGACGGAAAGATTTCTTGGAACAAAGTTTGAAACGACGGTGTCTAAACAAATAGCCCGCAAGTTGCTTGATACGCGGGAGGTTGACAGCACCTGAAGGGTGAAAACGGGCGATGATCTTTAGCGAGTCGATCACATATGACGATGCAGGGCACAGTCGGACTCGAGGGTCCGTCGCCGCTGTGGGCTCGCGTGAAGATACAGATTACCTTGACGCCCTGCGAGCCGGAGAGGCCGCAGCATTTGAAACACTAGTCGACCGGTATTCCGGTGATATATACGCCCTGCTGTATCGCCTGACCGATAACCCGGACGATGCGAGCGACCTGACGCAGGACACGTTCCTGCGAGCTCTGAGGTCGGTGAAGGGATTTCGCGGAGACGCGAGTTTGAAAACCTGGCTTTTTCGCATCGCGATAAACGAATCGCGAAACCGGTTTCGCTGGTGGAAGCGAAGACGGCGTGACGTGACGGTCTCGCTTGACGTCGCGATCGGCGATACCGACCGGACGATCTTTGATACGCTTGCGGACCGCGGCGAGAGTCCTGAGGATTCAGCTATCGCCCGCGAGAGGGAAGCAAGCTTGAGCGAGGCTCTTGCGCAGCTTGCCGATATTTACCGGGAGGCCGTCGTGCTTTGCGACATCGAGGGACTCTCATATGAGGAAACCGCCGCCGCCCTCGGAATCGGGCTCGGAACGGTGAAATCGCGGATCTCCCGCGGACGCGACGAGCTGAGAAAACGGCTCAAGGATATTTGATAACCGACGAATGAAAGGCTGACTCACCCCGGACTCGGTAGACTAAAGATCGGTGCCAAACGACAGGTCAAGAGAGCGAAGGTTGAGGAACGGCGAAGTGAGGAACGATGCAAAGCACAGAATTTGAAACGACCAGCAACATCGGATCAAATGCGGCGGATCGATCGGATCGAATCCTGACAGCAGCTAACGCGACTGTTTTCGTTAAGGAAGCAGCCGGGGTCAGTGAGCCTTTCGCTTTTCGGTTAGGTTGAGCAATAAAGCGATGAAGTGCTCAAATTTACATTCCGATCTTGCGGTATACGCCGACGGCCTCCTGTCCGAAAAGGAAGCGGCCTCGGTCGCGGCGCATCTTGAGACCTGCCCGGTGTGCCGTATCGCTCAAAGCGAAATAGTTGAGTTGCGATCGGCGCTTCGGCGGATGCAGCGGCCTGAGATGCCATCCGCGATGCGAAAGCAGCTGCAAGCGGCGGTTACCTCCGAGCGTCGTGCGACCAAGCACTCATGGCTACCGTTCACCGCGGATATTCGCGAGTGGCTTACGCTGCGAGTGATGCCGTATGGTGTTGGCGTCGCAGCTACCGTAATGCTCGGGCTTGGACTTCTTTTGATGATCAATTCGAGCGGAGGCCGTTATACGCAGTTTGCCGCGGCCCCCGGTGAGTCCGGCATTCTGCTCGCATCTAACCACGATCCGCTTGCAGATGTTACGGTTGACGGCATCTCGCCGGCAGCCTTTGCCCGCTCGCGTAATGACGTGTCGCGCGAGAGTCCCAGTATCAATCCAAAAGGTGCTCTTGTAGCACTGACCCGGTCGCTTGTTCGCGGGAATATGAAGGATGACGAGGTCGTCGTCGTAGCGGATGTTTTTGGCAATGGCCTTGCGCAGATCGCCGAGGTTATCGAGCCGTCGCGTGACCGTAACGCCGTCGAGGAGCTTCAAAAGGCGCTGGGGACGGACCCCTCTTATGCTCCTTTCGTTCCTGCGACTATGGAGAATCGCCCGCAATCGATGCGCGTGGTGCTCCGCTTTCAGAGCGTAAACGTTAATACCAATCTAAAGAAGATCGGGCGGACCAAGCTCTAAGTTTTACATCTTATCGATCTCGGCCTTGAGGAGGGCGGCGATCTTCGGGTCGAGCTCGAGGAGCTTGTTGTATTGCTCTTGCGCAGCGGGCTTCATCTTTTTGCGCGTGTAGATAATACCGAGGTTGTATCGGGCCTTAGCGTATTTGGGACTTATCTGCAGGCATTTCAGATACGCCTCGCCCGCCTTGTCACGCTGATTGTCGGCGAAGTAGGCATTCCCCAGCAGATACCAGCCGTCCGAGTAATCGGGCAGCTTGGTGACGTAATCTTCGAGCCCCTTAACGGCCAGCGAATACATCTTGGTCGCTTCGACGTTCTTCCCCGTGAGATTCATAGCCCGGCCGAGGTAGAAGTATGTTTCGCCGTCACCCGGTGCGATACGGAGCGCCGTATTGCATGCGTTTATCGCAAGATCGTACTGCTTGTTGTCATTATAAGCACGGCAAAGATTGGTGTAGCCAAGGTATTCTTTCGGCAGGAATATGACCGCTGCCTTTGCGGCCTCCACGGCATCCTGTGGGCGGTCGGCAAGGCTGTAATACCAGCTAACGTCAGTAAATAACGCTCCGCTGTTCGGGTATGTCCTGAGGCCCTGCTTCATCGCGTTGATGGCATCCGTGTAGCGGCCCTCGCTGCGATATGCCTCGCCAAGGTTGCGATAGACGTTGACATTGTCCTGCTTCGCGGCGATGGCGCGGGTATAAGCGTCTATGGAAGCAGACCAGTTATGCTGCTTGTCGTGGGCCCCGCCCAGAAGGATGTACGTCTCGCCTACGAACCGCGTACCTTTTTTTAATGCGTTCTCAGCCGCGGTTTGCGTCGAAGCGGGGTTGCCCACGGCCGCGTATGTACGGGCAAGGTAATAGTCGACGTCGGCGTCATTCGGGGCGATCGTCGACGCTTGCCGGAGAGCTTCGAGGGCCCCCGCCGGATCATTCTTTGCGAGATCGACCTCGCCGAGGCCTTTCAGCAATAGCAGATCGCTCGGAGCTAGCTGCAGCCCGGCGCGTATGTCCTGAGCGGCTCGCTCGTAATCCAGTATCTGGTAGTAAATGAACGCACGGACGCGGTATATCTCGAGCGGTTTAAAGCCCTGAGTCAACGCGGTCGAGAATTCATTAAGGGCCTCGACATTTTGCTTCAGCTCGAGATGAGCAAAGGCCTTGCGATAGTGCGCATACGGATTCGTGGCGACTACGGCGATCGACTGGCCGTATTTGTCGATCGCATCCTGAAAGTTCTTTGCGACGAAAGATTTGTCGCCGAGGTCTTGAAGCTTTTTGGCTTGTTCCCTCTGCTTCTTATTCTGCGCTCCGAGCGGCGTTGCCACTGCGACCAGCAGGAGGAGAAGGGCGATCGGTCTTAACGAATTGATCTTGATCATTGCAGTATCGTGGTGCGGTCGTCCGACTTTTTAGGCGTTGATTTTGTTGTCGGTGGCTTTGTAGCGCCTGGTGTCGATTTGGCGACCACCTGCGGCGTCGGCCGGATCGTCGGACCGCCTGTGGTGACGTCACGGTTATCGCCGGCGGGTGTCGTATTCGTGTCGCTCGTGACGGCTGTGTTTGACTCAGGAGTCGAGGTTTCGACGACGTTCACAGTCGGTATCGGGGTTGGCTCAACGCTTGGAGCCGGTGTCGGCGTGGCGTCCACCTTAACGGCGTAGTAATTCTTGTAATAATACCAGCCCCCGCCACCGGCGATGCCCGCGATCAGCAAGAGACCGATAAGGGCTCCGACGATGAGAGGTATCTTTGATGCTTTTTTCTCCTGCGTCGGAGCGACCAGTGAGTGCCCCGTTGTACCAGTAGCCTGTTCGCCTCCGGCTGCCGCCGCCGCAACGATTGGCTGCTGCGTTTGTTGAGGAGTCGGCAGGATCGCCGTCTGGATGCCGGCTTGCTCGGCAGCCGCTGATGGTTCCATGCGGGCTGTTACATCGGCTGGCGGAGCGGAGATATGTATACGTTCCGCCGTCGCCATCTCCGGCAGCGATGATGCCATGGGATCGATCGTATCTATCGGCACCGTTGCCGCTAGCGGCGGGGCCGTTTCAATCATCCTCGTCTTTGCTTCGCTGGCTGGCTTGGCGTCGCTCGCGGCGTTCTTTGGTGCGTTGAAGGCCCGACGTAGCGCCTTTTGCATGTCTAGGGCACTCGCCCAACGCTGGTCTTGGCGGACAGAAAGTCCATGCAGAATTGCGTCCGAGATCGGTTTTGTGACCTCGTCATTAACGCCGGTCAGCGGTTTTATCGGATCGTCGTTACCGCCTAGGATCGCCTCGGCCCGCGTAAGTGCGTCAGGCGGGACGAGATTGCTCAGGAACTGGTAAAGGGTCGCCGACAGCGAATAGATATCACTGCGAGCGTCGGTACCAGTGCCGCGGACCTGCTCCATCGACGCAAAGTGCGGCGAGTATCCGACGACGCTTCCGGTCGCGGGAGCCTCTTTAGAGCCGGTCTCAAAGTCCTTCGAGAGTCCGAAATCCAGTAAGATGATGTGATTCTCATCAGTCAGCTTAAGATTCTCCGGTTTGATGTCGCGATGAATGATCGGCGGCTCATGCGAGTGAAGATAGTTAAGCGCGTCGAGTAGCTGGTCGGCCCAGAACATCACCCAGCTGAGAGGAAAGGGCTTGTTGGCATTTGCGAGACGCTTACCGAGATCGTCACCGGAGATATTCTCCATCACGAGGAATTGTCCCTCGCCCTCGATAAAGTGATCGATCACTTTTGGCAGGACAGGATGTCGGAGTCGCGCGAGAATGCGCGCTTCGCGCTCGAAGGCATTGCCGAGCGTCGAATCCGATTCGAACCTCGTGCGCTTGAGAGCGACGGCGCTTCCCAAACGCTGATCGACAGCGAGGTACACTTCACCCATTCCGCCCTTGCCGATCGATTGAACGACAAGATAGCGGCTCCCGATCATCGTGTTGGGGGCGAGCTGTTTCATAAGCAGGTATCTAGCTAACTCTCAATTTTTCTTGTGGCAGCATCGCCGGCATTCCCAGGTGCTGATAGCACCGGATAGGTCCATGAACGCGACGCGAGCACGGCGTGCCTTTCTTTGTCTGTGCTCCGCACACATAAACAACGTCCTGAGGCGTCGTTCTTGCAGCCGAAATTTGCGGCGGCACGGCCGCAACGTTTTTTGGCTGCACGGCCATATTGCTCATCGGAGCGGCTTGGATCGCAGGTGGTGGCGGCTGAGCGGTCAACTGAGCGCCTGATGCCGGTCTTTCTATCGGTTGCTGCGCTAGCTTGACCAGACGCGTCTCCGCTGCGTTCCCGCTTTTCAAATAACTTCCAAGTCCAAGGACCCCGATAAGTACGCCGGCCGCCACTATCGCCCGCGGAATGAGGTCCAGGCCTTTGAATTCACTTTCGCAGACGGGACAGAAGCGGCGGCTGGTGAATATTCCCCAGTCGCTGCGCTCGATCTTCTCTCCGCAATTTGCGCAAAAGCTTGGGCGAAAGAGCATTTGTCCGTGTCCGTCGAGAGGTTGGGAACGATTATAGCCCAAAACCCGTATTCTGTTAAGGGTTTTGCGTTGCGGCGGTCAATATACAACGGCATTTCCCGTCACGGCGTCAAACAAGCTAACATTTTCTCGCATGAAGTTTCTAAAGTTCCTGTTCACGATCATATTTATTCTGTCCGCGGTGGTCGCGGTCTCGGCTCAGGACGATGAGACGATCAAGGTCGACACATCGCTTGTTCGGCTGAATATCGGTGTCGTCGACCACAAAGGCCATCCGCGGGTCGATCTCGCTCAAGGGAACTTCGACGTCTTTGAGGACGGCGTAAAGCAGCAGATCACGAGATTTGAGCCCACCGAGGCTCCGTTCAGCCTTGTGTTGATGCTCGATATGAGCGGCTCAACTCTCGGGTTTCGGCAAGTTTTGAAGCAGTCAGCGACACGTTTTCTCGACGTGTTGTCGCCACAGGACCGGGTCGCCGTCGTCGAGTTTAACGAGAAGCCGTCTTTAAGGAACGATTTCACGACGGATCGCCGAACGATCGCAAATTCGATCGCGGTCTCGAATGGGCAAGGGAAAACTCAGCTCTATAAGGCTATAGATTTTGCATTGGACAAGCTCTCTAAGGAGAAGAGCCGTCGCAAGGCGATCATTGTGCTGACCGACGGCATGGATACGTCTGTCCGCGACCAGGACCGCACGATCCTCGAGCGTGCCGGCGACGCGCAGGCGGCGACCGCGATCAAGCCTGAATCAAGCGAACTGCTGAACCGCATTCTCAACCGCTCGGACGCGCAGGGCGTGACCATTTACCCGCTGGCGTTGCCGACCGGCGATCCCGAGAAACTCGCCGATCCAACCCCGCTACAGGTCGCGATGTTCAAGGCCGCGAGGGACAGGCTGCAGATCGTCGCAATGCGAACAGGGGGCCGTCTCAATACGATCAACCGTCTCGAGGAGATGGGCCGACTTTACGCCGAGGTCGCCGCCGACATTCGCACGCTCTACACGATCGAATACATCTCGCCCAACGACAAACGCGACGGCAAATGGCGCGACATCCGCATCGACGTCCGCGATCCCGAGCTGATCTCTCGAACTCGGCAGGGCTATTACGCTAAGTAGTTGAGATATGGGAGCGGCGAATTAAGAAGGCCGGAGCTTCTGACGCTTCGACGCTTCAATTCTCCATTCAATTGGGCCTCTCTCTTGACGGAAACGCGTCGAGTCGGTAGCCTAGTAATTCGCGTTTCGCACCCGTAGCTCAGCTGGATAGAGTACTTGACTACGAATCAAGGGGTCGCATGTTCGAATCATGCCGGGTGTACCACTCATTACGTAAGTAAACAGGACGTTTACGAGAAAAAAAAGACAGGCTTTTGGCCTGTCTTTTTCAATGTGGGAGCGGAAGCGTCTAATTCAGCTGGTTCGAACGCCTCGTGGGCGACGTTCGAACCGACTTCCCCCCGGCTAGAAAATAAAGTCCCTTTGATTGCTAATGCGAAAACCGTCGAAAACCTTTCAACCGTTCTCGCCGAGACCTAAAAAGATAAGTAATTGCGAAAGTTAATATCGATCGCGGGCAGGCCTTTGCTAATATTTCAGCTCTTGCCCCATAATGGCGAAATCGCTTGGCAAGGTTAATCCTTCCACTCGTTCCTGATGCACCAAAATCCGACGATCACGCCCGAGAGCTTTAGCCAGCTTCTAAGGTGGCTCGGTCTCAACGCGGAGTCGGGTGGCGTTGAATATGAAATGATCCGCAAGCGCTTGATCCGGTTCTTTGCGTTCCGTGGGTGCTACGAAGCGGACCGCTTGGCCGATGTCGCGATCGACCGTGTCTTGGCAAGAATTGCGACTCTGGAAGACACCTATGTCGGTGATCCGGTTTGGTACTTTCTTGGCGTTGCCACAAAGGTGCATCTCGAATGGACGCGTCAACAAAACCGGACCGTTGATCTGGAAGAGATCTCACAGGCACCGGTCCTGGACCAATCGGAGGACGAGCCTGAATTCCGCTGTCTGGACGCGTGTCTCGATTCGCTGCCAAGCGAAACTCGCGACCTGATCCTCAGTTACTACACCTCAGAGAATAAAGACCACATAACATCGCGCAAGCACCTGGCTAAGGAGCTGGGAATCTCAATAAGTGCTCTGCATATCCGCGCCAGCCGCATCCGCAGCAGACTTGCCGAATGCGTCGCAAAGTGTTTAGAGGAACGTGGCGGAAAGGTTTCTTAGATTTTAGACATTAAGTATATGGGGCCTATCGATCCTAATCAGCCAGAATTCAGCGTCGAGCCTGGGACGCTCAGAAGGTATCTTTTAGGAACATTGGAGGCCGGGCCTCTCTTGGATAGGTTTGAGATCGACTTGATCAAGAGCGAGGAACTCGGCGACCTTCTGAGCGTAGCTGAGGGCGAATTGATCGAGGAGTATCTCGATGGTCGTCTAAGCGTGGACGATCTCGTCCGTTTCGAGAGAACGTTCCTGTCTACGTCCGAACGCCGGCTGGAGGTCAGACTTGTTTCAAAGCTGCGCCAAACCGCACGGAACAATGCCTCTGACAATCGAGCCATATCGCGATCTGCTCCCCGACCCTTTACAGGTTATTTCTCCTCAGTTCGACTCGCGATCATTGCCCTAATTTGTGTCGGCGTCGCCTTTGGCGTTTGGTGGATGCGATCGAGTCTAGGAATGGCCGACGCTGGCATTGTAGAGTTGGCACAAGCATACCGAGGACAACGGCCGACGCGATCGCGCGTGAGCGCTTTTCCTGAATATGCGCCGTTCACCGAGGTTCGAGGTAGTGCGGTCACGACGCCCACTGACCCGATAGCCCGCGACCGAGCAGAACGATACCTTTTTGATGCGGTAACGGAGACAGGAGATATAAAGGCTCACCGCGGCCTCGCCTCGTTGTACTTGGTCGATAAGAAATACGAGAAGGCCCTAATTGAGCTCGAGAGTGCGCACGATCTAAACCCAAATGACGACACAGTCGAAAGCGATCTCGGGGCCCTTTATCTTGAGATGGCTTTACAGGCCGGGGCAAAGAATGATGCGGCAGGGTCCATGGTGTCGATCGAAAAGAGCCTTGAGCATTTAGACCATGCCCTCGAATTGGATCCGCGTCTTCCTGCCGCCCTTTTTAACAGGGCACTATGTTTGCAACTTGCGCTTAACACCGATCAGGCGAGACAGGCTTGGCGAGCCTATTTGGCCGTCGATCCGGAAACACAATGGGCAGTCGAAGCCCGATATAACCTGCAGCAGCTCGAGTCAAAAGCCTATAGTGACCGATCGGCCAAGGACGTTGAGGAGGAGTTCCTGAATGCAATGAAGTCGGGCGACGAGTCTCAGGCAAGGGATCTCCTGGTCAATAATCGCGAGCTAATACGGGAAAAGTATCTCCCTCAGCGTCTCGCCATGTCTTTCGTGCAGGACCGCGATCGCCGACCCGAGTTGACGGAAGCTCTTCACTACGCGGGTCGTCTTGAAAAAGGCGCGACCGGTGATGAATTTGCAGAGGGTATTGCCGGCTTTTACACGAGTGCCTCCACGACCCAGCTCGCCACGATCGAGAAAGCTCATGCCGATATTCGGGCAGGTTACGAGTTGTGTCTGTCCTCACATTACGAGCCTGCTCGTGTGCTCTTTGAGCAAGGTCGACAATCGTTCGTTAGCGTCAACGATGAATGGGAAGCAGCCCTTGCCGGTTATTTCATCGGCTACACGCTCGCGAATACGGGTCAGGTGGACCGGACTTTGAGCGAATTAGAGAGCGTGGCGGCCTACGCGCGAAAACACAAATATCTTTGGCTCGATGCGACCGCGACATATTGGATAGCCGGAGCCCATCTACAACGCGGAGAACATACAAATGCGTCGGAATCGTTTAAGCGAGCCCTTTCTTTAGCCGAGGGGATAAAGGACTCATATGCCATACAACGAAATCTGCTAGAGCTCGCAAAACTTAGCTCCGAAGCCGGGCAACGGGACGATTGTCTTGCCTACATCTCCCGGATCCTGCAGGAGTCCGCGAGCCACGGCAGTAGTCTTCGTCAGCAATACCGGAATCATTCGCTCGTTTTTGAAATGCTTTCTCAAATGGAGATGCCTCATCTCGCGAGAGCGGTCGCCGTTGAGTGCGTGACGCTCGCCGACGCCGCCGACGACAAGGCATGGATGAGTGAATCGCGGAGTCAAGCTGGAGCCGCCTTCACCCGGACCGGCGCATTTCAGAATGCACAACAGTGGATCGACGAGGCAACGCAAAGTGTGCTGGCCGTCGATGACGCCGATACGCGTCGGCGGCTGCAGGCATTTGCGTCGCTAAGACGCGGCGATCTTCGGTTCGCCACTCGGGACTTTGACGGCTCGCAACAGGCGTATGCCGACGCTATCGAATATTACGACGCGTCAGGATTGCCATCTTTCCGACAACAAGGACATATGGGTCTGCTGAAATCGCTGGTCGCGCTCGATCGCGCCGATGAATTGCAGACGCAGATCCCGGCAAGCATCCAAATCATCGAGCAGGGCAGAAAGCAGATACTCGACGAGCGCGAGCGCTCGGGCTTTCTTGATGAGCACGAGAACGTCTATGACATTGCCACCGGATTCGAGTTCGATCGTGCGAATTACGAAAAGGCATTCGAATATGCTGAGTCGTCGAGTTCCCGAGCGTTGCTTGACTGGCTCGAGAAGGGCAACTCGTACAACGAATCGACCAGTCGAGCTGAGTTTCTAACCAGCGACACGGCCACGCCGCTGTCGCTCGGCGAGATAAGGGCACGGATACCGTCGAATGTCCAGGTTGTTAAATATGCGGAGCTCGACGACAAGCTTTTGATCTGGGTTATCTCGGGCGAACAGTTTGCAACGGTCAGCATTGCTATTCCTGAGGCGGAGCTCGAAAAGAAGATCGACGCTTACTCAAAGCTGATTACCTCAAATACTGCGGTCTCCGCTGACGAAAGAGATAAGCTCGGCAGAGAACTCTACAGCCTTGTCTTGGCGCCGATCGAAAAAGTTTTGGTGGCGGACAAACGCATATGCCTTGTACCCAGCAAGGGCCTTTTTCGCTTGCCGTTCGCCGCAATTCCATTGCCGGATGGAACCACGGTCATTTCAAGGTTCACGATCCTTTACTCGCCCAGCTTGAGTGTATTCCTGCATTGCACGAAGACAGCGGAGGAAAAAGGAGCTCAAAAGGGTGAAAGCCTCCTGGCAGTCGGCAACCCGGCGTTTGACCGCGTGAAATTCGCGGATCTGGCCTATTTGCCAAATACCGAGGAGGAAGTGAAGAACATTTCCAAGCAGTATGACAATGCCCGAATACTCCTCGGGGCCAATGCAACTAAACGACAATTCCTGTCGAGCGTAAAGAACGCTGATGTCGTTCATTTTGCGGGACATTACGTGATGGTGCCGGGAGCCCCGACCTCTTCATACCTGCTCCTGGCGAAGAATGGCGACATGCCGGGTTCTGACGCGCTTACGAACAATGAATTGGGAAAATACCGGCTGGACAACACCAAGCTCATTGTTCTTGCGGCTTGCCGTTCTGGCATCGAGGGTTCGTCGGTTGGGGAAGGATTAGTAGGCCTCTCCCGCACATTTATAGCAGCCGGTGTTCCGGTTGTGCTGGGGGCTGCGTGGGATGTCGAAAGCCACGCGACCGCGCTGCTAATGAAAGAGTTTCATTCGAATCGACGCAACTACCACATGGCTACCGCCGAGGCATTGCAGAACGCTCAGCTTGCGGTCGCAAACGATCCAAGTGGAATGTTCAAGGATCCGTATTACTGGGCCGGGTTCATCACGATAGGCGGCTCAACCAGTTTCTAAGACCGCAGGAGGAATGATCCAATGACAATGAAGGTAGAAGTCGATCTCAGAGGTCTTGCGTTTTGCTTTGCCAAAGATATGGCCTGGAATGTCTACATGGTTTGCGATCCAGATCATCCGGCTAACTATTCCGCCAACGGATCGGCACAGGTCCCACTTCATCAGAATGGCATTGACCGGGAATTGATCTTCGAAAGCGAGGGCATGGTGTTCGACGTTCCAAAGCATGGATCCGGGTATGAGCAGATCTTTAACATGGCCGCTGATTATGCTCATGGCCCGAACGCACTCAAGTTTTTTAGAACAGGAGCAACGGATCTGGTCTCAGCCAGAGTGCCATCGGCGATCGTCAGCGCGAACGAGTTTACTGCCCGAAGTTACTACGTTCAGGACATAACCACGTATGTCGGAGCTCCACCTAAGATCATACCGCCGGTGGCGATGCGGATAAAAGCCACATTCGAGGTCTCGCACGATCTCAAGGTTTCGATCAGCGATGCATCGGGGACAAGGCCGTTAGATACGTTCCCTTATCGCGACGGGACGACGATCAAGATCCAGTTGGATAATGATTGCCGTGTGGAGCAGCAACGAAACGATTTTCTCGATATCTATGAGTTCGTACAGGATCGTCGAGGAGTAAGATTCGCGACCGGTCAGGTGAGGAACTCACCTTCGACCGGAGACTGTGACCCGGTAGATATCGATCCTCCGCCCGTATGATCGATCTGCTGACGCTCGTTTCTTTGTACGCAAGCTTCTTTGCAACTCCAAAACTCAATGGAAAATTAAGGCAGGTTGACTGCTCCTGCGTTTTCCATTACGTTGCTTAAGTCGCCTTACCAGCCTCCCGGCTAGTGAGCGACAAAAGGCGACGGGTGTTTGTGGGAACGCACGTCTGCCCTTGGAGTCGCCCTTTCGGGGGCGACTCTTTGCGTTTACGATCCTACGCGCGATCGGCGAGCGGTTTGTAAACACTGATATCAGCTCGGATCGGATTTTCTCAGGACCCAAGCGGCCATCTGCTGCTTTTTTCATTTCTAAAATCGAGGGTCGAATAGCCGTTTATTCAGGCATCACGACGACGGGGGAAAACAGGCGGTTAAGGCCTCTGTTTTCTGTTGCTTTTGCAAGGCGTTTTTGCGTAAATAGGATTATTCGTACCCGACAACCTCATGTCAGGAACCCGCCCGGGGGTTTTGCCGTTTTACAAGCTATATGCAGGAATTTACAGACCAGATGCCCTCGGACATCGAGCGTTTTCCGATGGTGCCCATCCGGGACGTCGTCATATTTCCGTTTACCAAGGTCGCATTCAAGATCGGCCGGCCGTCGTCGGTCCGGGCTCTTGAGCAGGCGATGTCTGGCGAGAGGCAGATATTCCTTGCAACTCAACACGACGCGACCGTCGACGAGCCAACGCCCGATCAGGTCTATCGGATCGGCACGCTGGGACGCATCCTGCAGGCGCAGCGGCTGGAGAACGGCCAGATAAAGGTCGTCGTCGAGGGCAGGGAGCGCGGACGTTCGCTTCGTATCGAGCAGGAATCGGACGGGATGTTTTACGCTCACGTCCGTCGCGTGGCGTCGACCGATGAATCCGGTTATCGCACGGATGGCCTGCTGCAAAAGATCCACTCGCTCGTCGAGCAGTTTCTCAAGGTCTCGCCAGATGCATACGCAGACGCTCTGCACGCGAGTCTTCGCGGTGTATCGAGCGCGCAGATCGCGGACTCAATGTCGTCTCATTTGCGGATTAGCGTCGAAGACAAGCAGGCCTTACTCGAAACGATCTCCGTTCAGGAACGCCTGCAAAAGCTGGCCGACGCCCTCACGGCGGAGATCGAGAAGCGACAGCTCGACCGCAATATTCACTCGCGCACCAAAAAGCAGATGGACAAACATCAGCGCGAGTACTACCTGAACGAGCAGATCAAGGCCATTCATAAGGAACTTGGCCGCAAGGACGAGAAGGCCGAGCTGGACGACCTCAAGAAAAAGATCGCCGACGCGGGCATGACCGAGGAGGCCAGCGACAAAGCGATGCAGGAATTCTCGCGGCTCGAGGCAATGCCGCCGATGTCGGCCGAGGGCACCGTCGCCCGCAGCTATATCGACTGGCTGGTCAACGTGCCGTGGCAGGCACGCTCCGAGGAGATCGAGGATCTTGGCGCAGCCGAGAAAACGCTTAACGAGGACCACTACGGACTCGAAAAGATCAAGGAACGCATCCTCGAGTTTCTCGCGGTCCGGCAGCTTGTAAAGAACCCAAAAGGCACGATCCTGTGCTTTGCAGGCCCTCCGGGAGTTGGTAAAACGTCTCTCGGGAAATCGATCGCCAACGCCACCGGGCGCAAATTCGTTCGGCTCGCGCTCGGCGGCGTCCATGACGAGGCCGAGATCCGCGGCCACCGACGCACGTACATAGGCTCAATGCCGGGACAGATCATTCAGCTGATGAAGCGGGCGGGGACGACAAATCCCGTGATCCTGCTCGATGAGGTCGATAAGCTTGGGCGTGACTTCCGTGGCGATCCGTCGGCGGCCTTATTGGAAGTACTCGATCCCGAGCAGAACCACACCTTCCGCGATCACTATCTCGATGTCGATTACGACCTCTCACATGTTTTCTTTATCGCGACGGCGAACGTGCTTCACACCATCCCGCCCGCGTTACAGGACCGTCTCGAGATCCTCAGTCTCGGTGGCTACACTGAGCGTGAAAAGGTTGAGATCGCCAAGCGGCACCTGATCGTCAAGCAATGCGAGAGCAATGGCATTGCCGGCGAGACCGTTGCTTTTACCGACGACGGCATCCTGGAGATAATTCGCCACTACACGCGTGAGGCGGGAGTCCGCAATCTCGAACGCGAGATCGGGTCGTGTCTGCGCAAGATCGCAAGAAAATTTGTCGGCACCGAGGACAAGACGGATTTCAAGATCGTGATCGATGCCGAGAAAGTGCAGGAACTGCTTGGGATCATACGCTTTCGCAAGCAGGACATCGCTCGCAAAAGCGAGATCGGTCTCGTCAATGGCCTAGCATGGACCGAGGTCGGCGGCGACGTGCTTCAGATCGAGGCAACGCTCGTAAAAGGCAAGGGCGAGGTCACGCTAACCGGCAAGCTCGGCGAGGTCATGCAGGAATCGGCGAAGGCTGCTCTTACATGCGTTCGTTCGCGCGCCGAAGAACTTGGCATCGATCCGGCCGACTTTAAGGAAAAAGACCTGCATATCCACGTGCCCGAGGGAGCGATCCCGAAAGACGGACCTTCAGCCGGCATTACGATGGCGACGGCGATGGTCTCGGCTTTGACGAAAAAAGCTGCTCGGCACGACGTCGCTATGACAGGCGAGATCACGCTTCGCGGCAAGGTGCTGCCCATCGGCGGCGTTAAGGAAAAGCTGCTGGCGGCGCACCGCTTCGGGCTAAAGACGATCATTCTCTCTAAGGAGAACGAGAAAGACCTGGTGGACATTCCCGATGAGGTGCGCGACGAGCTGACGATCCATGTCGTGGATATGATCGATGAGGTGCTGAGATACGCGATGGAGCCCGACGCCGTGCTTGAACCGCTGGCGCCGCCGCAAGTTTGGAACCCCGATGCGGGCCCGACCGGTGACCAGCCGACTGTGATCGAATAGAGACCAATGAGCCGAGAAAGCGAATCAGCCGACCTGATAATGAAGCTTTACGAGCTTCGACGCGAGGAGAAGATGCGTGATGCCCGCCGCTGGGTGATAACGTTTTTTCCAGAGTCGTTCGACGATGTGATGCAGACAGTCGTTGATGAAAAGACGAGCGCGAATTTTCGCATGCTCACGACATACTGGGACATGGCCGCGAGCTTTGTGAACCGCGGCGCGATCGACGAGGCGATGTTCCTCGATTCGGCGGGCGAGTCGTGGGTCGTGTTTGCCAAGGTCCAGCCTTACCTCAACGAGTACCGCGAGGCGATCAAAAATCCCGGCTTTATGAAGCAGCTTGAGGACTTGCTGATGCGGCAGCCTAACGCGCAGGAAATGCTCGATATTCGTCGTGAGTCGATGAAACGCTGGATGGCGGCACGCGCGGAACTGCAGGCGAAATCGGCCTAGAAACAGCGGTGCAGCCGGCCTGAGAGCCCCTGAGTGAGCGTGAAGGTCGATATTAGGTCGCCGGTTTTTCTATCGGTCAGCGTCAGGGTCATCTTCTTTCCCGAAACCTTTCCTTTAAATATCACCGCCCGAGCGGATGGCTGCCGGTCTATGCGGATCGGTCCGGGGCCGTTTGGCGTGAAAGTCCCGACGGCTTCGAACGTGCCATTCCCCTTTACTCTTAGCTGCCGATTTATCTGGCCCGTTGCACAATCGAAGTCAACGCTAACGGCGTCGCTATCGACCGTCATAGCGATCCCGGTACCGCCCCAGGCTCCACGTGAGATCGCCTTCGTTCGCTGAGCAGCGGCTGTGCCGGTAACGGCGGCAATGGCGAACATTGCGGCCACAAGAATAGTCAGGCGGACTAATAGTGGCTTTGCTCCGGACCGTGGTAGTATTTCTGTCATAAATGTTCTCGGGATAGCACCCTCCACGCTAGCAGTCCTGCGAAGTTTTCCAAAGGAGTAAACAATGAAAAGCTTTGAGCCCGTTATGAGGAGCAGCGCGCTTGTTTTGATGTTTCTTTCGGCGATAACGGTGTTAACAATCGACGGATCCGCCCAACGCGCGGGCCGTCGCGTAGCAGGCGGCGGCAACTCGGGCAAGAGACCCGCTGCCACTCGATCGGAGAATAAACAGGTTCCCGATGGCAAAGGGATCAAGGGTGTCACGACCACGGGCGAAATGGGCGTTCAACGCGTCAATGCCGAAGTACAGCAGACAATGCTTTTTGCGGCCCCCTCTAAACGTCCGCCCCTCAAGCCCGAGCGGGAAACCCGAGATAGAGACGATCCCAAGGCGGCCAATCCGTTCGCCCCGAATGTCGCTCAGTGGCCGATCCCGGCGAAAGGAGCTCGACTCGCGGCCCCCTCGATAATTTCCCCATCGATCCACACCGTCGGGACCTCCTTTGATGGGGCTACCCTTACCGATACAGGGGCCTTCCCACCGGATTCGATGGGCGCCGTCGGGCCGACCCAGTATATAGCGTTCGAGAACGGGCGTATACGGTCGTTTACGAAGGCAGGGGCTCCCGATGCCGTGATGAATGCAGATCCGGATGTTTTCTTCGCGTCGGTGATGACACCGGTCTCGCCGCCGGTCGTTCTCAACTTCACGAGCGATCCGCAGATCAGATACGATCGGTTTACGGGTCGCTGGTACATGTCGATCATCGACGTACCGTGCACCAATGCGACTTGCACCACGACCGCGGCGAACCGATGGATGATCGCGGTCAGCGATGCGGCGAGTAACGGCACGATCTCCGGAAGCACCGTCTGGACCTTCTTTTCCGTGCAGACCGATCCGGCTAATTTTTGTGATTACCCATCGCTCGGCGTCGACGTGAGCGCTCTGTATTTCGGGTGCAATATGTTTACCGGGGCCGGCTCATTCGTTGGTACGAATGGGTACGTGGTGCGCAAAAGCTCGATCCTCGGTGCGGGCCCGATCACATTTACGGCATTCGCGAATATGGCCCTCGGTGCGGGCGCCGGGCCTGAATCGCCTCGCGGTGTTGATAATTACGACCCCGCAGCGACCGAAGGATATTTTGTGGGGCCGGACAATGCGACTTTTAGCACTATCATGTTTCGGAGGGTTAGCAATCCGGGCGCACTGACGCCCACGATGTCAGCTAATATCAGTGTCATCGTACCGACTACAACGATTAGTCCAACTAACTATGCTGTCGATCATGCGGGCAACACAGGCGGCAATAATGGGCGGATCGATATGCTCGATGATCGTTTTTTTGCCGCGATGATCCGTAACGGACGGCTTTGGTCTGCTCACAACTTCACGGTGTCGGCTGCAGGTGTCGCGAGCACCTCGGCGACCTCACGAACTGGTGTGCGGTGGTACGAATTTCAAAATCTCACAACGACACCGACGGTCGTGCAGTCCGGCACCGTATTCGACAATGCGGCGACAAGGGCATTGGCCCGTCAATACTCGATACCGTCTGTCGCCGTTACCGGTCAGGGACATTCGGTCCTCGGCATGACTATGGCCGGCACCCCGGTCGGGACAACGCCCGCGTTTGTCGGACGTCTATCCGGCGATACTCTCGGAACGATGACCGGGCCTCCGACTGATGCAGCTGTTCCTTTTGGGACGACGACAGCGAATTATAATCCGCCGTCCGACCCCGGCGGCGGCAGCGGACGCAGGTGGGGCGATTATTCTTATACGACGGTCGATCCGATCGATGATATGACCGTCTGGACGATCCAAGAATACAACCAGGCTCTCAACAGCTATGCGGTGCGGGTAGCACGCTTACTCGCCCCATTGCCCGCAACGCCAACCAGTGCGGCTCCGAGTAGTGTGAACGCTGGCATAGCATCGACGAACATCGTTGTCACCGGCACGTCAACCGCGGGGTCGGGATTCTACGATCCCGGTGCGAATCTTGCTCCCCCTGCGTTGCCTTTTTCCCACATTGCGGCATCATTCACCGGTGGGGTCACGGTAAATAGCGTTACATACAACACTCCGACGCAGATTACGATCAACGTCTCAACTGTCGGGGCATCCGGCGGCCAGAAGAACCTGACCGTTAACAATCCGGATGGGCAGAGCGTCACGGCTAACAACTTCCTAACCGTTAACGTTCTGACCGCCGCCGGAGCAGACATCTCGGGCCGCGTGTTGACCGCCAGCGGCGGCGGCGTTAGGAACGTACTGATCAAGATCACGGACGGCAATGGATTTCTACGCACGGCAATCACCAACAGCTTTGGCTATTACACCTTGTCCGGGATTCCGACCGGAGCTTCTTACGTCATAACGCCGTCGGCGAAGGGGTACGGATTCGACCCGGCGAATACGTTTTACAATCATGTCGACACCTTTGGCGATATGAATTTTACCGCGGGACGGCCCTAGCTTCTCTCACTTGACCTGGGCGGCGCCTGAGCAGTACGCTCGGGCGCTTTTTTGCTTTGCTCCTGTATCCTTTAACCATGAAGATCACGTCCGCCGAGTTCATCCGCAGTGCGTTCGAGAAGCTTCACTGGCTGGCTGACGGCCGGCCGGAGGTGGCATTTCTCGGACGATCCAATGTTGGTAAGTCGTCGGTGATCAACTCTCTGCTGCTGCGGAAAGGACTTGCCCGCACTTCGAATACGCCGGGCCGGACGCAGAGCATAAACTTCTTTCTGATCAACGACCAGTTCTACTTCGCCGACCTGCCCGGTTACGGCTACGCAAAGGTTTCAAAGACAATGCGTGCCGACTGGGGCAAGATGGCCGAGGAGTATCTCTCTGACAGGAAAGAGCTCGCGTTGTGCGTACAGCTCATTGATGCGAGGCATGAACCGTCGAAGCTCGATATCCAGTTAAATGAGTGGCTGATCTTCCACGAGAAGCCGCACGTCGTGGTCGCAACCAAGGCAGACAAGCTCTCGCGCAATGAGCTGGGCAGATCACTGAACGTCATTCAGCAAACATTCGCGGTGAGCAAAGTTATTGCATACTCGTCACACAAGGGCCTCGGTCGGGAACAGCTTTGGTCGCGGATCTTTGAAGCGGTATGAGCGCTGATTTTTTGTTATTTTCAGTTGATTTTGTGTATCTAAAACTGCAATAATGATTTTTCCCCGGAAATTTGGGATTTCTGGAAGTAGCTTTTGAGCTATTTCACCGGCTTACTACATTAAATCCATACGATTTTCTCCGCCTTTTCCTTCTTCAGATAGTTACGCGTAAGTGCGCGAGAAGATCTCATAACTACTTTCCCGGATGTTGTTCCGTTACAACCGATTCTATCTTTCAGTTTGAACTGACATGGCTACCAAAACACAAACCCGCAGGCCCAAGGCTGGGCTTCCCGACGAGGATACTGAGATCGCAGCGATAGATGGTGAAGAATCGCCCTCCAATGGCGACGGCGACAGCACTCAGGCGTCCCCGGCTCCCGCACCCGCGCGATCTGGCAGGGGCGATTCGGCTGAGATCCTCAACCTCGCCGGCCTCAAAGACAAATCCATTAGCGAGCTAACCCACATCGCTAAGGAAATGGGTATTGAGGGAGCGACGGGTCTGCGTAAGCAGGAATTGATCTTTAAGGTGCTCGCGGCACAGACCGAGAAGAGCGGACTTATCTTCTCCGAGGGCGTCCTAGAGACGCTGCCTGACGGCTTCGGATTTCTGCGCGCTCCCGAGTACAACTACCTTCCGGGCCCGGATGACATCTACGTCAGCCCGTCGCAGATCCGCAAATTCGACCTTCGCACCGGCGATACCGTTTCGGGACAGATTCGGCCGCCAAAAGAAGGCGAGCGTTACTTTGCCCTCATCAAGGTCGAGGCGATCAATTTTGAGGATCCAGGGCAGGCCCGTGAAAAGGTATTCTTCGATAACCTGACGCCCCTTTATCCCGACGAGCAGCTCAAGATGGAGATCGAGGGTGATCCGGACAAGATCGCGGCCCGCGTGATGGATCTCGTAACGCCGATCGGCAAAGGCCAGCGTGCGGTCATCGTCGCACCGCCCCGAACGGGTAAGACGATGCTGCTCCAAACGATCGCTAATTCCGTCACGGAAAATCATCCGGAAGTTACTCTCATCGTTCTGCTTATCGATGAGCGTCCCGAGGAAGTCACGGATATGCAGCGGACGGTCAAGGGCGAAGTGATCAGTTCGACCTTTGACGAGCCGCCGACGCGGCACGTTCAGGTGGCGGACATGGTCATCGAAAAGGCGAAGCGCCTCGTCGAGCATAAACGCGATGTTGTTATCCTGCTCGACTCGATCACGCGCCTCGCACGTGCACACAACGCGGTCGTTCCGCCGTCGGGCAAGATCCTGTCGGGTGGTATCGACTCGAACGCTCTGCAGCGTCCTAAGCGTTTCTTCGGAGCGGCCCGCAATATCGAAGAAGGCGGCAGCCTCACGATCATCGCCACGGCATTGATCGACACCGGGTCGCGTATGGACGATGTGATCTTTGAGGAGTTTAAGGGGACCGGTAACTCCGAGATCTACCTCGATCGCAAATTGTCCGACAAACGACTGTATCCTGCGATCGATCTTCAGCGTTCCGGCACTCGGAAGGAAGAACTGCTCATTGACAAGGAAAACCTCAACCGCATCTGGGTCATGCGTCGCGTGCTCAATCCGCTTTCGCCGGTCGAGCAGATGGAGGTCGTACTTGAGCGTCTTAGCAAGACCAAGACGAACGCCGAATTCCTGGCGTCTATGCAATCCTAAACGGCTGTTCAGAACGCACAGCGCGAAATGCACTGCGCTTATTGCTCAGGCATAATGGAGAACGGAAAATATTCTGTTCTCCATTTTGCATTGTTGCATCGTGCGCTTTGCGTTGAGTGTCTATGCGGGTAGCCGTCATTTCTGCCGAAGCAGTTCCATACTCGAAGACCGGCGGTCTTGGAGACGTAGCCGGTGCATTGCCCAAGGCGCTGAAACAGGTCGGCGTCGATTCGCTGCTAATTACTCCATGCTATTGGCAGACCAAGGGCGAGTATTTGTGGAAGACCGCTATCGACGATCTATGGATCAGTTGGAAGGGAAAACCTTATCATGCACGGGCCTTTTATAGTGAGGCTAACGGTTCACCGACATTCCTGATAGACGCTCCGTCGTTATTTCACCGTGATTCGATCTACGGATACACCGAGGATTACGAAAGATTTGCCTTCTTTAACCATGCGGCGCTTGCCCTGCTGCAGCGGATCGGTCCGGCTCCTGACATCGTCCACCTCAACGACTGGCATTGCGGATTCGCAGCAGCGGAGATAGCCTCGCGACGGCGTCACGAAGCCTATTGGCAACGCACGCGGACCGTTTTTTCGATTCACAACATGGCCTATCAGGGCGGCTTTGGCCTTGGCCAGTTGGGCGAGCTCGGTTTTACCTCGCAGTTCGCTAGAAATGCCTTTAGTTCTAACGGTTACGCTTCGGCAATGAAGGCAGGACTTGAGGTCTCGGACACGCTCTCGACCGTCTCGAAACGGTACGCGCAGGAGATCCAAACGTCCGAGAACGGCTATGGTCTCGACTGGCTCGCCCGACAGCGGGCGAATAGACTTATCGGTATTACGAACGGTGTCGATTACGACGTTTGGAACCCGGAAACCGACGCAGAGCTGCCCGCTCATTTCTCCATCGACGATCTCTCGGGCAAGCGCGAGTGCAAGCGTGCGTTGCTCGACCAATTTCAGCTCCCGCACGACCTTGAACGACCGATATTTGCAAGTGTTACACGTCTAACCGCGCAAAAGGGTGTCGAGCTCATTCGACAGGGGCCCGGCGATATTTTGGCGGCGGGCGGCTTTTTTATTGCCCTCGGATCGGGCGAAAAAGAGTCGGAACAATTCCTTCAGGCAATGCGCAACTATGCCCCTTCGCGGGTGGGTGTATACATCGGCTACAATGAGAAACTGGCCCATTTGATCGAGGCGGGAGCAGACATGTTCCTGATGCCGTCGAAATTCGAGCCGTGCGGGCTGAATCAGATGTATTCGCTACGATACGGAACGGTCCCGATCGTGCGCGCGGTCGGCGGACTTGATGACACGGTGCAGAATTGGGACGCGGTGAAGGGGACCGGTAATGGTTTCAAATTTGGTCCCTATCGGGCGGACAAGCTGCTCGAAAAACTTTATGAAGCCCGATTCGCCTACGAGGACAAGGAGATGTGGGCAAAGATACAGCGAAACGGAATGTCGGTCGATAATTCGTGGGAGAATGCGGCGCGCAACTACGTCGGGCTTTACGAATGGACACTGAGGAATTGACGATAGGTCTCGGTGACGGCATTATCATGCGTCCTGTGCGGGCGAGCGACGTTGACGCCGTGTTCGATATCGTCACTAAAAACTACGATCACCTACGCACATTTATGGAATGGGCAAAGCCGGATTACTCTCGCAAAGATGCAGAGGAGTGGGTTCTAAAAGCAGTGCCCGCCGCCGCGGACGGCACGACCCTGAATTTTTGTATTCTCCGCGACGACAAGATGATCGGAACGATCGGCTTCGCTTACTTTGACAAGGCCGCGAGAGTTACAGAGATCGGCTACTGGATCGACGCGGCTGAGGAAGGGAAAGGCATCATGGGCCGCGCGACGGAGAAACTCATTGACCTCGCCTTTAATGATCTCGACATGAATCGCGTTCAGATCCGCTGTGCGGACGCGAACGTGCGGAGTGCGGGGATCCCACAGAGGCTTGGCTTCAGAAAAGAAGGCGTGCAGCGTCAACATATAGAGCGTGACGGAAAGGTCTACGATTTCCTGATCTTCGGTCTGCTTCGCGACGAATGGCAGCAACGGAATTCTAATCAATGATAATTGTCATAATCGGTGCCCAGTGGGGCGATGAGGGAAAGGGAAAGGTCGTCGATCTGCTAGCTGATCGATTCGATATCGTGTCGCGATATCAAGGTGGTCACAACGCAGGCCATAGCGTATATGTCGGCGATAAAGCCTTTGTTCTTAGGTTGTTACCGTCCGGGATCATTCACCCGGACAAGACATGTGTGCTTGGCAACGGCATGGTTATCGACCCTAAGGCTTTTTTTGAGGAGGTCGATCAGATAGCCGCGAAAGGCATCTCGGTTACGCCCGATAGGCTCAAGGTTTCGAGCCGCGCACACTTGATAATGCCCTATCATCGTGCGCTAGATCACACATCAGAGGAGCGTCTCGGCAACGAAAAGATCGGAACGACGCTTCGCGGTATCGGTCCGGCATATGAGGATAAGGCAGGAAGGCGCGGCATTCGCGTGGCCGATGCACTTTCGCCGGACGTCTTGCGGATGCGGATCGAGCGAAATCTCGAGGAGGCAAATCGGATCATCGTCCTTTATGGCCAGCAGCCGCTGCGGGCCGACGAGATCTACGACGAGATCGCTCCGCTCGTCGAGCGTTTGCGGCCCTTTGTTACCGAGACGTCGCACTTCCTTTCAGAAGCCCGCAAGGCTAACAAAAAGATCTTGCTCGAGGGAGCACAGGCAACGCTTCTCGATGTCGACCACGGGACGTACCCGTATGTAACGTCGTCCAATCCGACAGCCGGCGGTGCGTCGGTTGGTGCAGGCATTCCGCCTCATCATATTACCGGTGTTCTTGGGATCGTCCGGACGTACGCTACTCGTGTCGGTGAGGGGCCTTTTCCGACCGAGATGCTGGACGATGAAGAAGATATAGCTCATCTTATTCGCGAACGGGGCAACGAATACGGCTCGGTGACGCGACGACCGAGGCGCTGCGGGTGGTTTGACGCTGTGGCGACACGATATGCAGCGGAATTGAACGGCTTTGACTCTGTCGCGTTGACGAAGCTGGACGTGCTGGACGCTATGGATGAGATCAAGATCTGCACAAGCTACGAGATCGACGGCAAGAGCGTCGAGACGTTCCCAGCGGTTTCGAGCGATCTTCGCCAGATCAAGCCCGTTTATGAGACGCTGCCCGGCTGGAAGAGCGACACGCTTGGTGTGACCTCGTTTGATAAATTGCCGGAAAACGCTCGTAGATATGTCGAGTTTCTCTCCGCCCAGATCGGTGTCGAGATAGGCCTGATCTCGACCGGTCCCGAACGCGATCAGACGATCCTTCTCGGCGAGTCGATCATGGAGGGCTGGTTTCGATAGGCATGGTGGAGATCGTCCGGCATGAGCGCGGCTACGCCGAGTCTTTCGCTGCTTTGAACTATGAATGGATCGAAAAATTCTTTGCGGTCGAGACCCACGACCGAGATATACTCGACGACCCGGAGCGATGGGTCATCGAGCCCGGCGGCGAGATATTCATGGCCGTCGCCGATGGGCTTGCGGTCGGAACCGTGGCACTGATCCCGGCGGCCGATGGGATCCTCGAGCTTACAAAGATGGCTGTCTCGCCGGCATTTCAAGGGCAAGGCATCGCGGACAGGCTTATCGATGCCTGCATCGGGTTCGCCCAGGACACGGGAACGCTTACGATCTTCCTCGAGTCCCACACCAAGCTCGCACCTGCACTTAACCTTTACCGAAAGCACGGATTCATCGAGGTGCCCGGCGACCCGGATTCGCTCTATTCGCGAGCCGACATTCGGATGGAACTTGCTATAGACCCGACCACTCGCTAAAATTCTGATTCACGGTCCGATAGCTCAGTCGGTAGAGCAAGTGGCTTTTAACCACTGGGTCGCAGGTTCGAGTCCTGCTCGGATCACCAATTTCGTTGAAAGGAGGCACTTTTTCGGGTGCCTTTTTTCATTTGCTGGTATACGATGTCGGGCAGACGACGGGGCACGTCGTTGCCGACATTATGGCTATACTCCGCAACTCACGACGAATGACGGTCAGGGCGATCATGGTCTTGTATTTCGCTCTCACCCTTCTGGCCGTAAGTGCAGTCGGTCAAAATGCCGATGAGAAGCGTGATCTTACCGAGACATCCTGGGACGAGACGGGTTTTCGCAAGGAAAACACCCTCCAGAACGATGCCCAATTGAACGATTTTGGGATCGCGACGCGGCGTGTCCTCAAGGTCACTGAAGGCGTTCCCGATAAGCCGGCACGCGGTACGCTGCAGCTGATCCGCGTAGATAATGACGCATTGATCCGCGAGCTAAAGATGGATGGGACCTGGGACGGCGTTACCCTTGTCCTTTCCTACGTCGTCACAGAAGCCGACTGGGGTTATAACGGCAAGGAGACGTTGCGGCTAAAACTTGTGGTCAAGGACAAGGAGCCAACCCGCTTGATCGGAAAAGCCGAGGCGATGGTCAATACCGCGAACGGCCCACTTGCTTCGCCCGATCGCGATATCACGCTCGAAGAATCAAGCGAACGGCTACCCGTGATCTTCCTACCGGGCGTTGCCGGGACGATCCTCACGAGCAATAAATTCGAGGTATGGCCTGTTTCGATAGTTGAGAAGCGGGCTGACCTTGCGCTTGAACCCGACGGCATCACGCCGGCCTTAGGCAATTCTATCGGTGTCGGAGACATTCTTCGTCGAGCTGGCATGAATTTCTACGGTACGTTTATCGAAGCCCTCGAGGCAACCGGTTACAAGAGCGGCACCGACCTGTTTGCGTTTCCGTATGACTGGCGGATGAGTAACGACGCTCACTACGAGCGTCTGGACCGCCTGATCGATGACGCACTCAAAGGATCGAAGAAGAAGAAGGTGATCCTGACGGCCCACAGCATGGGCGGCGTGATCGCTCGCGGCTACATTTACTCGCGCGCCGATCGTGCCGCGAAGGTCGAAATGCTGATCACGATGGGAACACCCTATTGGGGATCGCCCAAGGTTTACTACGGGGTGACGAGCGGCTATCAATTCGGAAACTTCACGGCCCGCCAGCAGCTGATGAAAATCCTAATGCAGAATTTTCCGGCTGCGTATCAGCTGTTGCCACAAGCCCCGTTTGTGGTGGACAAGAAGACCGGCCAGATGCTCGACCTTGATCTCACGAACACCATTCGCTACAAGTGGTTCACGAACGTGGAAGAACGCAGGATCGCTGAGGACATTTACACTGAGACGCAAACGAACGACCGAGTTTTCAATCCTGGGTTAATGGCGAGGGCAAAAGCCTTTTACGCTCAAGTCGGATCGCCCGGGCGTCCAAATCCTTTACCGGGCGGCGTGAGGCAGTACGCGATCATCGGTACTGGAGTCAGCACGGTAAGGCAGTTCGAAATGGAGGACTGGTCGCCGAGCTCTCTCGACTCGCTTATGGGCTGGAAAACCTATCTTGACTTGGGCGATGGAAGAAAGGTCGTCATGCATCCGATCATCGGCGACGGTGACGGGACGGTGCCGATCTGGAGTCTGGAGACGGCGGCTTCGACGGCCAATTACTATGTTCCGCATACGGCCTACGCATCGAGTGCCCACGGGGAGCTTCCCGCTAATCCGACTGTCCAGGCTATCGCTTTGAGCATCATCAAGCACAAGCCCCTGAAACCGGAAGCGTATCCGCGCCCTCTTTACTACATGGACATACCCCTTAAACGCGGTGTCGAAGTCGAGGACAATACGCAGTTCGAACTTCACTCCGACGCGCATCTCCGAGTTACGGATGCGGCTGGCCGCTCGCTCGGTTTCAACAGCCGGGGTGAGATAGACGAAAGTTTGGCGGGCACATTCCTCGCCTACGAGGGCGTCGAGTTTGCCTCGGTTTCGGGCCTAAGCATCCCGCTAAAGGTCACGGTCGACGGCATTCGAACCGGCAAGTTCACACTTAACGTAAAAGGGCAATCGGGAGGGAAGCCGTCGGGCGAGTTTATGTACAAGGAGGTTCCGGTTTTGGCCGGCACTAAAACCGAATTTGTCTTTACGCCGGGGGCAACGACGCAGCCGCCTGTATTGCAGGTGACCAGCGGCGGAGCAATAACCACCGTGCAGGCAGTCGTCATCCAGCCCTGGACGGCTCGCTCCAAACCAGGCGGCGGAGCACAAATCGTAGGTGACGGTAATTTTCTTGGCAATATTCCGGCCGTGGGCGGCACCGTCACCTCGTTCAAGGTTTTCGATAACAATGCCGATGAGCTTCCACCGATCGGCTTGAGGGCGTATAAGACCCGCTTTGTCGGCGCAACGCTCAAGGCCGTCTATTACGAGATGTCGGTTTCGTACGCCGCGGATAGCCCCGTTGTCTTCGCTCTCCGTTCGATCTGGAAGAAGGGCGACCAGATTTTCGCCCAGCAGGATCTGTCTGTCTCGAAGCCCGCGAACCTCAATACGAGCACAAAGACGTATGGTTATGTCATTCCTCCCCCTGGCCGATGGGAACCGGGCAATTACACTGTCGAGATAGAGGTTGATGGCCGAAAGGTCGCATCGGCAGTTTTCACCGTGGATTGATTCGAAGCAATCCGAGAGGACGTCAGGTCGTCATTCCGTCAGTCATTTTGGTTTGGGCAGATCGGGAGCCGTTGTGGAGATTGCCGCTCCGACGATATAGCTGTCGCGTGAGCGGATGATGAGGCCGGGGCGGTTGACGCGGACCTTGATCATCCTACGCTGGCCGCGTTTGCCCTCGGTATCGGGGACGTAGCCGATGTTGTACTGGCGGCGAAGCTCCTCGGCGATTCCCTCGAAAGCTCGCGTCAATCCGCCGGGCGTCGATTCAGGCCGGAATACACGGCCGCCGGTCACCTCCGCCAATTCCTCAAGATATTTCTTACCCACCGCATAGTCGGACGCAGAGGTCCCGGCGCTTATACCGCCGCCGAAGATTATTCCGGGCCATCCACCGCCGCTCATCGAGCGGTTGTCCGCGTAGGTGTTGAAATAGATCGGGAAGACGAGGGAATCGGACTCCTCGGCGTAGGCGACTGTGCCGTCGTAGTTATTCTTTCGTGAGGTCGTGTCGACGCCGTCAGTAAAGAGCACGACAGCCTTACGGCCCTCGATCTTCGACAGTTGTTTCCTGAGTGCTTCATCGACCGCGTTGTAGAGTGACGTTCCATCACCGAACTTTGCCTTCTGAATACCCTTGTAGATCTTTTGGCGGTCGGTCGTTCGCTGAGTCTGGATCTTTACGCTGCTATTGAACTCGATCACGATGACGCTGTCATTCGGCCCCAGCTGGTCGATGAAAGCCTCGGCCGCGCGGTGGATCTCGTCGATCTTGTATTGCGTCGATGGGCTCGTATCGAGTAAAAGAGCGACGGTGAACGGTTTGTCCTGAGCTCCGAAATACGCGATCTGCTGCTCGCGGCCATCCTCGAATATTTTGAAATCCTCCGTTCTCAACCCCGGGATGTACAGTCCATTCCTGTCAAAAACCGAGACCGGTATGGTCACGAGATTTGTCTCGACCTTTACCACTTCGCCATCATCTGAGCCTGACGAGCCGATAACAGGCGCGAGAACGGCCGGGTCGATCGGCTGGCTCGGCGAAGCCGGTCGAGCGTAGCGACGAGTGCCGGGGTTGGACTCGGAATACTGCTCGGGCTCCTCAATCGTCGCTCCTGTTCCAGGCGTCGGAGTCGGTGTCGCGGGCGCGCGCCTGCCCGATTGCGGCGATGACGCAACCGTGAGAGCGAGAACGATGGCCAGCGAGTAGATCCCGAACTTCATGAATGCGAACCTCGAAACGAATAGATTTCCTGCATTTGGATGCCGTCCCGGAGTGGCGGGTTTTATCATCTTTCGCACGAGATAGCTTCGACCGTGACACCCACGGCGAACAGGGCGGACCTGATCGAGCGTGCGAACTCGACCGCGCGGGTCCCGTCCCCGTGCAAACATATCGTCTGGGCCCGCACCGGAATTGCCGTACCATCGGTCGCGGTGACCGAACTCTCCCGGACCATTCGTAACGCTTGAGTAACGGCCTGCGCGTCGTCGGTTATTAGAGCGTTCGCCTCCCGTCTTGGGGTCAACGATCCATCTGCCCGATAAGTGCGATCTGCAAATACCTCCGACGCCGCGGTGAGCCCGATTCGCTCGGCTTCGGCAATGCAGACAGTGCCGGACAGGCCGAATAGCACAAGATCCTTATCAAAAGCCGCGACTGCCTCAGCGACTGCGGCGGCGAGTTCACCGTCGCGTGCGGCCTGATTGTAGAGGGCACCGTGAGGCTTTACATGATTCAGACGCCCTCCGGCAGCGAGCGCGTGACCCTTCATAATAGCGATCTGCTCGGTTACCAGGTCAAAGACGTCTTTCGATGAAAGAGACATCTCGGTGCGGCCAAAATTCTCGCGGTCTTTATAGCCTGGATGAGCGCCTATCGCAACGCCTTTCTCGACGGCCAACTCGGACGTTACTCGCATTGTCTCGGCGTCACCGGCGTGAAAGCCGCAGGCTATATTTGCCGACGAGACAAGATCGAGCAGTTCGGCGTCGTGCCCACAGCCCTCGCCCATGTCGCAGTTGAGATCGATCTTCATCTGCTTTGAAATCTACACGCGACGCGAAGCAAACTCAATTCCTCTTCCAAGTGAAGCATGAGTCTCTCGGCGTCCGTGTATTCGACCATGTGGAACGCGACCTTATCACCTGCGCCAAGTTGGCCAACCAATGGCAGGTCGTACGAGATCACGTGAGCGATCCGCGGATAACCGCCGGCGGTCTGCTGGTCGGCCATCAGGACGATCAATTGGCCGTCGGGAAGCAACTGAATGGTACCGAATGTCACCGCGGACGAGATCAATTCTCGCGGCTCGCCGAGCGACAGCGGTTCACCATCGAGTTGAAAGCCCATTCGATTCGATCGAGGCGAGATCGTGAAGTTTTGCGAAGTGAGGGCTTTGCGGCTCGACTTGCTCAAGTATTCGTACTCCGGTCCGGGGACGATCCGCACGGTGGGAAAGCGGCTGTAATGGGGCAGCAGATACGGAGACACAGCCCGGACTGGACTGTGCTGTGCCTCGGCGTTCCTTAGACCGATGCGTTCGCCAGCTTGCAGCTTTCGCCCGTCGAGTCCGCCGACGCGAGCGTTGAGGTTCGTGCTTGCGCTGCCCAGCCAGAGTGGGATGTCGAGACCGCCGCGGACTGCAAGATAGGAACGCTCGCCGGTCATCTTGCCAGTGAAATGTAGGGTCGAGCCTTTCGTGGCGAGGAACGACCTCCAATTCCCGACGGGCTCGCGGTCGAGCTCGGCGCTAAAGTCACCGCCGCAGATCGCAAAAGTGACAGCACTGTCGAAGCGGATCTCGGCAGCAGGAAAATGCATTTCGAGTAGCGCGTTGTTTTCGTCGTTACCCGCGAGTAGATTCGCTACGCGTGCCGCGACCGGGTCCATCGGGCCGTTCGGATTGATCCCACAGCGGCGCCAGCCGCTGCGCCCGAGGTCCTGAACGGTGGTAAGAATGCCGGCTCTGAGAAGCGTGAGACTCATTTCGCGGGGACGAATCGCACCTGATCGCCGGGCTGCAGGAGCGTAGGTCGTTTGGCATGGGGCGTAAAAACCTCGACGTCAGTGCGGCCGACGATCTGCCAGCCGCCGGGTGATTCGAGCGAATAAATTCCGGTCTGTTTGCCGGCGATACCGACGCTGCCGTTTGGGACGGATGCTCGCGGTGCATCCTTTCGAGGTGTCGCGATCCGCTTATCGACCTCAGCCATATATGTGAATCCTGGCAGGAAACCGAGCATGAAAACCCGATAGGTCCGCCCGGTAAAGAGCTCGATCACTTTGTTCTCACCCAGGCCTGATTGTTTAGCAACGAATGCGAGGTCCGGTGCAGAAGTCGAATCGAAATGCACCGGAATCTCGACCACTCGCGACTCAGCGACGAGTGTCGTCTTTATCGTCTTGAGGGCGGCGTCGGCGAGAGATCTTACGGTATCGAACGACGAGGCAGACTCCGGAAACCCTCGTCGGACCTGTGCAACGTCGTAAAAGATCGTAGCCGACGCATAAGCCGGAACGCTCTCGATAAATCCCGGGAAAGGGTGAGACTCGAAATGGTCCGAGAGAGCGATCGAGCGCTGATTTAGGTCGACGGAGATCTCATTGCCAAACTCGACGGTCAGAGCCGAGTCGCCGAGCGGGAAGATCCTAAAGCCGTCCGCCATCTCTATCTGCTCCGTTGTTTTGGATCGAGATATTCACGCAGGCCATCGCCTATGAAGTTGAACGCAAGGACCGTCAGTGCGATCGCAACACCCGGGAAAAAGAGCACGTGTGGTGAGAATGTGTAGAATTGCCGCGCCTCCTCGATCATCGTTCCCCAGCTCGGAGCCGGCGGCGGAATGCCAAGACCAAGAAATGACAGTGACGCCTCCGAAAGGACGGCACCGGCCATTCCAAGCGAAGACTGCACAATTAGAGGCTGAATAGCGTTCGGCAGAATGTGTGTGAAAAGAATGCGTAGATTTCCCGCACCAAGCGCACGCGCGGCCTGGACGTAGTCGTATTCGCGCACCTTCAGCACCTGTCCTCGCATAACGCGTGCATAGCCGACCCATCCGATGATGCAAAGAGCGAGAATGAGCTTGCCTTGGCCTGCCCCAAGAAACGCGACGAGCGCGATCGCCAGCAGCAGTCCGGGAAACGCGAGAAAAACATTGAAGACATAACCCGACAGGAATTTGTCGACAAATCCACCATAGAAACCCGCGATCGCCCCAATGATCGTGCCAATAATAGCAGATACGGCGACGACCGTGATCCCGACCTCAAGCGAGATCCGCGCTCCATAAACGACACGCGAAAAGACGTCCCGCCCGAGACCATCCGTTCCGAACCAATGTTCCGCCGACGGTGATGCGTAGCGATGAAGCAGGTCCTGGACGACGACATCGTGCGTCGCGATAAACGGCGCGAATATTGCAGCGAGGATCACCAACGCCGCGATAAAAAGACCGATGTAGCCGAGTCTGCTCAAGAGAGTCTTATCCTTGGGTCAAGTTTTCGATAGACGAAATCGGTCAGCGAATTCGCCAAAATATAGGTGACGCTGATGACGAGGACGCAGCCCTGGACCAGTCGATAATCGCGCTTGCCGATGCCGTCCTCGAGCAGCAAGAGGCCGAGGCCCTGCCAGTTAAAGATCTTTTCCGTGATGATCGCCCCGGCGAGCAATACGCCGAGCTGGAGGCCGAGAATGGTGACGACTGGAATAAGCCCGTTCTTGAGTACGTGTTTGAACAACACCTTTCGTTCGTTCACGCCTTTGGCACGAGCGGTGCGGACGTAGTCTTCACCGAGCTCCTCAATGACGCTGGAGCGGATCATTCGGGTGAGAATAGCGGAGAGTGCGGCTCCGAGCGTTACGGCCGGCAAAACAATGTCCTCGGGATAATAGCTGCCTGTCGGCGAAAACCATCCCAGCTTAACGGCAAAAATGTAGACAAGAAATGGGCCGATCACGAACGTCGGCAAGGAGATTCCCAACAGCGCAAAAACGGACGCCGAATTGTCCATCAGCGAGTTTTTTCGCGAGCCGGCGAGCACACCCAGTGGAAGAGCAATGCCGATAGCGACGAGCATCGCTGCGATCGCAAGCTCGATCGTCGCGGGATACCGCTCGAAGATCATGTCGCGCACCGGCCTATCGGTGCGCATCGAGCGGCCGAGGTCACCTTGTAATAGACCGAGCCAGTAATCGGCGTATCGGTTGTCCGCACCGTTCCAAACGAGACCGTTGTCGGAGCTATAGGAGACGAAGAATGCCGGACGGTCCAAACCGTGTTTGTGTCGAAAATTATCGAGTTGTTCCTGCGTTGCGGTCTCGCCGAGAATGATCGTCGCGGGGTCGCCGGGGACGATCTCGATAAGGAAGGTCACCAGCGAGACTACCGTCCAGATTACGAGCAGCATCAGGCCGAGCTGACGAGCAAAGTTGAGAAGGTTGTACTTCAAGCCGCGTCCTCCGCGAGACCCGTATTCTGCTCCCGCGAAAGAGCCTGTATTTCGTGATAAACATGCATCCGGGCGATCAAGTTAAGATGGGCGAGCAGATACGACTTTAGCCCGATTTCGTGCCCGAATGCAAAGCGGCGATACCGCCCGTGAGATTTTGGAATTCGACTGATGTAAGGCCCGCAGTTTCCATCATCGTGGCAAGCGTTTTCTGGTCGGGAAACTTGGAAACGCTGTCCGGCAGATACTCATACGCCCCGCGAGAGCCGCTCACCATCCCGCCGATCCGCGGCAGGACCGTGCTGAAATAGAGCTCGTAGAGCTGGCGAAACACGGGTAGTCGCGGCTTAGAGCACTCGAGAATTACGAGGCGTCCGCCGGGTTTCAGAATGCGATGCATCTCTGCGATTCCGTCGGCGTGATGCGGAAGGTTCCTAAGACCGAACGCGATCGTCACGGCGTCGAATATGCGATCTGGAAACGAGAGCTTCATTGCGTCGGCCTCAACGTAGGGAATTGAGGCCTCCTTATCGCGAGCGACGGCGAGCATCGGACGGCAAAAGTCGGTCGCTATTACCGTTGCGGCTGAATCGTGCTGCAATTCGATCGCAAGGTCGCCTGTGCCGCATGCAACGTCGAGGACCAGAGAATCGGGGCAAGCCAGAACGTCGGCCAGTTCTCGACGGACGCTTCGCCGCCAGCCTTTGTCGATATTCAGTGAGAGAACGTGATTTAAGAGATCGTATCGACGGGCAATGCCGGAAAACATCTCCTTGACTGCCCGAGAATGTGCGGCCTCTTTGTCAGTAAGAACACGGTCCATTATTTGGGCGTGTTCACGAGCACAGTCACGGATGGCTGCGTCGCGACCCATAGTGCAAAGTCCCGAACGTCGCCGATAGTGACGGTGTCGAATGCCGCGCGATCGGTCTGCGGAACTGTGCTGTAGGTATCGACGTCGAGCCAGAATTGATCCGCACCGCGACCGGACCAATTAATAACAGCCGCTGCCCGAGCGGACCGAAATTCGGCGTCCGTGATCGCGTCGCCTAAAGCCTTTGCGATCAGCTCATTTGCCTCGATCTTGCCATTTCCGGCGCCGATGTCATTTTTGGCACCCGAGAAGCCGATCACGACCCAACCGGGCAAAACGTTGGCGTCGGCCCTTGCAAACACGCTTGCCGAGAGCGCCACGGGCACGCGTGTCTTCAGCCGGGCTTCCATAATTCGGGCGAATACGTCCGCTGCGGCCATGTCCTTGGCGTAACGGCTCGTGCCTCGCATCGCATAGCGAATAGCGAACCTGTCCGCGATCGGCGATACGAGCGTCTGCACTCCAACAGGTGGAATCTCCGGCTGCGCAAAGGTCGAGGGCACGCGTTTGTCAGCCTTAACCCAGCCGCCGAAGAATCGTTTGACGCCCCTAATGGCAAGGCTCCGGTCAAAGTTCCCTGAGATCGTGATCGTTGCATCGTCAGCCGTAAGAAATCGACTCTTCGCCTCCATGAGGTCAACAAAATCGATCTTATTCAGCGACGCCTCGGTGCCCATCAGTGGCCGTCCATATGGGAACGTGCCGAACAATCTTTTTGCCGCAGCCGCATCCGCAACGCGATCCGGATCGGCCTCGAGAGTTTTGACCTTTACGAGCATCTCGGCCTTGAGGCGCGCGGTCGTCTCTTTGTCGATCACGGGATTGGAGACAGCACCGCCGAGCGTTTCGAGCGCTGCAATGAGGTTGCCGGGTGCGGCCGAAATATCGATCTCGATGTAATCGTAATTTGTGGTCACGTCGAGACCACCGCCCAAGTCCTGGGAAAAGTAATCGTGAGCGGCATCGGTCGGGAAGATGTTCATCGCGAGCATCTGCATCACACCTTCTTTGCCCCGCGGGTCGAAAGCCGAGCCCGCATGTACGCGAAGTTTTATCCAGACCTTGCCTGCCTTCGGGTCATTGAATGTCAGGACTTTAAGGCCATTAAGGAGCGATTCCTTGCGCGGCTGCTGCAACGCCTGGGTCGATGCGACGACGCCAAGCGAGCCTGTCAGTAGAGCGATAAACGCGAGTTTTTTGATGAGAAAGCTAAATTTCATCGTATAGATAATTGCGACCAGCGGTTTTCATAGGTTAGTTGCCGAAGATCCGCCGTTTGTTGTCGCCCGGTGCGGCACGCTTGATAACAGAAAATATTAGGTCGTAGTGGGCATCGCGTCAAACTATTGTCGCATCTATGAGACGTAAGCGAAAACGGGCTCCGCAAGCGGTCTGGAACCCTATCTTAATTTCGCTAAACTTCTGAAAAAACCGCGGTATAATCGTTTTATTGGCTGTGCCGCTCTTGCTTGAGCGTGAGATCAGAGGCTAGAAGATGGGAAAGATTTTAAAGTATTGCGGATCGTGTGACGAGGGGTTTGCCGAGAAGTTCGGCTTTTGCCCCAATTGCGGTGCAACACTGCAAGCTTTTGAGATGAATCCGCTTACGGGTGAGTCCGAGGCACCGGCTACGCTGGAAGCCGCAGCCGAGCCGCCCGCACCCGCATTCATTGCCGAGCCTGCCGAGGCGGCTACTCCTGAGATAAAGGCTTCGGCTCCCGATGAGGACCTGCTCGAGATTGAGGCTGCTCCTCCGCAGGAAGCTGAAGTTTACGACGAACCGGCGGCCGAGACACCTGAGATCGGGGAGCCCATGGCCGAGGAAGCGATTCCCGCAGCAGCAGCACCGGTGTTCTATCAGACATCGCCGATGTACGCGGACGCAAAGCCCGCTTCATTTGAGGACGCTCACAGCCAGGCCCAAAAAGAAGGCGAATACTACCTCACGGTCATTGAAGAGAAGAACGTGGGAACGCGCAACGGTCTTTTAGGCGGTGCGGCTGTCCTCATGGTCGGCATTCTGCTGACCGGGCTTGTGGTCAATATCTTTAGTCACGACCTCGATATCGGATCGATCAACGACGACATTTTTAATGCCGTTCTCGTTGACGATATTCCCGCAGTCGTTGAGGACACGCCGCAGGAAAAGAAAGACAAGGATGCCGGCGGCGGCGGCGGCGGCGGCCGTCAGCAGGACGAGACCACACAAGGCGATCTCGCCAATCAAACCAAGAATCCGCAGCGTGCCCCTGAGGCGGTCCCTAGGATGGAGAATCCGTCCCTCGTACTTCCTCCAGCATCGACGCAGGGCAACAAGACATTTGAGCAGACGCACGATCGCTTTGGCGATCCGAACGGTCGCTTTACCAACTGGAACAACGGGACTGGCTCGGGCGGCGGCCAAGGGAGCGGCACAGGCACGGGCCAGGGCAGCGGCCGCGGAACGGGAGCCGGCTCGGGTATCGGTTCGGGCTATGGCAGCGGAAATGGAAATGGCAATGGCAACGGGACCGGAGATGGCGATGACGGTAACGGTGCTCCGCCGCGTGCCGTAGGCGTCACCCAGGGTATCAAGATCATTTCGAAGCCGCGTCCCGGCTACACCGATACCGCTCGTCAGCAGAACATACAGGGCACCGTTATCCTTCGTGTCACATTCCTCGCGAATGGCTCGATCGGTGGCGTTTCCGCGGTCAAGGGCCTCGGGAGCGGTCTCACGGAACAGGCGATCGCTGCGGCGAAACGAATATCGTTCGAGCCGGCGAAGATCAACGGCGTTGCCCAGTCGGTCACAAAGCAGATCGAATACTCGTTCTCGATCTATTAAAACCTTGCTTTTGAAATAGAAAAGGCTGCCGTAATGGCAGCCTTTTTTGTTGATAACGACGCTGATCGAGCGTTAGTCCTAAACAGGGATGCTCGTCCTCCAGTCAGATCATGTCGCCTTCTTCTTTTGAATCCTCGTCCAGCTCAAAGCGGTCGCGATCGCGCTTCTCCATCTTTTCGATAAAATCGAGCGGCTCATTGTCCTGAAAGTCGATACCCATCGCGTGTGCGTTTGCCTCGACATCCGATTGGTCGGGCGTTGGCTGAGATCCGCCGACGGATTCCTCGCCGGTGCTGTCGGTGTCCTCCCAGCGTGCGTCAATGTCACCGCCCGATTCCGCGGGTGAAGTCTCATGATTTAGGTCGAGCCGTTCAAGAAGCTCGGCCGAGTCGGCGGGCTGGCTTGCGATCTCCTCGTCGATCTCGGCCTGAAACTCCTCGCTAATAACATTCGCGTCTTCGTAGATCTCTGGCAGTTCACCGTTCATATCATCCCCTCGTTTAGATAAAGACCACGGACTGCGACGACGGTATCTCAAACCGCTTGCGGCATCGCATGTTGCTGCACATCAGCATGTCATCCATCCGGACCATGTAATCGCGTGACTTTGCGAGCTGTGCCCGCTCCTGTTCGTTCAGATTCCTTGGCGCGTTCTTCTTTTTTGTCCGCTTCATCCATCGAACGTCGTAATCGGCACGTTCCCGACAGTGTGGACAAGAGAAACTGGCCTTCTTGACCTCTTGCCTCTCATCAAAAATATCGCGTTCTTGCATAACCTAGTGTCCGCCTGACGACATTATACACCTTGGCTAGATAGCGACGGATCAGATGGATCGACACCAATAGCAAAAGACTGCGTATCTGCGACGTCGTGCTATCTGTTACTAAGTTCCCTTAGATATTTGAAGCTGAAGATGCCGGTGTCATGGCCGTCCGAGAATATAAAGTTGAGTGCGTAACGGCCGACGATGGCGGTGGACGATATAGTCAAGTCGTCGGGAATCTTTGCTGAGTCAAGTGTCTTTTCGCCGGTCCACTCGTTTACGCAGCCGGCGCATGGGCAGACACGACGAAGTTCCGCCGCGCGATAGCGGTATTCCGTATCATCTGACCACTTTATTGAGATCTCACTATCGGATTCCTCGACTATTTGTGTAGGCTCTAGCATGGGAGATTCGATCAAACGGTCGGTGGCGGTGGGCCAAAACCGGACGGGTGGATCCGGGGAAAGACTTTTCTATAGGCGACGACATTAGCCGCCGTAATGATCGGAATGACCAGATACATCCCGACGCAGAGAGCGAGATAGCCAGCGATGGCGAGGCAGAAATTTACCGCGATCAGTCCACCGATACCGCCTACATTCTTTAATGCTGCGCGTGCGCTGAGCTTGATCGCATCGACGCTTGAGAGTCCCCGATCGACGATCAGCGGAAACGCAAATATCAGCAACGAATGGATCAAGACCATTCCGATCGCTATAACGACGTCGACCACGAGTGCTACGCCGACCGTAGTCAGGAGTTCATCGTCGCTCACCCGGCTGCCGCCTACGGCCTTCATGATTATCGGCAGATAGATCGTCCCAAAAGCCGCGACCATATAGACCACAATCGGGACGACGAACAAGATCGTTACGAACAAACTGCGGCCAAAATACTTGAATCCCAGCCAAAGGTCGTCAAAAGCTACACGACCGCCGTCGATCTTTTTCAGGTAGCAGATAAAGATGCCGCAAACCATCGCGCCGATCAAGATGTACATGGATGCGCCGCCGATCATAGCACCGACGATCGACACGGCAAAGAGCATCCAGTACTCATCCTTGATGAGCGCCCACGCCTCTTTGACGCACTCTATCGGACGTATTTGCCCGCTCGTAAATTCCTGTTGAGGTGTCATTTGGCGGCGATAGAATAAATGTCGGTCATGTAATCGTGCAGCATACGGTCGCTGGAGAATTGTGGCGTTAGGGTCGCGATCGAGTTTCGCATTCGGGCGATCCATTCGCGTGGCAGGCCGCCGGCATCGGCGGAATAGTAGGTTGGAATTACCTCGTTTTCCAGCGTTGCATATAGGGCCGCCGAATCTGCCGCGTCCGTTTCTGCGTCTGTAAGGTCTTTTTCCAGATCGCCAATGCCAAAGCCGTTCTCGCCGTTGTAACCCTCGATCCACCATCCGTCGAGGATCGAGCAGTTGAGGACGCCGTTCATCGCGGCCTTCATCCCGCTCGTTCCGCTGGCCTCCATCGGACGCCGCGGGACGTTGAGCCATACATCGACGCCATGCGTCAGATAGCGTGCGACCTCCTGGTCATAATCCTGTATAAACACGGCCCGCTGCTGCCAGCCTGAATCGTGATTAATACTCATCAGCTTTTGCAGGATCGTCTTTGCGGTATTGTCCTGCGGATGGGCTTTACCGGCAAAAATGAACTGCACGGGCCGTTTCGGATCGTCGACCATCTTCAACAATCGCTCGAGATCGCGAAAGAGCAGGTCCCATCGTTTATAGGCCGCGACACGACGAGCAAAGCCGATGGTCAACGCATGCGGTGCCAGCAGGAGTGACGTGTCCTCGTGCTCGTTGATGGTTTCTTGCTGGCCGGCATCTTTCGTGAATACCCGTTCACGAACATACGCGACGAGGAGCTCCTTGAGTGACAGATGCGCGTTCCAAATGTCCTCATCCAACAGGGAATCGACAGCGGAACGCCAGCCATCGGCGTCTCGCATCAACTCGTGCCAATCGCTTCCAAACCGGTCGTTGAACAAGCCCTGGAATGCTGGTGCGATCCACGTCGGAGCGTGAACGCCATTTGTGACGGACGTGATCGGAACAGCGCCAGAGTCGCTAAGATCCGGAAACATTTTGAGCCATAGATCGCGCGATACCTCGCCGTGCTTGGCACTCACTCCATTCGTCGAGCGGCACATTCGGATCGCGAGCGGCGTCATTCCGAAGAACTCCTTGTCGTCCGCAAGGTCGGCACGGCCGAGAGCGAGAAATTCGCTGGGCGTGAGCTTGAGTGAATCGACAAAGCCCTTGCTGAAACATTCGATCAGCAGCTTAGGATCAAAAACGTCATTACCCGCGGCGACCGGCGTGTGCGTCGTGAAAACACACTTCTCACGCACCACTTTGGCTGCTATGGCAAAATCGTCATCGGCGAACTTTTCGAGATGCTCCCGCACGAGCTCGAGCGTAGAGAATGCCGCGTGGCCCTCATTTAGGTGATAAACATCGGGCTCGATGCCGAGCTTCCTCAGCAGCCGAACGCCGCCGAGACCCAGCACCTTTTCCTGAACGATCCGCGTCTCGGTGTCGCCACCATAAAGATGCCCTGTTATCAGGCGGTCTACGCGATCGTTCTCGGGGACATTGGTGTCCAGCAAATAGAGCGAGATCCGTCCGACGCGGGCCAGCCATGCCTGGGCGACGACGTCACGGCCGCGAATATGCACGGTCACAGCAACGCGCTCTCCGGCGTCGTCGAATACTGGCGTCAGAGCAAGCTCCGAATCAAACCCGTCTGCGTAGCGTTCCTTTTGCCACCCGTCGTGACCGATCGTTTGGCGAAAATAGCCAAAGCGATACAGCAGCCCGATCGCGACCAGCGGCAAATTGAGATCGCTCGCCGATTTCAAATGGTCGCCCGCGAGGATGCCGAGACCCCCGGAATAATTGGGTAGGGAATTGTGGATGCCGTACTCTGCACAAAAGTACGCGATGCGGGCCTCGCTCGCGGGTTTTGCGGAGGACAGGTAATCATCAAACAGCCGTTCAAAGCAGGCGAGGCGCGCAACGTATGCCGGATCGGCAGCACGCTGCCAAAGCCGCAGATCGCTGATCTTTTTGAGTAAGACACGCGGATTCTGCTCAACGTCGTGCCAAAGACCCGGCGAGAGGTCGCGGAAAAGGTCCCTTCCGTGAGGCTGCCATGACCAGTAAAAGTTCTTAGAGATGCCTTCTAACGGCAAAAGTGCGGTTGGCAGCACACGTTGCAGTTCAAAATCGGACCTAAAAATGTCCTCGGCTTGTGTGCTTACAGCTTGGGCGGTGATATCTGTCGTTGCCTCCGTCATGTATTTCCTGAAGGTTGTGAATATAAACTATGCGGCGGCGGACGGCAAAATGGCTGCTTTTTAGAAGACGTGGTGGCTGAGAAAGATCGCTGCGTCGCTCGATGTGTGAAAAACGAGTCTAACTTCAATAATTAGCGTATTAACAGCAAGAAAGTCGGCGATCGTACGGGACGAGATCTCGGCCGATTGGGCCTTTGGGTAGCCATACACACCGGTCGATATCGCCGGGAATGCGATCGTCGTTAACCCATGCTCGGATGCGAGTGCGAGAGAATTCTCGTAACACGCCGCAAGGAGCTCGGCGGCGGGATGGTCGTGTCCGTATATCGGCCCGACGGTGTGAATGACGTGCCTTGCTGGCAGCTGTCCACCGGTTGTGATCACCGCTTCGCCTGTCGGCAGGCCGTCCGAATGGCTTGTTCGCCGGATCTCACGGCACGCGGCTAATATCTCGGGGCCGCCGCGGCGATGGATCGCACCATCGACGCCTCCACCGCCGAGCAAGGTTGAGTTCGCGGCATTGACGATCGCATCGACGACTTCTTCAGTGATGTCGCCGACCTTAACGATGACGCGATTATTTAGAAATGAGCCGGGCATAGTAACATTTTAGCGAAGTATGAACCTGAATATCATTCCCGTTCGCTGGTCCGATGACGGCGTTGAAATGCTCGACCAGCGGCTGCTGCCGACCGAGGAAAAATGGCTGACGCTCAAGACCTACGACGAGGTCGCAAAGGGCATCAAGGACATGGTCGTTCGCGGTGCACCCGCGATCGGCGTGTCGGCGGCCTATGGCGTCGCTCTCGCGGCCAAGAATTTTGTCGGCACAAGCGTCGCTGACCTCGAGGAAGATCTTGATTACGCGTCTGAGGTGCTCGGGGCGACACGACCCACGGCCGTGAACCTCTTTTGGGCGCTAGATCGAATGAAGCGCACTTTCCGAAAGGCAAAAGACGAAGGAAAGTCGGTCAGCGAGATCAAGGACATTCTAAAGATCGACGCCAAGGCGGTCCATGACGAGGACATAGAATCGCAGCGGCTGATCGCCAAATTCGGCGGTGAGCTGCTCGCGGACAACGATACGGTCCTCACGCACTGCAACGCCGGAGCTCTCGCGACCGGCGGCGTTTGGGGGACTGCTCTTGGCGTTATTCGCGGTGCGGTCGATGCCGGTAAGCATATCTCAGTGATCGCCGACGAGACGCGGCCTTACCTGCAGGGAGCACGCCTCACTGCGTGGGAGCTGATGCAGGACGACATTCCGGTCACGCTCATCACCGACAACATGAGCGGCCACGTCATGAAAAAAGGCCGCGTCCAGGCCGTCGTCGTCGGCTCCGACCGCATCGCCGCCAACGGCGACGTCGCCAACAAGATCGGGACCTACATGGTCGCCGTTCTCGCGCGCCGTCACGGTATCCCGTTCTACGTCGCCGCTCCACTCTCGACAGTGGATCTCAACTGCCCGACCGGCGACGAGATCCCGATCGAGGAACGCGACATCCGCGAGGTCACCCACATGAAGGACATCCAACTTGCGCCGGACGACGCCTTGGTGAGTAACTACGCCTTTGACGTCACGCCAAACGACCTCGTCACCGCGATCATCACCGAAAAGGGAGTGGCGAGGGCGCCGTATACGGAGAGTTTGAAGGCTCAGTTCGAGGGTTAGAATCGGCTGTATAACGGGTCGATGTTTTCGTTCACCCATTGCTGGATTTCGGGGCATTCATATTCGCCCCCGGTAAACCCTGCGTATTGAGGCATCACAACCTGTCTTGACCCTTTCATGGTCGACTTTTTGTAGACCCTAAGAGCCAAAAGCGACGGCGCACGGTCTATGTTTATCTCCAATAGATATCCGTCGTACAAGGTATCGTGCTGGTGAGAAATACTTTTGCATCCTGCGAGCAATGTGAGCGCCGTTCGGGCCGCTGCCACATCTGAGAATTGTACGTCCGGGCCCCGGGGCACCGCGTCCGCAACACTCTCCTCATCCCTATCCAATCGACGTATTGTTAATCCTGAAACCCTTGAAAGATCTAGGGTTCGATATTGTCTAACCGTAAGAAACGAAGGTACTCCCAGTATCGCCCCAAAGCTCATCCCGATTACGGTGATTACGAGGAAGATCGGATGCCATTTCATGGGCCAACGGACGACATCCGGCGTAGGATTCACGATCGAATCAACAGCCACAAAACGCTTTGCTCCGATCCGAAATCCGACAAAACGACCAAAGATAAGCGACACCACACTTAGGCAGATACCGGCCATTGCGAACGCAATGCCGCCGGTAACAAATTCCGAATACGGGAGATCTATCATCTGAGTTTGGCGAGATCTTCCCTCACCCACGGCGTATTTTTAAAATAGTACATCCTCCGCCCAGCCTTCATCCCATCAATATGCCCTTCCTCGATCGAGATACCATAACTGCCGCGGCAGAGAGGTTCGCGCCAGTCATTGCCATTGCGGAGGTAGGTCTTGATCTTGTCGCTGTCGCCCCCCATCTGAAAGACCATCGGTACGGCCTCGTCAACGGGGAAGTCGTTAAACCAAGCATCGCCGGTACACCAGGATGCGAGCGAGGTCATCGTCAACGGAACGCGGACACTCTTGCCCGCAGACGCTTGATCTAAATCCAACCGCAGGTCGCGCATGAGCCTGCGGTAAAATTCTCGCTCCGAAACGACCGCGTCAAAATCGACCTGTATCGCCTTCACATTCGGCAGATCGAGCGTCGAGCGGATGAGCAAAGCGGTTTGCCTCACCATGTCGTGCGAAAACGTCGGGCGGCTTGCCGTCTCTTTGTTCGTTTCGATCCGCGTGACGGCGATGACGTATGCGCCATCGGCGACTTTGATCGGCTGTCGTCGTGGTTTTGGAATGACGCGGTCGTTTTCCAGTAGGATCGTCTGTGCGAGCAGGGCGACCCCGAATTGGTTTGCATCGGCAAAGCTCAAGTCCTCAGGGCGTTCCCAGGCCCAGAGGATCTTCTGCGGCATCTCATCGGCCAGGCGCGGGTTGACGGTATTCTGACGGGCAGAACAACCCGACAAGACGGTTGCAATGATAAAGACCGATGCTGTTCGGCTTCCTAACACGTTGCGAGTCTAGCATCACTTTGCCGGCTCCGCGTCTTTGCGTGAAAACGGGTCGGAGTCAAGCGAAGACGCCAAGAACGCAATGTTGCTGAAGTGAGTTTCAACCCTCTGTTTGTTATACTCTGCCTTTACTGAATGGCCATTCATTTTGAATATGACTGAACGCGAACAGATCCCGATGGATGTCGTCTTTGTTGGTGCCGGACCGGCAAATCTGGCGGCGGCGCTGCACCTAAAGAACGAGATCAAGAAGCACAATGACCTTGTCGCAAAAGGGTTGAAGCACGCTGCCGTGATTGCCGATCTTGAGATCGCGATCGTCGAGAAGGGCTCGTTCGTCGGCGCTCATATCCTGTCTGGCGCGGTGATGGACCCGATCGCTATTCGCGAACTGATGCCGGATTTTATCGCCGAGGGCTGTCCGGTCGACGCGGTCGTGACGGAGGATGCATTCTGGTATCTCACGAAGAAAGGCGGCATAAATACACCGCTCGTGCCGCCGCCGCTAAAGAACAAGGGAAAGTACATAATTTCGCTCTCGAAGGTCTGCGAATGGCTTGGGCAAAAATGTGAAGAGGCGGGCATAAACATCTTTCCCGAGTTTCCAGCGGCCGAGGTGCTCTACGACGAGAACGATGCCGTCATCGGCATTCGTACGGGCGATAAGGGCATCGACAAGGAAGGTCATAAGAAACCCAACTACGAGCCGGGCGTCGACCTGCTCGCAAAGGTCACGGTCCTTGGCGAGGGCTCACGCGGTTCACTCGCAAAGCAACTGACCGCACGGCTCGGCCTCAATAAGGGCAAGGAATCGCAGGTCTTCTCGCTTGGTGTAAAAGAGCTGTGGGAAATTCCGGCAGAGAATTTCCCGGCAGGCAAAGTTGTCCATACGCTTGGCTTTCCGTCCGACACGCGGACCTACGGCGGCGGCTGGATCTACGGCCTGAAAAACAACACGATCAGCATCGGCTACGTGACGGGCCTCGATTACGAGGACCCGATGCTCGATCCCCACGCGGAGTTTCAAAAATTCAAAACCAATCCAAAGGTCGCTGCGGTTCTCGCGGGCGGCAAGATGATCAAGTACGGAGCAAAGACGATAAATGCGGGCGGCTGGTTCACGATGCCGCAGCTGTACGCCGATGGAGTTTTGCTGGTAGGTGACTGCGCGTCATTTCTTAACGGCCAGCGGATCAAGGGCATTCACACGGCGATTAAGAGCGGGATGCTCGCCGCCGAGACCATCGTGGACGCGTTCGGACATGAGGACTTTTCGTCAAAGACGCTCAAGCACTACGAAGAGCGGGTCAACATGTCGTGGATCTATGACGAGTTGCATGCCGTGCGTAACTTCCACGGTGCATTCCAAAAGGGACGCTGGTCGGCACTGATCAATACTGGCCTGCAATTCCTGACGGGCGGCCTCGCATGGGGCTTTATGCCGAAGGAGCATCATGTCGCGGGTCACGAACGCATGACGCCGCTCGCGGACGGCAAGATCGACGAGACTCGATACGCAGATCTCAGATTCGACAAGGAGCTGACTTTCGACAAGGTGACCGACGTATTTTACGGAGCAGTCGCACACGATGAAGACCAGCCGTCGCACCTGCACATTCTCGAGACTGAGATCTGTGCCACGCGATGTGCCGAGGAGTACGGCAACCCGTGTCAACGGTTCTGTCCCGCGGCCGTGTACGAGATGGAAGAGAACGCCGCTATGGGCCGCCAAGAGCTAAAGGTGAACTTCTCTAACTGCGTCCATTGCAAGACGTGCGATATCGCCGACCCGTACCAGATCATCAATTGGGTCACCCCCGAGGGCGGCGGCGGACCAAATTACAAGGGAATGTAGACGCAAAAAAGCCGCCAGCGAATGGCGGCTTTTTATATGCGGCAGAGCCGTAAATTAGTCGTCGAAGGTGAAGTTGACCTTCTTCTGCTCAAACTCCTTCATCGCGATGCGGGTCGATTTGGTTTTACGCGGGTCCATATCGACACGCGGATTTGCACCACGCTGGAGCTGCTTGCTGCGTTGGGCGGCAAGGATGATCATTCGGTATTTTGAGTCGATCTCGGGCGGGTCGATGATCTCTACTTCCTCAACGACCTCTGGTTCCTCGACTATCTCATCTTTCTTGGCCATTATTCTCCTTCGAAGCGATGCTTACTGGCATCGAAACTATCAAGAATACCCTGAATGGCCTCGGTTTGTCTATTAAGGAGCTGTCTCTCGGCGAGAATGATCGACGCGATCTGACGCGCAGCCGTCGCGATCGACTCGTTGACGATAATGTATTTGAAGTGGTCGAACTGCACGACCTCATTGAAAGCGTTTCTCAGGCGTGTCCGCAGTTCGTCCGTGTCCTCTGTCGCCCTCGATGTCAGACGTGCCTCAAGTACCTCGAACGACGGCGGCAGGATAAAGATCGTGACACAATCCGGGGCTTTTTCCGCGATCTGCAGCGCACCCTGCACATCCACCTCGACGATCAGGTCCTTGCCGCTAGACGCTATCTTCTCTGCCTCGATTAAGGACGTGCCATAAAGATTGCCGTGGACGTTGGCATACTCGAGAAACTCGTTTGCCGCGATCTTTTGCTCGAACCGGTCACGCGTGATGAAGTGATACTCGCGTCCGTTCTCCTCGCCAAATCTCTGCGCGCGCGTCGTGTGCGACACCGAGTAGCCAAGCTCCGGCAGCATGCCGCGCACCTCGCTTATCAGCGTGCCTTTCCCACCGCCGGACGGACTGCTGATGATGATGAGGTTGCCTTTCATCTACTCGACATTTTGGACTTGCTCGCGGATCTTTTCAATCTCACTTTTGATCGCAAGGGCGTTCTCTTTGACGATCATGTTGTTCGTTTTTGATGCGATGGTGTTGGCCTCGCGATTGAGCTCCTGCGTGAGAAAGTCGAGCCGTTTGCCGACATCGCGATCCTCGCTCATGATCCCGCGAAAATGCTCGATGTGCGTTCGCAGCCGGGCGATCTCCTCCGAGATATCGGAACGGTCCGCGAGGTACGCGACCTCTTGTGCAAGCCGGCCCTGATCGACCTCGACCTGCGAATCGGTTTTAGCGAGCATGTCGCTGACACGTTTTGTAAGACGCGCAAGGAATTCGTCGCCGACAGCCGCTGACTGCGTTTCGATCGCCGGCATGCGTGACTCGATCTCGTCGATCCGTGACGCCAGTTCCTTGCCAAGTAACTCACCCTCCTTGGAACGCATAACCTCAAGGTCGTCGAGCGCGGCGTTGAACGTTTGCTCAACGGCATCGAGAAACCCCTCGCTTGGCTCTTCCTTTTTGGTCTGTACAACGTTCGGCAGGCGAGCGACGACGTTGATGTCGGGTTCTCCCGTGAGACCAAATTCGTCCTGCATCTCCTTCATCGCGGCGAGGAATCCCGTGATCATCGGCCGATTGATCTCCATAGTGACCTGATCGTTGCGGTCGTATTGGAGGTTGACCTCTACACGACCGCGGGTGAGCCGCGCACTCACGACCTTTTTGATCGTCGATTCAAGGCCCTGCAATTCGGACGGCACGCGTAGATTAACATCGAGAAATCGGTTGTTTACGGTTTTCAATTCGACGTTGATCGAGAATTGATCGGTGCTTGTTGTGCCTCGGCCAAAGCCGGTCATACTTTTCATACAGTTACGCCTTGTACGAGGTCCTCACTCGCAAATTGCATCTCATAGAGCCGCTTGTACACGCCAGCGTGGGCTAGCAGGTCGTCGTGTGTGCCAGTCTCGACGATGCGGCCTTTTTCCATCACTACGATAAGATCGGCCATTCGAATGGTCGAGAGACGGTGTGCGATGACGATCGAGGTGCGATTCTGCATCAGGTTGCCGATAGCCTTTTGAACGAGCGATTCGCTCTCGGTGTCGAGCGCTGAGGTCGCCTCATCGAGAATGAGCACCGGCGCGTTCAAGAGAACGGCACGTGCGATCGCGACGCGTTGACGCTGTCCGCCGGAGAGCAGAGTACCGCGTTCGCCGACGAGCGTGTCGTAGCCGTTTGGCAGCTGTTCGATAAAATCGGCCGCAAACGCTATACGTGCGGCTTCGCGGATATCGGCGTCCGACGCATCGGGTCGGCCGTAGGCGATATTGTTGCGGACGGTGTCGTTAAAGAGCACCGTCTCCTGCGTCACTAGGGCGATCTGCCGCCGCAGCGTCAGGATCGACGCATCGCGCAGGTCAGTGCCGTCCCAAGTGATCGTTCCGCTTGAAGGGTCATAGAGCCGCTGCACGAGCCTCGTTAGACTCGATTTGCCACCGCCGCTCTGACCGACAAGAGCGACCATCTCACCTTTTTTCACCGTCAGGTCGATATTCTCCAGGATCTTGCGACGGTTATTTCGATAATTAAACGAAAGGTTGTCGATGCGTATCTCGTTCCGGAGCGGGTTCAGGTCAACGGCGTCGGCCTTCTCCGGCAGAGTCTCGTTTTCGTCGAGAATGCCCCAGACGTCGCGAGCAGCGGCAAAGGCCTTAGAGATCTCGTTATGCTGCCGCGAGATCTTTCGCATTGGATCGTAGCTGCGAAATAGAAAGAAAAGGAAGGCGAAAAACTGCGATGCGTCGAGGGCATGGCTATTTATCTCGCGAAGGCCGAAATAGAACAGCGTGCAGATCGCGATTATGCCCACCATCTCGAGCGTCGGCGGTGCGGTCGCGGATATTCCGGCGGCACGCATGTTCGCACGAGCGATGAGACCGGCGACATCGAGAAAGCGTCTCTTTTCACGAGGCTCGCCATTGTACGCCTTGACGATGACGTGATTCGACAGGGCTTCTTGCGAGGTGTCGCTAAGGGCCTTGTTGCCCTCGAGCGACACGTCAGCGAGCTTTCTGAGCCGCCGGCTGTAATTGCTGGTAACAAAGCCGATTATCGGCGCGATGATGAGTGAGCCAAGCGTCAAACGCCAGTTGTAATAAAAAGCCGCCGTAACAAAAAAGACCAGCATGAACGCCTCGCGAAGCACATCGCGAAGATTCGACGAGACGGCCAGTTCGATCGCCGCGCAGCTCACGACAAGACGCGACACGAGGAAATTCGTGCGGTGTTTTTCAAAGAACGTTGCCGACTGTTTTAGGAGGTGCTCGTAGAGCTCGCCCCGGAGCTTGAGGATCGCCGATTGGCCGATCTTGGCCATTAAATACGACGAAAAATACTCAGCAATGCCCTTCAACACGGTGAAGGTGAGCAACAGGGCCGAGATCGCGATCCAAGCGCGATACCAATCGTCACGCGGAATTAGGCTGTTGAGGTCAAAAAGTGTCTTGCTTTTTACGCTCGGCTCGCCCAAGAATTGATTAAAGATGGGAACGAGAAGGGCGCCGGTTGCGGTCTCAAAAACGGCTCCGAGAAGCATCGCGAGGAGCGCAAAAACGAAGATCCCCCAGTAGGGTCGGACATACTTTAATAATCTTGCAAGATCTTTCATCAACGACGGTAAAGCTTTGAATATACTTCAGTTGAGCGTTGCGACAAAACCATTCGTTTGCAACGCAGGCGCGGCCTGTGGCATCTTTTCTACAACTTATTGCTAAGCGGAGAATCGATATGAAAAAAGCGGATCTTCTCAGAACAGCGGCCCTTTTTGTGCTCGTTACGGTTGGAAGCGTCGCCGCTTTGGCCCAGGTTGACGTCGGCCGGCGTACGACGGCTGTTACATATCCGCTCGGCGACGCCGTGGACATTCAATTCCGCGGAACGACACGTTTTCCCCGGATGAAGGGCTCGGCAAGTGTGGAACGCACCACGCGGCGCGGTACCCTCGTCAAGCTGCACGTCGAGAATATGCCGCGCCCCTTTGAGCTAGGTCCCGGCTATGCCACGTATATCGTCTGGGCGATCTCGCCCGAGGGACAGGCCGACAATCTTGGCGAGATCAAGCGCAGCGGCTCGTCGTTTATCGACTCCAAGATCGACGTGACGACACCTCTGCAGACATTCTCGCTCATGATCACCGCCGAGCCACATTTCCTGGTGACGCGTCCGAGCCAGCAGATCATGCTGGAGAACATCGCTCCGGCATCGGCCAGGAACGGCAAGAGTGTTCAGCTAGTACCCGCGGTTCAATATTTTGGGAATTCGAGCGACTATTTTCGCGATCCTCGCACACCTGAGATCGCGGAGATAGACTTTCAGCGCACGCCGCCGTCGATCCTGCAGGCGAAGCAGGCGATCGCGTTGGCACGTTTCGCCGGGGCTGATCGCGATGCGACGACGGAGTTGAATGAAGCCCAGACGCTAGCCCAAAACGCCGAGAGCGCATGGCAAGCCGGACGCGATTCGGACACGGTCGATATTGCCGCCCGCCGGGCTATCAGCGCGGCCGTGAAGGCCGAGGGACTTGCCGGCGAGCGAAAGGCGGCACGTGAGAAGCGTAACGAAAAGGTCCGCGCCGACAACGAGATCCGCAGCGCCGAGAATCGTTTCAGTGACGCCCAGGCCCAGATCGACGACCTAAAGGCTGAGCTTGCGCGCGAAACTCGCAATAGAGAACTCGCCGAGCGCGATGTGCTCAACGCTCAGAATCAAAATCGCGACCTCAAGGACGAGAACGGACGTCTGCGTGAGGATCTCGGGAAGACGAAATCGGAGCTCGACTCAGCTATGGCCCGGATCGCGGCCGCC
>DASYKW010000044.1:0-14844 GCA_035995005.1 Pyrinomonadaceae bacterium
ATCGACCGTGTCCTCGCGCGATGCCCCCGTGTCACTTATGCGAAGCCTACACAAATGCGGATATTTACCAATACCTGCAGCCGTTAAAGCACGCGGACATGCGCGGACCATGCGGCAAATTCAAAATGACACGGCATTCAACCACAAAAAAAGGCGATCCGAAGACCGCCCTTTTTGACGTCACAAGTGATAACTACACCGAGAGGTGACCGATCTACACCGCTGCCGCGTCGGTCAATTTCTCATCCTCTTCCTCATCGTCTGGAAGGAGGTACGCCTGCGTCGATTCGGTCTCACCGACCGCATCATCCTCGTCGCTCGACTCCGTGGCGTCGGGCTCTGAATACTGGGTTGCCGCCGCCACGGCCTCCTCTTCCTGGGTTTCTCTCGCCCGAAGCATCGAGCACGAGCCTTCGAGGATGGCACCCTCCTCAATGATGAGGCGCGGTGACTGGATGTTGCCCATTACGCGAGCGGTCCGCCCAAGCTGAAGCTTCTCCGTCGCGACTATATCTCCATTGACGGCACCATTTACCATCGCTGCCGCGACTGCTACGTTCGCATCGACCTGGCCGTTGGTCCCAATTATCAGGGTTCCGCTTTCGCTGCTCACGGTCCCGATAAGGTGCCCGTCCACGCGAAGCATCGCGTGAAATTCCGTCTCTCCCGTCAGCGTTGTGCCATGCCCGACAAAGCCGCTCAGGCGGCCTTCCTTGATGTCACGGGCCATGGCGTCGCTCTCCGAGATCGCGCGGTTCGCAGGGGTGGGGGGCTCGGTGGCGTAGTTATAACCGCTGCCGGCGGCCGGCGTTTGCGGCTGGGTGTTGTAGTCGTTGGATTGCTCTTCGGGCCGGTTACCTCTTCCCATTCTGATCATAACGTCATTAAAACCTCACTTATTTTGAGAAATGGTCGAGAACTACCTTTAGGGCGGATCCGCCGGGTCGGGGGTTCGCAAGAATTTGGTCTTCTCGTAGAGGTATCATAAACGAGATTCGACCCAGGCGCACGACAAATCTACTGCCGGACATTTTCGATCTTGGCAGCGAGAATGTCGTTGAGAGCCGCAACACTTGCCGACTTAGGTGACGGTGGTATCTTGATGCCCTGCAGCTCCACAGTTGAATTGCCCACGATCGTAGCCGAGCCCAGGTAAAAAGGACCCTTACCGTAATCCAGATAGACCGGAACTCTCATTGCAAATTTACTCGAGACGCCGCTTTGCTCGACTTTCCCGGTAAGCGTGGTATTTCCTGACGCGTCCTTATCAAACTGGTATGTGAATTTATACGAGGGCATTTCGGTGCCATAGACCCATTCGTCAAAAAACCAGTCGAGTTTTCCGTTCTTATCGACGTCCATATTTGGAACGATGTGTTTCTCGAGGGCGAGCTTAAAATCGTTGGTCGAGATGTCTTGATTCATATGCGACGCGACGAGGTCGCTCATAGCTGCCTGAAAGTTCTTGTCCGCCGATCCAGTACGGTCGTACATCATCATCCGGATCATGTGCAGAATGTAGGCTCCCTTTGGATAGATCATGGACTGAGCGACAGCTCCGGTTTTGGCGCTGTTAAGGCGGTAGCCCTGTGTCACCGGCCCGACCGTGTATGGTTTTTTGCCCATTGTGCGGGGCGTCGCCTCTAGAATGCGCTTCTTCTGTTCGTCCCAAAAGGAGACAAATTTGCCGACGTCTTTTTTTACGTACAGGATAAAGAGCGACGTTGAGAATTCCGCAAACCCCTCACTCATCCACTGGTCGTGATAGCTTGTCCACCCGACCGAATGGCCCCACCACTGATGAGCGACCTCGTGGGCCGCAACCTCACGCCAAAAACCATCCGTGCCGCCTCCGATGCCAAAGAGCTGTACCCGCGTGGTGTCGTCGAAAAACGCCGTATACGGCATAAAAACAAGCGTCGGCCAAGCCTGTCCAAAAAAGCCTGCCGGCTGCTGAGTCATCGCGAGCCGCTGATAGGGCAATTTGCCAAAAAATGCCGAATAGATCCGCGTCGCATTTTGCGCTTCAGTAAGGACAGTCCCACCCATGGAGGTTGTGTTCATGCCGCCTAGTGTCAGCCCAGAGTTCGCACCCTGTGATTCGGCCTCGAGTTGGAGGCCTCGCATCTCGTCCGGAATGACGCGATTCGTAAATACCTCGAGGTTGAGCCCCGTAGTAGCGTCTTTAAGCTCCTTTTGTTTAAAATCGCCGTAATTGAATCCCGCCACCGCAAGCTCAACGCTGCCGCTTGACCATTTTGAGGTCTTTGTGTCGCCATTGATCGCGTCGTCGCCGATCCGGTCACCTACGCCGACCATCACGTTCTTTTTAGGATAGTGAAATGTGAGATCAAATGAGGCCCGGTCGCCAAAGGCTGTCTCGGGGTTATTTGGATACCAGGTCGAGCGCGGTATGAGGATAAAGTTGCCCGAACCAGCCTCGCGAAGCGCCTCGTTGCCCTCGTACGTGATCTTAAGCTTGAACGGCGTGCCCGGCGTCTTCCCCTCCGCCAGAATTACGCCGAAATCAGCGTCTTCCTCCTTTTTTTCCTGGACAAAAGGGACCGCGTTACCGCTCTCATCCGTTACCGACTGAACGCGGAGCGAGCGGAAGAGATCGAACGGGATAAAGCGGCTATTTGCCTCGCGCATCTCAAGCGTTGCGAGGTCCGTCACTTTCAATTTGGTTCCGCTGATAACGACATCCATATCGTGGTGCTTGATGTCGAACGTGCGTCGATCTGTCCAGCTATTGGCGGTCCCCCTCTTATACTCGGCGGCCATATGAAAGGCGGTCCAGATACCGCCATCGGTCTCACCGTAGCTCGTCAGCTCGACCTGCTCAGGATAGATCTCGGCTATGCCCTGCGGATCGACGGTGTAGATCAGCTTGTTAAAGTGCTCACCGTCTATGAAGGTCGCAAAAAAGCCCGTCCGTGCCGGAGCATATACATCCGCGAGCATCCGGGACTGGATGTTGTAATGCAGCACGGTGCGCAGAAGCCGCTCCTTGTCCCTATACATTGACCGGGCCTTATCCGCCTGCGGTCCGCTCTTACCCATCGTGACGCCGGCGACGCCCTTTAGCATCTCAAACGTCTTGTCCGTAAAGAACATCGTGAGACCGCCAAAGCTTTCCTTAATAGTCGGCGCGTTTACGAATATCGACAGATGCTGCTGCTCGGTAGGCGTCGGCGGCGTGAGTGAGAATTCGCCGGTGCCGATGAAAACTGCGCCGGTCACGCGGCCCTCGACAGGCGTCAGAAAGTAGATCTCGCCCCTTGTGAGGGTGAATGTGCCGGCATCCTCTTTAAGGACCACATTTGATACGGTCGCGTAGTCGCCCGAGAACGCATCCGCCGAAGAGGACAAATTTCGCAGGTTCTTATAGATCGGGTCTTCGGCATTGACCGTTACCTCGGCTAGCACTTTCTTATCGTCCTGGGGTAGAGCGATCGAGGCGCATGACAATGCGAGAGCGAGTAAAAACAACAAACGCGGGAGTTTATGGAACATAATTTTATCTTCCGAGATCAGGACAGGCCTTTTGGCGGAATACGTATTATTCACATCCGAACGCCGGCCGTCAAGGCAAAAGGCGTTGTGATTTACCACGACAAATGGCACAATTACTGGTTTCGGCACTAGCCGAAAGGTGATCTGTGAAGGCTGAGACAAAACTCAAGGGCAAGCTGCTCAAGAAGATGGGCCACGCGATCGCCGATTTCTCGATGATCGAGGAGGGCGACCGCGTGATGGTGTGCCTGTCGGGCGGCAAGGACAGCTACACGCTGCTCGACCTGCTGCTCGACGTCCAAAAGCGTTCGCCAGTGAAATTCGACCTTTTTGCGGTGAATCTCGATCAAAAGCAGCCCGATTTCCCTGAGGAGGTCCTGCCAAATTACCTTGAGTCTCGCAGCGTGCCGTACCGCATCGTCGAGGAGGACACGTACTCGATCGTAACGGCGCACATCCCTGAGGGCGACACGTATTGCTCGCTTTGCAGCCGTCTGCGTCGAGGCATTTTGTACAACGTCGCGGTCGAGGAAAAGTGCACAAAAGTCGCGCTCGGGCATCACGGCGATGACATCATCGCGACATTCCTGATGAATCTCTTTTACGTCGGCCAGCTCAAGGCGATGCCGCCGGTGCTCCGCTCGGATGACGGCCGAAACACCGTCATCAGGCCGCTCGCCTATTGTCAGGAGAGCGAGATCGCGCGCTACAGTGAGGAGCAAAAGTTCCCGATCATCCCGTGCAATCTTTGCGGCTCGCAGCCCAACCTCAAGCGTGCCCGCGTCAAGCGGCTTATCAACGAGCTCGAAAAGGAAACGCCTTTCATCCGGCAGACGATGATGACCGCCCTGACAAATGTCACCGGCTCGCATCTGCTCGACAATAAACTCTACGATTTCAACGACTTTCGTCCGCTCTTAAAGTCGATCCCGAAGGGCCACGGCTCTGTCGAAAAAGAGCTCGACGAGATATTTGACCACTCCGAGCCCGCCTACAAACCTGACCTGATGCAGATCGCGGGAATCGCGTAAGAATTTTCACCACAGAGGACACAGAGAGCACTGAGGGATCGAAAACGGTTCCAAATGGCTATTTCTGTACACAAAAGTAGCGGTTTTCAGTGAGTTTGAGGGGTTTTACTGTTCGCCTCTTCCTGTTCCGGCTGCTTAACGAGCGTTAGGTTCGTCGAGTAGGGAGTATTTCTCCGTAGTCGTTTGCTTAGGGATTTGGGGGCGAGATTTCCTTGACAGGATGTATCATATATGCAACACTCATGCACATGTGGGAACCACCCAAGAAAAACGAATGGATACCATTTGAAGGAAAGCCTTTCGGCGCTGCAGGCCATTTGGGAGCGCGGGTCACGCTAAGCCCGAGGCACGTGATTTATCTCAACAAAAAGGCCTTTGCCGCGCTTGGCGAACCTGAGGCGGTCGAATTCCTTTTTAACCCGGCAACTGAGTCGATCGGCCTGCGCCCGGCAAACCCGAGGCTCGAATCCGCCTTTCCCGTCAAGCCAAAGGTCATCCAGGGCCTTCACTCCGGCTATGTGATCCACGCCAGTGCCTTCATGGTCGATATCAAGATCCACCCTGCCCGCACCATCCAGTTCAACAAGATCACCGTCGACTCAAAAGGCCTCATGACCCTCCCACTCGAATCCATCACCGCCATCGCCCGCGGCGCCCGGTAGGAAAAAAGGCGTTTTTTGTAAAAGTGACAAATGCTATAGTCCGAGCGATGGAAGCGTCAGAGTTCTTCGACAGAATAAGGCCTTGGTCTGAAAGGAAGCATCGACTTCTCCAGAAGTATTTACCTCCATTTATCGCGAAGGTCGCTACCACGTCCGCTCGAAGAGAAATATACATCGTCGATGGATTCGCTGGAGCGGCTAGGTACGATGATGGAGCGAAAGGTTCTCCAATCTTGATCGCTGAATTTGGCGACGTGTGCGCGAAGTGGACTCGTCCAGCGAACCTCAGACTTATCAACGTCGAAGCCGATAGGAAAAAGGAGGGGATATTCGACAGCTTGGAAGCCGCGACTGCGTCTTGGGTACGCGACGGACGAGTGTCGAATCTGCACAGTGAGTTCGTTTCCGCAGTTTCGGGTATTCTCGGTACGATCGGGTCGGCGCCGAGCTTGTTCTTCATCGACCCATTCGGGCCCACAGCGCTCGCATTCGACCAGCTAGTACCGATCCTATCTAGAAAAGGCGGAGTCACTGAGTTAATCATCAACTTCGATCAAGATGGACTTCGACGGATCGTTGACGCTGCGCTATCGCCGAACACGGATCCAAAAACCGCCGCGACGAATGCGCAAAATGTCTCTGCGATCATGGGTAGCGATGATTGGCGATCGACGATTGAGGGTCAGGGGCTCGGAACCGCGGAGTGTGAGAAGGTGCTACTTCGTCTGTATTTAGACAAATTGGCCACCTATGACTTCGATGTTGTGGCCTACCCAATACGGGAAGCACTGCATACAAACCCAAAGTATCACTACGTTTACTGTACGCGACACCAGGACGGGCTTTTACTGATGAATAACTTTATTAGGGAAGAAGAGGATTCTTTGTATGACGAACACGTGGAGACCAAACTAACGCTATTCTCTGACGAGGCTTCACTCACACGGGAGGTCGACAATCGCAGGTCCAAACTTTCAAAACTAGTCATTAATCAATTACAGGCGATGCAAACCGCTACCCGCAAACAACTCAGGGGAAAATTGATTCAAGTTAACTTTGCAGAATTCCACGAGAAGGATTACACAGCGGTCATAAATGACCTGCTCAAAGACGGAAAGGTCCGCGCGCGATCCGGCAAGACTCGCATCAATGATGATGAGCCGCTTAGTCTAAAGGCGTAGTTATGGGAGCGAAATCAGCGATAGAGTGGACTGAATCGACGTGGAATCCTGTTACAGGGTGTAACAAGATCAGCCCGGGTTGTAAGAATTGCTACGCCGAAAAGATGGCGAAGCGGTTGAAGGCGATGGGTCAGCGGAACTATGTCAATGGTTTCAAGTTGACGCTGCAGCCGCACATGCTTGAGCTACCACTTCGATGGAAGAGGCCGCAGACCATCTTCGTCAACTCGATGAGCGATCTGTTTCATAAGAACGTTCCGCTTGAATACATCCAGGAAGTTTTCTCCGTGATGAATCAAGCGCATTGGCATCGGTTTCAAGTGCTGACAAAGCGGGCCGATCGACTGGAGCTGGTCGCTCCATTTCTCAACTGGACCCCGAACATTTGGATGGGCGTCTCGGTGGAATCTGAAGCCTATACACACCGGATCGATCATCTTAGAAACACCGACGCTCACATCAAATTCCTATCATTAGAACCGTTGCTGGGTCCGCTTTGCAGTCTCGACCTCACGAATATTGATTGGGCGATCGTCGGGGGCGAAAGTGGCTTTCGTGCGAGACCAATGCAAACCGATTGGGTGACGTGTATCCGCAAGCAATGTGAAGACGCCGAGGTCGCGTTTTTCTTCAAACAATGGGGCGGCGTTCAGAAGAAACGCAACGGCCGCGAGTTAGAAGGCCGCACTTGGGATCAGATGCCGTTAGCAGCTTACGCCTGAACCTGGTCATGGGCGAAGATCGAAGATTACAAACACCTTTTCCTCGATGGTGATCTTTCCAAGGGCGAAGGTGACCGGAGCAACAAACGGATTGTTCGGCGTCTCGAGCTTGTCGGCGATATCATCTTCGCCCATACCGCCGCCGTCCCCGGATCCGGAGCCCCTCCCGGTGTCATAGCCCGGGCTATCGGCTTCCTCCTCCCGTATTACGTATGCTTTGCCAATGGTCTGACCTACTTGGGCGGCATATGCCTTCGCTTTGGTCTCGGCGTTCTTAACTGCCATCGCCCGCGCCTGCTCCTGGAACTTGCCGTATTGGCTGTTCTCAATCGAGATCGTAACGACGCGATTTACGCCGGCCTCGATCGATTTGGAGAGGAAGGCGTCAATTTTATCGAGATCTTTGAACGTTACTAGAATTCGTTTTGTTACCTCATAGCCTATTAGTACGTGGTCACCGCGCGGATCTTTTGCACCCGTGTATTTCGGCGTGATCGTGAGCGTGTCCGTCTGGATGTCCTCCGCTCCGATCTTAAAGGTCTTAACGACGTCGAGCGTGTTGGCCGTGCGCGTGTCGTTCGCCCGCTTCGCTGCCGCGAGTTCTTTCTCCGCGGTGACGATCTCAAACGTGAAGGTGACCTGATCGGGCGCCACGATCATCGACGCAGTCCCGACTACCGAGACGGACGGGCGTACGCTTTGAGCCGATACGACAGATGCAAAAAGAACGCAAAGTACGAGGCTAAGAGGAAGTTTCTTCATTGAAAGGTTAGTAGCCTGCAATCGTGAGATGGTTGGTCGGGAGAACCTTTGATTCCCTGGCTTCGTTAGCCTTGGCATAAAGGACGGATATCCCATAAAGGGGGCTTAAAGATGCTGGAGAGGATATTTCCGAGACAACTGGACAATGACTATCGCGGATGGCGGGCGGGGTTGTGGGTGTTTGGGTTGGTGTTGGTGATGAAGGGGATGCAGAGCGTCATGATCATCTTTAACGGGTGGACGACGGTGAGGGACGCGGACGGCATTCCGTTGGAGTCGTATCCGGCGGATGCGGCACAGAATGTGGTGACGGTGTTTGCGCAGTCGTCGCTGTGGCGGCTGATCGTGTGTGCAATGGGCGTCGTGGTCCTGGTGCGGTATCGAAGCGCGGTTGCGTTGATGTTTGTCGTGTTTATCGCGAGCTATCTGGGCGCGCAGGTTTTGTCGCTCTGGGCGCCGCTGATCCGCGTCGGTTCGCCGCCGGGAACGTATGTGAACCTTGTCGGGTTTGCGGTGATGGTTGTGGGGCTGGTGTTTTCGCTGATGAGCCGACGTGAGGAGTAATTACGAATTTCGAATTTCGAATAAAGTCGCGAGCTTCATAATAGTCGTGGTGGGTCGGGCAGAGAACCACCCCGGCCTACCGGCCACCCCTCGTTCTGGCACAAAGAACGTGCCAGTGTTTCGGTAGGCTCAACCGTGTAAGAGAGAGTCAGATGTTGCAAACTTCAGAGTGATCTAGATCCTCGCCGGCCTCCTATTGAGGAAGGGAGTTGGATGGAGCGGATCGGACTGGTTTGCGGACGGTGGGTTGGGTGCGGTTGATGTCGGTTATCGGGGGGACGTTGAATTTATCGGCGCATTTGGCGGTGCGGGCACACTCGAGAAAGTTCGCTAAAAGACCGGGTTGAAAGAATTGGCGCATAAAGATCTCGAGCGGCAGGGGACGTAGAGGATCGTCGGCGAGTACCCAGTGAAGCTCGGGCACGGAGCTGAGATCGAGATCTGTGTCGAATATTCCTTTTGGACCGGTCAGGACCCAGCCGTCGCCGCCGAGCGGAACGAATGCGGCGGTGACTCCGCCGCCTGCGAGTTTTAGCCCGACGTCACGACCCACGGGCAGCATCACGGTCACACCACGTCGAGGCAATTGGACGGACGTCTTTTTGTCGCTCTCATCAAAGATCTTGGGTCCGCCGAGGAGCTTTTCGATCTCGGCTTCAGAACCCGTCACGGTCGACGTACGTGTCCAGGCGGTCGTTTCCCACGTGATCATCTGAAAGCGGTCGTCGCTCAATGCCTGGCCCGGCAACGTATCCTGCGGCGCCCGAGTCACGGCGGTTAGCACGCGGTCATCTGGACCAAAGAACATTTTGATCACCTGGTTTGGCGAGCCGCCAAGGGCGAGATCGAGCAGGTTCCCGGTTTCGAGGTCCCAGACGGCGAGCTCGCCGTTGCGCAAGCCCGTCGTATCGCCGCTAAAGATGGCGACATAGCGTTCGTCGTGGCTGACGATAAAGTCGAGCACCGGCTTGTAGGTGCGCTCGTACCGATGCGTGACGGCGCCGGTCGCAAGATCGACGATCGCAAGATGCGAGGCCTCAAACGCGTCTGTGTCGGACTGTTGCGTCTCGGCTACAGCGGTCGAACCGTCGGGCGAGACGGCGACGAACTGCGAGCCCGCGGGCGGCGCGAGCGTCTGCCTGGGTTTGCACGCGTTATCGTAGATCGATAGCCGCGACGCTGTGTTGATCCAAATGCCTTCGGGAGTGGCCGTGGGACCATAGCTCAACGGCGGCTGGTCCGTCGGTATAGTGCACCTGAGCTTAACCGAGCCATCGATGGACCAAACACCGACGCTCTCGTTGGTCAGTCGTTTAATAAAGCGATCAGCATTTGCGTCAAAGCGGCCGGTGAGCGGCCGAGCAGCGTCATCGTCATCATCGCTGGGCGTCGCCGCCGTTGCGACGGTCGTGCCCAAAGGGACTCGAGTGTTGGTCGCAAGGTCCCAGAGAAGTATCTTCCCTGCAATAGTCGCCACCGCCATCTTGTCGGCGGACTGAAACTGGATCGCCTCGGCACCTGCCGCGTTAAAGCGAAGTAGACGCGGGCGGAGTGTCTTTGCGACCTCGGTAACTGTGACGTTACCGCGACCGTCGATCCACGCAATGTAGCGCTCGGTCGGGTCAAAGGCGACCTGCAGGACCGGACCGGGAATGCAGTTTGCTCCTCGTCGAGATCCCGACTCGACGCAGTGATCAAAGCCGCGGACCTTTTTGCCCGTCGCGACCTCAAATATCTCAAGCTCAGCCCAGTCCGCGACGAGGTATTTATTCTGCGGACTGAATGTGGCGAAATTATTGCCCGTCCCATTGGTGGCGATGCCGCGGAGCTCGAGTCCGGTGGCTGCGTCGAGGATCAGCGTCTGATCGCGGCAGACGACACTTATCAGCCGCCCGTCAGGACTAAATGCGACCGTCGTGACGATCGTGTAACAACCGGTTTGCGGCACGAGCCGCGGGGTATCGTCTGGTGTTAACGTGGGTTTTTGACCGAGACACAAAAGGTCGAGGCCCAGAATAAACGCGATCAAGACGAGGCCGAAAATTCGCATGCAGTGCATAGGCGACCGTCTGCGATCGCTGAACGGTGAACGCCGGATCGCACTATTCTTGCACATGCGAGCGGCTCATCCGAAGGCAGCAGCCAGCGGGCTTACTCCGCGCCGGGATCTGCAACGGGCGCGGCGCGCATGAGTTTGGCGACGTGGTAGATGTAGTGGATGCCGGAGGCGACAGCAAAGGCGGCGAGCGTTGCATAGGTCGCGGGGAGGAAGAGACCGTTGTCGATCGGGTACACCGTCGCCGCGAGGATCAGTATCACTCCCACGACCTGAACGAATGTCGAGGCCTTGCCGAGCCACGACGGTTTGAAGCCGCGAAATCCCGTCATTAGAGTTATCGAGGCTGCGACGCACACGATCGCGACATCGCGTCCGATGACGGTCGCGGTCACCCAAAACGGAACGGGTAAGTGGCGTTCGTGCGGCATTACGGACGAGAGGCTGACCATGATAAAGGCCGTCGTCATCAGGAGCTTGTCGGCGATCGGATCGATGACGGTGCCGAGCTCGGATTCCTGCTTCATCGCACGCGCGATAAATCCATCAACGCCGTCCGAGACACCTGCGACCGCAAAGATCGCCAATGCCCACCCAAAGTGCTGATACACAAGCGCGATAGCGAAAATGGGAATTAGACCGATGCGGAGAAAGGTGAGGAGGTTTGCGATGGTAAATACGCGGTCGGACTTTCGCAATCCGGATTGCGCATCCTGGTTGGCCGTCGGCTTCTCGTAGCTCATAGAGAGAACCACCCCGTCCGCGAAACGCGTCCACCCCTCCTTCGTAAGGAGGGGAGCCCGTTGTCTTGTCGCGCTTTCCGTGGGTTGAAACCCACGGCTAAAGTCATGCAGCCGCTACGCGGCGAAGAATTTAACCTTCGCATTTTAGTTCCAGCAGCGAGATCTCGGGCGGGCACTGGTAACGCATGGGGACGACGACGGTACCGATTCCGCGGGTGATGTAGAGTTGCGACTTGTAACGCGAATGCAGGCCGGATTTGCGTTTGCGGCGAGGCAGCAGACGCTTCTCCTCGGGACGCATCTTTATCTGGCCGCCGTGCGTGTGGCCGCTAAGCGTCAGGTCGACGCCATGACGCCATGCCTCGCGAAAGATGATCGGATTGTGGGCGAGCAGGATCTTCAACTCATCCGGATACGAGCCGAGCAGCGACGCCGGAACGTCGGTTTTGCCGACCATGTAATCGTCGACGCCGGCGAGCCAGAACGAGCCGCGACGCGTTTCGACCCGCAGGCCTTCGTTAACGAGCATCGTAATTCCCTCGCCGCGAAACATGTGCGTGACGAGATCCGCATCCGTCCAATGATCGTGGTTGCCGAGACAGGCAAAGGTGCCGTGCTTTGCCTTGAGCTTGCCGAGAACGGCCGCAACGGGTGCGATGTATTCGGGATGGTGCGAGACATAATCGCCCGTAAGCACAAACATGTCGGGCTTGAGGCGATTCGCGATCTTGACCGCACGGGCGATGTGTTCGAGACCGGTGAACGGGCTGTGGTGCGTGTCGCTGAGCTGAATAATGCGAAAACCGTCGAGCTTTTTTGGAAGGCGTTTGAGATAGATCTCGACGTGCTCGAGCGTCAGGCTGTTTGCCTCATCGAGGGCGATCTTTGCGACCTTAGACAGATTGCCCGCAAGCTTGCGCATCGGCGCATCGGACGCGCGATATGCAGCGATACGCTGGCGAAGGGGGATCCGTTTTGTCGCGGTGTCGGGCATTAGGGGTTGCAGTATAGCGTTTGGGCTGGCTCAGGACAATGCCTTGACCTTTAGGAATTTACGCTTGCCGACCTGAAGTAGGACGCCGTCGGCGGTGACGTCGATGTCCGCATTCGCGGCGGTGGCCTTTTCGCCGTTGACCTTGACGCCGCCTTGCTCGATAAGACGTCGTGCCTCACCTTTTGAGGCCGCAAGTCCTGTATCTGCAATGAGTTGAGCGAGATTGTGAGCGCCGGCGGCGATCGTCCTTTCGTCGATCTCGTCGGGCACCTCTTTTTGTACAAAGCGGCGGGTAAATTCGTCCTCGGCGGCGTCAGCTTCCGCTTGGGGATGAAAATCCTCGATGATGAGCTTTGCGAGGGCCACCTTGACGTTGCGAGGATTCTCGCCCGCGTCGATCTGAGATCTGAGATCTGAAATTTGAGTCGGGCCTAGATCGGTGAGCAGCTCATAATACCGCCACATCAGCTCGTCGGAGATCGACATCACCTTGCCAAACATCTCGCTCGCGGGCTCGTCGATACCGATGTAGTTGCCGTAGGATTTCGACATTTTCTGTATGCCATCGAGGCCCTCGAGGAGTGGCGTAGTGATGACGACCTGCGGTTCCTGCTGGTATTCGCGTTGGAGGTTACGGCCCGACAAGAGGTTGAATTTTTGATCAGTGCCGCCAAGCTCGACGTCGGCCTCAAGTGCGACCGAGTCGTAGCCTTGCACGAGCGGATAGAGCAGCTCGTGAAGTGAGATCGGCTGCTGCGCGCTCATTCGTTTTTCGAAATCATCGCGCTCGAGGATCTGCTTTACGGTCGTTCGAGCAGCGAGACGAATGAAATCCGCCGCGTCGAATTTGCCCATCCATTCCGAGTTGTAACGGACCTCTGTTTTGTCGGGATCGAGGAGTTTGTATACCTGATCTCGATAAGTTTTTGAGTTGTGCTCGATCTCCTCGCGGGTGAGCGGCGGACGCGTGACGTTGCGCCCCGACGGGTCGCCGATCATCGCCGTGAAATCGCCGATCAGATAGATCGCGATGTGGCCGAGGTCCTGAAATGCCTTGAGCTTACGCACCACAACGGTGTGGCCTAGATGAATATCGGGCGATGTCGGGTCGACGCCGAGCTTTACTCGCAGCGGCTTGCCGGTCTTTGCGGAGCGCTCCAGCTTTTTGCGCAGGTCTTCCTCGCGAATGAGGTCGACCGCGCCTTTTTTCAGGAATTCTATCTGCTCGTCAATGGTCATCACGTAAAACCGTAATTATAGCTTACGGTACACTACGCGTGCATTTGCCGTCCCTTTTTGAGTTCGGGGCTCGCCCTATGCGTTCTAATGAAAAATGGGCGGCAGCATTAACAGGCCTGAGGCGGTCGCGGCCCATGGCTCGCCGTTCAGGTCAACTGCCAGGCTGACGAAAGGCCCCTGAAAACGCCGTTCCCACCCGGTAGGCGTCTGAATAGAAAGCGCACCCGTCTCGTCGATTATCCAGACATCCTTCTTATTCGCGGCGATATCGAGTGCGGTGCCGTTAAAGCTTGCCCACCAGCCCGATGCCCCGCGGCGGTAGATCTTACCCGCCTCGGTCACTGCCATGACCCAGCCGCTCGTCGCGTGGGTTATGCTTTTGGCCCCCTTGCCGACGAAAGCTGCGTCCACCCACGCTCCCGAAGGTGCGGAGGCATTGTCCCACCTTCGAGCGTAGCCATCGGTTCCGACCATCCACATCTGATCATTGCGAAAAACGAGATTTACGGCCGGCGGGCTCGGAAAAGGGTTCCATTTGTCGCTATGACGAAAAAAGATCCCGCCGAACTCATTGACGATCCAGACGTGTTGGGCATCATCGACGGTGATCTGCATAGCGCCGCCGCTGACACTTGACCAGTTGCCGGTACTAAACTGCATGATCGGGCCATACCCACCAGGCATCTTTTTTTGTCCGATCGCCCAGACGCCGCCGGTTGAGCCTATGGCAATATCCCGAAAAAGGTAGGGGCCCTGAAATGGGACGAGATCCTTGCCGCCGATGAGTGACGATCCGACCGCGTCCTTTGCGGGCTGCGGCGGCTTCGGCCCCAGCGTAGCGACGGTGACGGGCGCCTTTGGCGGCGCAGTAACGAACGGCTTTGCAACGCAGGCATTGATCGCCTTGGCCCAATCGTCAGTTGCCGCACGCGTTCTCTGGAAACATGCGACGGTGAGCGAGGCATCGGTCGAGCCCACGCAGAGCGCCCGAATGTTGGGATCGCTCCACTGCGTATTTCCGGCGGCATTCCAGGCGACCTTTCCCTGCACCATGTTGTAGCAGGCGATCTCATTCGGCGTCCCACCCTGAGCATTGGCCTGCCCTTGAACAAAGAGCAAAACTAACATCGGGAAGATAAATTTGAGTGATTTAGCTACTTTCATTTCTTTACCAATTCCGTTCAGGATGTTTCCCCTCGACCTGTTCTTCGGCATTGCAAGCCAGGAGGCAAGCGATTTCGACCGTCCTTCTATCAACGGCCGTTTCAATGGGGAAGCTCGGGAACAAAAACTGCTGATAAGCTCCCTTTTTCGAACCATCGGTGGCACTGGAATGTCTTGGTAAGGGTTTCGCGGTACCTGTTTTTATACGTA
>DASYKW010000045.1:0-10236 GCA_035995005.1 Pyrinomonadaceae bacterium
AACTGCGCACTTGCGGCTGACACGACCTTGTCTGCGGCGTCGCCCATTGTCGTTGCCGGGATGATGCCGATGTCCGAGTGTTCCAGCACGCGCCGGCCTTCGTCGACGTTTGTGCCTTCGAGACGGGCGACGATGGGGATCGATACGCCGAGATTCTTTGCCGCGGCGACGACGCCGTTAGCGACCATGTCGCAGCGGACAATACCGCCGAAGATGTTGATCAGGACCGCTTTGACGTTCTCATCTGCGAGCAGGATCTTAAATGCCTGTTCGACACGCTCCTGCGAAGCACCGCCCCCGACGTCGAGAAAATTCGCGGGTTCGCCGCCGGCGAGCTTGATAATGTCCATCGTCGCCATCGCGAGGCCGGCACCGTTGACCATACAGCCGATGTTGCCGTCGAGCTTGATGTAGTTGAGGTCGTATTTTGAAGCCTCGATCTCGAGCGGCTCTTCCTCGGCGAGGTCGCGAAGGTCGGCGTAATCCTTGTGGCGGAACATCGCGTTGTCGTCGAAGTTGACCTTGGCGTCGAGAGCGATAAGGCGGTTGTCCTTGGTCAGCAGGAACGGGTTGATCTCGATGAGCGACGCGTCGGTCTTTTCGTAGGCTTCGTAAAGCTTGAGCATGAAAGACGAGGCCTGATTGATCAGCTCGTTGGGAATTCCGAGGCCGAACGCGAGCTTGCGTGCCTGAAAACCGCGTAAACCAACTGCCGGATCGATAGTCTCCTTCAGTATCAGCTCGGGCGTTTCTTCGGCGACCTTTTCGATGTCCATTCCGCCGGCTTGCGACGCCATAAAGACGTTGCGGCCGGTGACGCGGTCGAGCGTGATGCCGAGATAAAACTCTTTGTCTATGGGCAGGCCTTCCTCGATAAGCAGCGTCTGCACCTTTTGGCCTTCGGGGCCGGTCTGGTGGGTAATTAGCTGCATTCCGAGTATCTCGGACGCGGTCTGCTTTGCTTCCTCAGGCGACTTGGCGAGCCTGACGCCGCCGCCTTTGCCACGGCCGCCGGCATGGATCTGGGCCTTGACGACAACGACGTCCGTACCGAGCTCGCGTGCCGCGACTTCGGCCTCATCCGCCGTTCTCGCTACGATACCGCGCGGAACGGGAACGCCAAATTCCTTTAGGATCGCCTTGCCCTGATACTCGTGGATCTTCATTGAGTTACTGCGACTTTTCGACGAGCTTTAGCAGAGTACGCACAGCGACGGCCGTCGGACCCTTGGCTTGATGCGGCTTTACGCCGTCCGCCCATGCAGTGCCGGCTATATCGAGATGGGCCCATTTTGCCTTATCGACGAATTCCTGGATAAAAACCGCTCCCATGATCGTGCCGGCCTTTCCTCGTGGTCCGATATTCTTGATATCAGCGATGTCCGACTTGATCTGCTTGCTGTATTCGGGACCGAGTGGAAGCTGCCAAAAGCCTTCACCGACCTCACGCCCGCATTCTGTGATCTCGTCGACAAAATTCTGATCATTACCCATGATCCCGGTATTCACGTCTCCAAGAGCAACGATGACCGCACCCGTTAGTGTCGCCATGTCCACAATTCGGGTCGCACCCTGCTGTTCAGCGTAAGCCACGGCGTCGGCGAGGATCAGTCGCCCCTCGGCGTCGGTGTTGAGGATCTCAATGGTCTTGCCGTTTATTGCCGTAACGACGTCGCTGGGCCGCGAAGCTTTACCATCGGGCATGTTCTCGACAGCCGCGACGACACCGATAACGGGCACCGATGGCTTGAGCAGCCCGATCGAACGCATCGTGCCGAGCACCGTTGCGCCGCCCGACATGTCGTACTTCATCGCGTCCATGCCTTCGCCGGGTTTGAGCGAGATGCCGCCGGTGTCAAACGTAATTCCTTTACCGACAAGTCCGAGAAGCTCGCCTTTCTTGCCGGTCGATTTTGCCGGAGTGTATCGAAGAACGATGAGGCGCGCGGGCTGCTCGGAGCCGAGCGAAACGGACATGAGCGAACCCATACCCATTTTCAACATCTTTGCCTCGTCCAGGACCTCGCACTTGATGCCGACCTCGCGGGCCATGGCCTGCGCACGGCGGGCCATCTCGGTCGGAGTGAGAATATTTGGTGGCTCGTTTGCGAGATCGCGCGTGAAATTCATCGACTCACCGATGATCTCGCCGCGATCGATACCGCGCTTAACATCTGCGGCCTTCGCACCGTCGACGCAGATCACACAGCTCGTTATGGCCTTATCGATCTTGTCTTTGGTCTTGTATTTATCGAGCTCAAACTGGCTCGTGATAACGCCCTGAGCAGCATTTTGGGCGGTATCGACGGCACTCGCGGAACCGCGGGGCAGCAGAGCGAAGCTCTTTAGGTCGCGTTTGCGGAAGAATCGCGTCGCAGCCCCGGCGACAGCCGCGACGGAATGGGCTTTATAGTCCTTCTCATCACCGACCCCAAGCAAGAGCAGACGCCCCGCCTTGACCTTCCCTTTAGGGGCAAAACGGATGAGAGCCTCCTGGCCGCTGTCGCCCTTAAAGCCCTCGGTCCTCATAAGTCCCGAAATAAGACCGTCAGTCAGCTTATCAAGATCTTTTAACAAGCCTGCAGATGCTTTTTCGCCCTTGAAGACGGGAACGGCCAATGCATCCGCATTCGCCTCCGTAAAATTCCCGGTGATCCCCTGAAATTTCATCAATACCTCGACAGTAAATTAGTCTAAAACGCTTTAATATCTATAACTTATCTAAGCCGCTCTTTCAACTGGGCCGCTGTGTCTTTGTCGATCGCCTTACGCATTTCGGTCTCGCGTTTGTCGTAGAGTTTCTTACCCTTAGCGACGCCGATCTCAAACTTTATCCTTCCGTTTTTCCAATAGATGCTGGTAATGACCAGTGTCATCCCCTTTTGAGCAGTTTCGCGTTCGAGTTTCTCGATCTCGCGGCGGTGGAGCAACAGCTTCCTGGGTCGAAGAACATCGTGATTATTGATATTTCCATGCGAGTAGTGCGAAATATGCGACCCGATCAGCCAGACCTCACCATCTTTTAGCTGAACGAACGACTCTTTCAACTGTATCCGGCCAGCCTGGATGCTTTTGACCTCGGTGCCGAGCAGAACTGCTCCGGCCTCGTATTTGTCGAAGATATGATACTCGTGAAATGCGAGCCTGTTTGTGAGGATTTCCTTATCTACGGCCGTGGTCATGTGCAGCTAGATTGTCCGTTTTTGCAACCTCGCGGGCAAGTTGAGCTATTTGACAATAGCTCTTATCGACCCGTAAATTATTAACTACGCTGGGAGATCGTCTAATGGTAGGACTGCAGTCTCTGGATCTGCCTATCGGGGTTCGAATCCCTGTCTCCCAGCCAATTATTTATGGACGGCTGGTATGAGACCGAGGTCCGAGTTCGTTATGCCGAGACCGATCAGATGGGTATCGTGCATCACGCGAATTACCTCGTTTGGTTCGAGGCGGGCCGCAGCGAGCTTTGTCGACAGAAGGGCTTCTCCTACAAGGAGATGGAGGAGGAGGAGGACGCTCTCCTCGTCGTAGCCGAGACCTATTGCCGTTACAAATCCCCCGCCTATTACGAGGATGTGGTCACGATCCGGACAAAGGTCGGTGAGATCCGCAGCCGCAGCCTGCGCTTCATCTATGAGGTATATCGCGTAGCGGACGACACTCTGCTCGCCGAGGGCGAGACACTGCACCTTGTTACCGACAAGAACAAGACGGTCAAATCCCTGCCGCAGATCTACAAGAACCGTCTGATCGAGTCCCCGGGCGAGCTTTCCTTCCCTCCGAATCAGGCCCCGAGCTAGAACCGGGTTTCAAGTTTCAACTTCCAAGACAGGGTCGATCTGTTGGCAAAAGTTGGCTAACTTGGAACTTGGAACCTGGAACCCGTAAACTAAAGGCATGCCCGGATCCGGACGAGCCGAGTTTTACTTCATCGCGGCGATGATGGTCCTGATCGTAGTCCTCTGTACGGTCGCGGTCGTATTCTTTTTCAAGACGTACAAGAAAGAGATGAAGGAGAAAGCCGCACGGCAGAGTGCAGCCAGCGCCCACGAGGCCGAAATTGTAGAAAATGTCGCATCCGAACCTGCTAAACATTGATTCCACTGCCCTTGTCGTCATCGACGTTCAAGAAGCGTTTCGTAATGCAATACCCGATTTCTCGACTGTGGCTTCGCGTATCTCGACGGCCGTGCGCGGTTTCCAACTTTTGGGCGTACCCGTGCTGGTGACCGAGCAATATCCAAAAGGCCTTGGCCCGACCGCTGAGGAGATCACATTTGTACTGCCTGACGATCACTTTGCGATAGAAAAGACTGCATTCAGCTCGTGCGGTGCGTCTGCCTTTGTCGATCGATTGAAGGTACTTGGCACAAAACAGCTCGTCGTTTGTGGGCTCGAGACCCACATCTGTGTAAGCCAAACGGCGCACGATCTGCTGGACCGTGGTTTTCAGGTCCAGGTGCTGACTGAATGCGTGTGCTCGCGTTTTAGTTACAACCGCAAGGCCGGACTTGCGAAGATGAAGGCCAGCGGTGTCATTCCGTCATCGGTCGAGATGGCGCTCTTCGAGTTGATGCGGGACTCGAAACATGACAAGTTCAAGGAAATTCAAGAGCTCATAAAGTAACACTCCCACATGGATCTTTTTGCATCATTAAATCCGCAGCAGGCAGAGGCCGTTCGTGCGACCGACGGGCCGCTGCTCATTCTGGCCGGCGCCGGATCTGGAAAAACGCGTGTCATCACGGTGCGGATCGCATATCTAATTTCCGAAAAGAAAATAGCTCCGCACAATATTTTGGCCGTCACGTTTACGAACAAGGCTGCGGGAGAGATGCGTTCAAGAGTTGTGGAATTGTTGAAAGGCGAGCCTCTCAATTCGGCTCCGTTGATCGCGACGTTCCACAGCTTGTGCGTCCGGATCCTGCGGCAGGATGTCGACCAGCTAGACGAGGGCTATAAAAAGACCTTCACGATCTACGACACCGACGACTCGACAAAGGTTATCAAAGCCTGCATCAAGGACCTCGGCCTCGACGAGAAGCAGACCGTGCCGCGAAATATCCGCAACGCGATCTCGGCAGCTAAAAATCGTGGCGAAGACGCCGAACACTACGCGTCGAAGGTCGAATACGGCGATGAGAAAAAAGCGACGATCGGGCGGCTCTTTCGACTGTACGACCAGCGGCTAAACACCGCGAACGCCCTCGATTTCGACGATCTGCTCATCAAGGCCGTCAAGCTTCTTCGCGTGTCTCAGGAGACGCGTGACAAGTACAACGAGCGGTACAAATATATCCTCGTCGACGAGTATCAGGACACGAACTCGCTGCAATTCGCTCTCATTAGTTACCTCACGGAGAAGCAGCAGAACATTTGTGTTGTCGGCGACGACGCGCAGAGCATCTACGGATTTCGGCAGGCCGACATTAGGAACATTCTGGATTTTGAGCAGCATTTTCCGACCGCGAAGGTCATCCTGCTAGAGCAAAACTACCGTTCGACGCAGACTATCCTCGATGTCGCCGACGCGATCATCGCGAACAACGTTCATCAGAAGAAAAAGAAGTTGTGGACGGCAAATCCGGGCGGCGAACGCGTTTTTTACTATCAAGCCTACGACGGCGACGGCGAAGCCAGGTTCATCGCGGCACAGATCGAGGAGCATCAGCATCGGAGTCCGAACGATCGCCTTGCGGTGCTATACCGAACGAACGCTCAGTCACGTCTATTCGAGGAGTCGCTTCGCCGACTAAGGATCGAATACAACATCGTCGGCGGGTTCTCGTTTTACGAGCGGGCCGAGGTAAAGGACATCATCGCCTACCTGAAACTTGCGCTGAATCCGTTTGACGACATCGCTTTGCTTCGCGTGATAAATACGCCGGCACGCGGTCTTGGCAAGACAAGTCTTGACGAGCTGCAACGCCTCGCAAAGGCCGGCGGTGCGTCGCTCTGGATGACGATCGCACAGATCACCGACCCGGAATTCCCGCTGCAGGCGGGTCTGACACCGAGAGCGAAAGAGGCGTTCCGCGCCTTTCGAAAAACGATCGAGACGCTGATAAAACGTATAGAAGAAGCGTCGGGTTCGGAACGGCCCGTCTCGGATGTCGTGATCGCCGCTATCGAGGATACTGGCTACGCGAATATCCTGCGGACGGAGAATACGGACGAGGCGGCAGCCCGTCTCGAGAATCTCGAAGAGCTCGTCAACGCCGCCGTTGACTATGACAATGCAGAAGAGAATGGGCTTCGAGAGTTTATCGACCACGCCGCGCTTACGTCTGATACGGACAAGTACGACGAGAGCTCGCGGGTAACGCTGATGACCGTGCATTCGGCAAAAGGTCTGGAGTTTCCGGTCGTATTTCTCGCGGGGATGGAGGACGGTGTTTTTCCGCATTCGCGTTCGATCAGCGATGAGAAGGAACTTGAAGAAGAACGCCGGCTCGCCTACGTCGCGATCACCCGTGCTGAAAAGGTGCTATACGTCACGCATGCGATGCGGCGACGCACGTATGGTGAGGACATGGCGTCCGAACCGTCGCAATTTCTCAACGAGATGCCGCTGGAACTGATCGAGGACCTTTCGCACGGATCGTCGTGGCTGTCATTTGCTCGGGGCACCATGAATACCGAATCGAAGGCGGCCGTCGCAGCACTTCGCGGAGAACCGCGACCGGAAAAGCCAAAGAATCTTTACGCCGGCAAGACCTATAACAGTGCCGATGCGGTCGCTGAGTTTTTCAAGAACCGGCAAGGCGGCGCCCCGGTCGAAAGCAAGCCCGGCGCGTATCTTCCGACGCCGCCGAAACGATCCACCATGGATAGACTCAGGTCTGCGGGTTCAACTCCGCAGCAAAAGACTGAGCGGGCAGGGTCGGGCGAGGGATTAACGCCCGGCTCATACGTGCGACACGACAAGTACGGACGCGGACTCGTGCTCCGCCGTGAGGGGAGCGGAGACAATTCAAAGATCACCGTAAGCTTTCCCGGATTCGGCCAGAAGAAGCTCATCGAGAAGTACGCCAACCTACAAAAGGATTAGCCGCGAGGGTTTATCCTGTGGCAAAACGGGAGGATCAAAATGCGGCTACACAACTTCGCGTTCCAGGCAGCACTTGTTGCGGCGTCCTTTTGGCTTGCGGCTTGCGGCGGACCCGTCACTAACGTAAATACCAGCACGTCGAACGCAAACGCATCGGCCACACCGATGCCTGAGCTGACTGCTACCGGTACGCCGGTCGCGCTGACGCCGAGCGTCGACGCTCGCGAGCCAGATCAATATCGGGCCAACGTGACGATAAAACTCGAGGCTATCGGTGCTACCGCGCCGCTCACACTGCCGGCGCTCGCCGCAAATGTCTCCCGCAGCGGCGGTGATCGGCGAATGGAATTTGCTATCCCGGGCGGTGGACGTGTGATCTACCTCGACAAGGGATCGACCAACTACCTTATTCTGCCCGACAAGAACCAGTACGCCGAGATCAACAAGGAATCGACGGGCTTTGAGATCAGGCGGCTGCTTATGCCCGAGGAGATCGTCAGGCAAATTAAGAATACGCCAGGCGTACAGCTCGTAGGCGACGATAAACTGTACGGCAGAGAGGTTACTAAATATCGCTACGCCGCGGTCGCAAACACGCAGACACAGGCTGGCGATGTCGCGACCGAGTCGTATCTCTATGTCGATAAGGCGACGGGACTTCCGCTGCGATCGGAGATCGTAACGCAGTCAAGTGGGAATGTTCAGGGTTACAAGGGCTTGCGGGTCGTGACCGAGATGACGGATCTCAAAACGGATGTTCCGGCCGACCTCATGCAGCCGCCGACAGGTCTGCAAAAGATCGAGGCCGAGCAAGTGCGTGCGCAGGTCGATCTCATCTTTAGGGCCCTTGCAACCGTGATCGGCCAGATGATGCAGCAGGGCCAGGCTCCGGCCCCGGTCTCGAGTCCGATGTCGAGCCCGACGAAGCCCGTGAGGTAAACATGCGTAACTTCATCATTGGAGCGGTCATCGGCCTATTGGGTGGTGCCGCGATGGTTTTCTTCATGTTCGTTGGTGCTCCGCGTGCCGCGAATAGACCCGGTGTGGCGATCGAGGCTCCGGACACTCAAACGAAAGGCGGTGCGCAGGTCGTTATCAAGGCCGATCTGCTGAATCAGGTACTGGGCACGATCTTCCGCGATATGCAGCCACCCGCCTTTCCGCTACAGGTCGTGGCGGATGGAGATGAGACACCGCGCTACGAATCTGCGCAGGCGAACGCTTGCGACGGCCAGATCCATATTATTCAGGAGGGCAGCGGCGTGCGGACGGGCGTGAGTTTTAAGGACGGCAAGATCGCCGCACCGATAGCCTTCTCGGGCAGCTTCAACTCGGCGTTTGGCTGTATCCCGATACAAGGCTGGGCACAGACACATCTCGACCTCCGATTCGATGTGGCTCAACAAGCCGTTTACGGGATCGTCACCGTCGAGACCGTAAACCTCGACGGCGTGAATCCGCTCGTGAGCGGGATCGTAACGCCCCTCGTCCAGGGCACGTTGAATAATCGGGTGAATCCTATTCTTCTGCTTCGTGGCGAGCAGATCGGTGTGGACGTACCCGTCACGTCCGCTGGCGGTAAGTTGCAGGCTCGTGCAAGCGACATTAGGGCGGAGGTAAAGGACGACGCTCTAATGCTTACGGTCGATTACAACTTTGAGGGCCAAAAAGCCGGAAGCGGCACGTGACCACGATCAATTCCCGGCCGCCTCTTCGTCGAGTTTTTTGACCCATTCGCTGCTGGGATAACGGGTGCGGAGAATTTCGGTCATCTCATCCCGCAGCTCCTCGTTATTGCCGCAGCCATACTTGGTCCAGCCGTTCGCCTCAATAACGATGTAGAGTGCCTCCGGAATGCGACGGTCGAGTGGTGAACGCTTGGCCCAGGCCATGACCTTATCGGCAAGGAATTTTGGAGCGTCGCCGATGTTTGCCAGTTTCTTACGCTCGGCCTGGGCGAGTTGGCTTTGCTGAGCGGTTAGGAACGCAGGGCGTTTTGGCAGAGTTTTAGGAACCTCGGACGAACTTGCCTCGTCGTATTCCGTATCGTACGGAGCGCACCACCAGTTATCGTCCGACCACTGGTCCTGCTCGTTATTTTCGCGGCCCATACCGTCCGGAAGATAGGGATTGAGGATCGGATTCTTTAAGACAAAAAATAAAAGCGCGTTATCGCGAGCCGCGGGCGTCCGGGCGGCCATCGCTTTACCGAGCGTAGCTTCGAATTCCGGATAGTACTTGATCAGCTCGGGCGACATCTTATTTAGCGTCGCTGCGTCGCCGAGCAGATATGCACGTGTCCAGACCGCAAGCACAAATCTCTCGCGCATGTAGTCGGGCAACGCCGGAGAATTCATCACTACGACCAGTGACGCTGTCGGGAAGTGCTGATTGAAAACCTCGATGGTCGGATCGTCGAACATCTGGCGTTCCTGCCAGAGCTTTTTGTCCTTGTACTGTTCCTCGATCTCGCGTTCGTAGGCCTCGCGGCCGTCCTTGTTGACCTCTGGGTCGTACCATTTCTTTTGCTCGGCAATGAATTCCTCGATCGTTCCGGCGTCGCCGTCAAAGTCGAACGCGTACGGTTTGATCAGCGAGTCTCGCAAAAAGTCCTCAAGCGTTTGGGCCAGTCCCAGCCGCAAGGTCATAAAAGAATTGCGGGCCGATGTATTGATCGTATCGCCTAAATTCAAAGTTTCGTCGATCAGCTTGCGGGCCTCGGCTTGCTTGCCTTGAGCCAGAAGAAGACGCGTTTCGTGATAGGCGATAGTCGGATAGGCGACTGACGAGCGGTCCGCCCGATCGGCTGCCTCTATGAGGCGTTTTAGTTCGGTAGATGCGTTATCAGCCTGCGACAACGCCGTCATGAGCCAAAGTTGCGAGCCGGTCGCTTTGTATCGTCCAAGCGAATACAGATACGCCTGAGCACCAGACATTTGATAGGTGAGGACCCAATCCGTCAGCTCGTTCTGGTGTAAAAACTCCGGAACGATCGAGGGCGTTAAACTTTCCTCACCAAAATATCCGCCCTCGTAATCGTTGGGCGCTCCGCTGCTGTACCGTCCGGCATACGCCGTCTGACGCGCGCTGCGCACCTGGCCTTTTTCTGCGTCGGTCAGCGCTCGGCCGATCGTCTTCTCGGCCGCTGCTATCGCATCGTCATCGCTCGCGTCGGGCCGTACGTA